>JBJOMZ010000023.1:0-26833 GCA_046052105.1 Verrucomicrobiota bacterium | reverse complement strand
CGCGTCCCCGAACACAAACCGCCGATCCACCACCCGCGATACGCAGTGGTAAATCGCCGGTTTCACCAACGAATCCTTCCACGGAGCCAGCCATCGGGAGCGTCTCATGCATCCACTCTACCCGAATCCCTCAGCTTGGCAAGGGAATTTTTGATAATTTGTCTGTCCCTTTATTAGCTGTCCCTTTATTAGCTTATTCGATGTTGATTTTGGAGATTGGGAGATTTAATGGGAAGACGTCTCTTACCGTTCGCACTTCGGTCGCTGCAGCCATTCAGAGATTTTATCCAACGCAAAGGTATTGATCACGTCATCGCGCCGGAGCCAGCCTTTGCGAGCCAGTCTTACGCCGAAGTGGAGAAACTGGAGTTGTTCGGTTTTGTGGGCGTCCGGGTTGATGGAGCAGAGCACACCTTTGTCGCGCGCGCGGTGCCACCAGCGCCAGTCCATGTCGAGGCGCATGGGATTGCAATTGAGTTCGATGACGGTGCGGGTCTCCGCGGCGCAGTCGATGATCTTGCTGATGTTTACCGCGTAGGCTTCGCGCTTGAGCAAGAGGCGACCTGTGAGGTGACCCAGCATGGTAACGCGTTCGTTTTCCATGGCGCGTATGATGCGCTGTGTCATTTCGTCCTCGCTCAGGGTGAATGCGTTGTGCACGGAAGCCACACAGTAGTCGAGCTGGGCAAGGATTTCATCGGGGAAATCGAGAGTGCCGTCTTTCCGTATGTCTACTTCCGAACCAGCGAAAACGCGGAAGCCTTGGGCGGCGGCATTGAACTCGCGGATCGCCGCGACCTGCTGCAGCAGTCGATCTTCGTCCAGACCGTTGGCCTGGAAAGACGATTTCGAGTGATCAGCGATGCCCAGGTATTGCAGGCCCAGTTCTTGTGCGGCTGCGGCCATTTCCTCCAACGAGTTTTTACCATCGGATTCGGTGGTATGATTGTGAAAAGTGCCGCGTAGGTTATCAATCTCGATCAATCGCGGCAGCGCACCGTTTTGCGCGGCCTCGATCTCGCCGAGGTTTTCGCGCAGTTCTGGCTCGATGAACGATAGGCCCAGTGCCTGATAGATGTCTTTTTCCTCGTGAATCGGAGGCAGGGGATCGGCGTCGTCTTGAATACGCGTAAAATCGTATTCATTCAGTGACCAACCACGGCGCAAGGCCAGTTGGCGCAGGGCGACGTTGTGCTCCTTCGAACCAGAGAAATATTGCAGGGCGAAGGGGAATTGTGCGTTCGATACCGCACGCAGATCGCATTGCAGGCCGTTGTCGAGAATCACGGACGCCTTGGTGTCGCCATGAGCCAAGATTTTCTGGATACCAAGTAGAGTCGTAAAATACGAGGTAAGTTCAGCGGGCTGAGAAGTGGCTACGAGAAGGTCGATATCGTGCACGGTTTCCTTGGATCGGCGATACGAGCCACAAGCGGCGACGCGCAGGGTATCCGGGTGATCACGGAGTTTTTCTAACAAATCCTCGATGATGTGGGCCACGCTGCCAAGGCGGAAGATGCCGGCGTAACTCTCGCGGTGGGCGATGGCTTCGAGGATGTTGGCCTGCGTTTTCGCGCCGAAGCCTGAAGTGCCTGCGATGCGATTTTCCTCGCAGGCTAGCTTCAGATCGTTGATGGAGTTGATGCCCAGTTCGCGGTGGAGAGTTTTGATTTTTTTGGGACCGAGACCTTGGAGTTCGAACAGTTCGAACAAACCGTGCGGGAATTCCGCGCGCAGGTTTTCATGAAAAATCAGTCGGCCGGTGGTGGCCATTTCGTGGAGTTTGTCGCGCAGCGCCTCGCCGATGCCCTTAACGCCCTTGAGTTCGTTTGCCGCTGCGAGAGCTACGATATCATCGGGATAAGTTCGTATGGTTTCCGCACCGGCGCGGTATGCTTTGATTTTGAATGGATTTTCGTCCTTTAGTTCTAACAAAAGTGCGATTTCTTCCAGCACCTTGATCATTTCCTCGCGTGACATGTCCGTATCATAGGACACTCTGATTAAAAAGAAAACGGGGAATCAAGACAACAGTTCCTCGCGAAAGGCGCGATGCAGTTCATCGACGGTAGTGTTTGTTTTGGGTGAAGGGAATCGCAGCGTATTTTCCGATGGCAGCAGCCAGAGGCGGAAGGGCTTGCGAGTTTTTTTCGCGAGCTTTTTGGCGCGCGACTGGGATGGTTGCCAGAGTTGGTGGGGTGATGGTGTTTGTGAAGGTTGCTTCATAGCGCGGATCCGCAGGAAAGCGGACGCGCGTGAAAATCGGATGAAGTCACGGTGAAAATATCGTGACGGTAGATTTCAAGTGCCTAGACGATTGATGAGCTTAGGGTATTTCCTTTTGAATGCGGTGGGAAAGTGCAGCCAAGAATCAGTCAAATGCTACCAGAGTGATGCGTTTTTCCTGACAAAGTGCGGCGATGCGGTCTTTTTCCAGCAATAGCGTTTTGCCCGCTTCCACGGCGATCACGCCCACGCCTGCTTCAGCGCAGGTAAGAATGGTCTGGGCGCCGATGACGGGAATATCGAAACGGAAATCCTGGTTCGGTTTGGAAACTTTCACCATGGTGACGGCTTTCCCTCTGCCCAGTTCGCCGCCGCGTTTGATGCAGGCATTGGTGCCCTCGAAGGCCTCCACGGCGAGCACCGTGCCGTGACGCACGATCACGGTTTGGCCGACGTCGAGACGCGAGCTTTCCTTCGCGATGCGTTGGCCGAAATGCACATCCTCCCATGCTCGTGACTTCAGTGCGGGACCGCAGATGTGGCCTGCAGGAGCGAGTAGATCCTCCATGAACGTGGTGGCGGGTAGCAGCGTGATCCCGTCCTTTTGCAACTCATCGGCGATGGCCCCAAACAGGCTTTCGGCGTTGCGTTCTTTTACCTTGGCGAGCATGAACAGGAGACGTAGATCTGGGCGCAAATCGAAGAGATTTTTCGGTGCGATTTGACCGACCATGATAGCCTCGGTCACGCCCTGAGATTTGAAAAATTTGATCATTTTCCCCAGTTGTCCGACACGCAGCCATTCGAGGGAGTCTACCAAAGGACCGAGCAATGCGGCATCAGTCTCGCCCTCGAACGCCGCTGCGCTGAGTCGCGCGGGCGAGCTTTGGGCGCGGGCCGCGCGGGCGAAGGTCGAGGGATAAACGCCGTTGCCCGCGATGATTCCGATGTTGCGCGTGGTGCTCATGTGCGATCCATCATTCCTTCGATTGCTCTCGCAGGTCAAGTCCGCAGTCCGGTCTTAGCGCGCGATGATCTGTCGCATGGCCTTGCCGAGGTGCTGGTAGCCTTCCTCGTTCGGATGCAATCCATCGCTGAACAGCTTGCCGTTGAGTTTACCCTCCTCATCGAGAAACACGGCTGAGAGATCGTGAAAATGCACGCGTGTTACGCCGGCGAGATGTTGGTGAAGTTCGTTGTTCACTTCGCCTGGCTTTGTGATCAACTTGGGCGGCTGCGTGCGGGGCAGAATCCCGAGAACGTGAATCGTCGCTTCCGGCAATTGTTTGTGAATGGCTCCGCACAATGTCTGGATGCCCATACGGATTTCCACAGCGCTGTTGAATTCGAGATTGTTCGTACCGATCAAAACGATCACGGTCGAAGGCTTGAGTTCTTTGAGTTCGTTGTTCTGCACGCGCCACAGCACGTTTTCCACCCGATCCCAACCAAAGCCGAGATTGGCCACTTTTTTCGCTTGGAACAACTCGTTCCATGAGGTTTCGCCGCGCACAATCGGCGCTTTGGGAGAACCAGCCCAGTAGTGCATGATGGAATCGCCCAGCACCACCACGTCGACAGGACCTAGTTTGCCGAGGTTCAAGACTTCCTGATGTCGAGCCGCCCAATCATAGATGGCCTTGTCCCGATTCTGGGTCACCGCCATCACGGTGCTTGGCTTGCCCCCGGCTTGAGGCGAAGTTTGCGCAGATAGAGGCAATGACGCGATCAGGGCAAAAGTCAGGGAGCGTATCATGAGGTGCGAACTCTGCATAGGGATTTTGGGACGGATTGACCATGAGATTTCTTCAAAAAGAAATAGGTTGCTTGGAAAAAAGTCGCACTGGCCAGTGCTTGAAGCGACTGTTTGAGGGTTTTTCACGAGTTATTCACAAGCGTGATGAATCTTGTGAATCCTGTTTTTGTCGTTGGCTTTTTCGTAGGCAAGATACTTGCGGGTTTTTGCGCTGGTTTGTCGCAAACGCGCGGCAAGTGGGATGTTAGGGTGAAAAAATCAAGCTGTATCAAGGGAAATGACGAAAGATTTGGATTTGCAAACCATACAGTTATCCAAAAAACATCCGTAAAAAGCCTCTATGTTACGTTTTCTTCACTTCGATTCGAGCATGGCAATACCGTGGGTGGTGGGGAGAGCTGGAGAAAGCTCGAGTGTTTTTCCCAAGTTATTCACAATGCCTTTCCTACTCTAGGAAAATGACTCAGAGAACTTGAAAAGAATTCGTTCTTGGCAGCGTTCCTGCTTGCGTCAAAGCGGCAAAGTTGCTCCATTACGCGCGCATCACCATACAAGATCATGGCATATCAACATATCACACCACCCGCCGGCGAAAAAATCACCATTGCGAATGGCGTTCTTTCGGTTCCGAACAATCCGATCATTCCTTTCATTGAGGGCGATGGCACCGGACGCGATATTTGGCGCGCTTCGGTGCGAGTGTTGGACGCCGCCGTGGAAAAAGCATACAACGGTTCGCGCAAGATTTCCTGGTTCGAGGTTTTTGCGGGCGAGAAATCCTTCAACATGTATAAGGATCAAGTCAGCGATCTGGGCCAAGCATGGCTGCCGGAAGATACTCTCACCGCTTTCCGCGAATTTTTGGTGGGCATCAAAGGTCCACTCACCACTCCTGTCGGTGGCGGTATCCGCTCACTGAACGTCGCCCTGCGTCAAATCCTCGACCTCTACGTCTGCCTCCGCCCCGTGATGTATTTCAACGGCGTGCCCAGCCCAGTCAAACATCCGGAACTCGTGGACATGGTGATTTTCCGCGAAAATACCGAGGACATTTACGCTGGTATCGACTTTGAAGCCGGTGGCGAAAAAGCGATGAAATCCCTCGCATTCCTCAAGGAAAACTTCCCCGCCGACTTCAAGAAAATCCGCTTCGGTGCGGAAGCGCCTGAAACCGTTGGCGTGGGCTTCAAGCCTGTTTCCAAACTCGGCACCCAGCGTCTCGTGCGTGCCGCGATCCAGTATGCCATCGATCAAAACCGCAAGTCGGTCACCATCGTTCACAAGGGCAACATCATGAAATACACCGAGGGCGCTTTCCGCGACTGGGGCTATGAGTGTGCGAAAAACGAATTCGGCGCCGTCGAGCTCGATGGCGGACCCTGGTGTGTGATCCCTGAGGGTAAGCCGGGGGCTGGCATCGTCATCAAAGACGCGATCGCTGACATCACCCTGCAGCAAGTGCTCACTCGCCCCACGGACTTCGATGTGATCGCCACCCTCAATCTCAATGGCGATTACTTGTCCGACGCCTTGGCCGCACAGGTCGGCGGTATCGGCATCGCCCCTGGTGGCAATGCGAACTACATCACCGGCCACGCGATTTTTGAAGCCACTCACGGCACTGCTCCGAAATACGCGGACAAAGACCAGGTCAATCCTGGTTCTGTCGTGCTTTCGGGTGAAATGATGTTCCGCTACATGGGTTGGAATGAAGCCGCTGATCTCATCGTCAAAGGCCTCAACGGCGCCATTGGTTCGAAGAAAGTTACCTACGACTTCGCCCGTCTCATGGAAGGCGCCACCCAGGTCAAGTGCTCAGAATTCGGCGATAACATCATCGCTCACATGTGATCGAAGTGTGAAGTGATCCGTGATTCATGGTGAGAGAGACGCTTTTCGTTCCAGTCCAATGTCTTGTGCCTGAAAGTCTGGCGTCTCACTCTTATGGAAGAATCTCCCATCATCGACACGCACAGTGACGAGCACTTTATGCGTCTCGCCCTGCGTGAGGCGCGCAAGGCGCTTGCCGCTGCCGAGGTGCCGATCGGTGCGGTGATCGTGCACGAAGGCAAGGTGATTGCCCGTGCGTGGAACCAGGTGGAGACTCTCAAGGATGCCACTGCCCATGCGGAAATGCTCTGCCTTACCGCGGCGCAGAGTGCGATGGGTGACTGGCGACTGGATGGTTGCACCCTCTACGTCACTAAGGAACCTTGTCCAATGTGTGCCGGAGCCATTGTTCATTGCCGTCCTTCCCGTGTCGTCTTCGGTTGCCCAGATCCCAAAGCGGGAGCAGCGGGTGGGTGGATCAATGTATTGCAATCGAATCCGCCGCTGAATCACGCTTGTGAGGTGAGCTCTGGCGTGCTCGGCGAAGAATGCCTTTTTCTGATCCAGTCGTTTTTTCGCGAGGCCCGTGCCAAAAAGAAAGAAATTCCACGCCGCGAGTATCGCTTTGATACGGACGACGCATCATGAAATTTTTTCCCCTCGCCCTACTTTTTCTTTTCCATGCTTTTCCTGCCAGAGCGGCGGAAATTGCCATCACCGTCAAAGGCGTGCGCAATGACAAAGGCAACATCGCGGCGCTGGCCTTTGTCAATGGGAGGGGGTTTCCCGATCGGGTCGATCTTGCTAAAACCCAAGCCGTGGTGTCCGCGCGTCAGGGCGTCGTCACTATCGTGCTAAAAAACGTGCCCGCCGGGCAAGTGGCACTGACCGTTCTTCATGATGAGGACGGCGATGGCAAATTGAAGCGCAACATGTTCGGCATTCCCTCGGAGGGCGTTGGCATGACAGGCAAGCCTCTGGGCAACCGGGCACCTCGATTCGACGAAGCTATCGTCGAAATCCAAGGCGATGAAAAGCGCGAGATCTCGTTGAAATACTGGTGAAACATCTCCTGCGTCCGATTTTACCGAGCAGTATTTCTCTCATCACGCAAACCGTCCGCGTGAGCGAATTCGGCTCGACAAAGCTAACGATGTATGTCAGTGAATGATTATGAAGCATTTGATCTGTCGTCTATTCAGTTGCTGGTTCATGATCGGTGTGCTCCTTGCCGAGCCCAAAGTGGATGCTCCAGCGAATCCCGATGTAGGTTCTGTGGAAAACGCTGATTGGATCAAGGCGCACATGGATCAGGAGGTGACTATTACCGGCGTGCCCAACGCCAAATCTGCTGCCTCCGCGGCGGGACACTTCTTTTACAATTTCGATCGCAGTGAAATGACCTTGTTCTGCTACAAGGCGGCCGCGGAGACTCTGCCAGCTGAGAAAAAGCCTGCGGCCCTGATCGGGAAAGGCATCCGCGTCCAAGGCAAACTGACCCTATACAAAGGCAAGCCGCAAATCGTGATTCGCAAAGCCGAGCAGATCGAGATTCTGCCACCTACCGCTGAGGAAAACGCTGCTCCCACTGCTTCGAAAAAAGAGGTGGAGTAATGAGGTGGCACTCGCTATGATGCTGGCCCATGCCCATTCATTCCATGACCGGTTTCGGTCGCAGTTCGCATAGTTCGGAGAATTTGCTGTCCGTCGTGGAGATTTCCTCGGTGAATCGCAAGCAAGTGGAACTGGCCTTCTCGGCGGCGCGGGAGTTGAGCGCACTGGAGCCTCGGATCCGCGCGATGATGTTACCGCATATCAGTCGCGGCAGGGTGCAGGTCTCTTTGCACGTGGGCTTTGTGGATCATGCCGACCGGCCGATAGAACTGGATGCGGGTTTGGCTCGTGGGTTGGAACGCGCATATCAACAACTCTCGTCGGAGTTGGGGCGAACGATCGTTCCCCAATCTTCGGATTTTTTGCAGATTCCCGGAATCATCCGCATGAAAGAAACGGTCGTGGATGTGGAGCAAGCATGGGCGGTTCTGGAGCCTGCTTTGTGCAAAGCGCTGGATTCATTCCAAGAATCACGCCGTCACGAAGGCGCAGCATTGTTGCGAGATTTTTTGCAGCGCTTGGACACCCTGCAGGGCTTGCTGCAACGCGTGGAGGAGGCGGCGCAGGGTCGCAGCGCCCGTCAGGGTGAGATTCTGCGACGTCGGCTTGCTGAACTCGACTGTCCGGTTCCCATCGATGACGAGCGGCTCTGCAAGGAAATTGCCTTATTTGCTGATCGGTGCGACATCAGTGAGGAAATCACGCGGCTGCGCAGCCATATTGCACAATTTCATCAATATTTGAGCGACAATCCGGCACCGGGACGGGCATTGGATTTTCTATGTCAGGAGATTCACCGTGAGTGGAACACCGTGGGATCCAAGGCTCTCGACGCAGGCATAGGCCAAGTCGTTGTTGAAGCCAAAACGGAGTTGGAAAAAATCAGGGAGCAGGTGCAGAACATCGAGTGATGTTGTTTATCGGCGTTGCAACATGCCACCAAACTGTGCCGTGCCTTCCCCAGGCATAGGCCGGTTCCATGGCATGCTACCTGCCGCTGACGTTGGCGGAACTGGTTTGCGTTCCGTTTCTTGATCCACGCAGGATGCGAAAAATGGCGCAACGCAGATGATGGCAAATACAAGCAATGGTTTCATGATGCCCTAGTATACAAAAAACCCCGCAGCTTGCAAGCGTGCGGGGTAGGGAAATTCGATCATTTTTTCGAATCATTGCGTAGCAGGAACCGCAAGGATGACGCGGTCGCCAACTTGCAGGCCGGCACCGAGCGCCATGCTGGCTCGATCGATTTCAGCGATGGTTTGCGAAGGCTCGATCGAAGTGGGATTCAAGCGGCCAATGAGAACGCCATCACGCTTTACCAGCAGTTTGGTTTGTGGCGTGAATCCTGTGTTCGATCCGGCACCGATGACAACGAAGCCCCAGTCCGATTCCACGGCGGTAATCACCGCTTCTTTGGCATTGCGCGCGATCTTCTCATCACGCTTGGCCTTGCGGGAGGAAAGGTCCTCGATCGCTGCTTTGTTTTTCGCAACATCGCTGGTGGCACCATCAGCAAGAGTGGTCAACTCTTCCAGTTTTTTGGTTTGATCCTTTTTGTTATTTTCGATCTCGGTGATCTTGGAAGCGATGTTGTCCAAGGTTACGCCCGGGCCGAGAATTTTGGCCGTCTCATCCACCAATTTCTTCTGAGCGGCGATTTGGGCGGACTGCTCTTCCAGAGTAGCCTCGGTTTCCGCCAACTGACGCTGCATGGTCTTTTCCGTAGAGACAGCGGCTTCCAGTTTGGCTACTTGCTCATCGAAATCCGATTTGGCGGTGGCAAGGCCGGCTTGTTCATCCGACAGTTCTTTTTCCGCTTTGCGGATATCGATATCCAGTTTTTTGTTATCCTGCACAGCGGCCAGATAAATGGATTTTTGTTCCTGGTGTTTAACGTTACTCTGCCAGGAGAAGAAAATGCCAGCACCGCCGATGGCAATGACGAGGACGTGGAGAAGAGCTTTCATGAAGGTGAATTCAGGTGGTTTTTGTGGGGCGAAAAATATTATTGGAAAGGATCTGCCTCGGCTGGTTCCGCGGCGGGCTTCTCAGCTGGTTCTGCAGGAGCGGGAGCTTCGGCAGGAGCCGCTGGTTCCAGCGGAGCAACCGGTGTGGGAGCCGAGGGCATCGTTACGGGCTTGCTGGCGGCGGATGCGCGAATTTTGTCACCTACCATCAATACCGTATCGGCACGTAGGGATCCGGGAATGATTTCAGCGGCAGCGGTGCTCGCTTCCACGGTTTTGACCAGCAGTTTGGCGATGACTTCGCCATCGCGGACGACATCGAGAGAGGAACCTCCGACAACGCCTGCCGAGTTACCCACGGGAAGGGTCACGAAGCCATAGGTTTCATAGATCGAGGAAATCCGAGTTTCGAGCTTAGGATTGGAAAGGTTCGCGTTGCGCCAGGCATTCTCCTCCTCAAACGAGGCGATGATGGAGGCAGTGCGATTCTTTTCCGCGATCAAGTTGTTCAGCTTGGTCGTGGTCTGATCAATGTCCGATTGCAGTTGCACCAGCTCGTCATTCATGCGGCGCATTTTGGTGGCAAGTTCGGTGACATCACCCAACTCCTTGAGTTGATCGGCAAGGGCGTCAATGCTGGCTTTTTGCTCGCGCACTTGATCCTCCTTGGTGGCGATCTCTTTTTTCAAATCATCCAACTTTTTCTGTTGCGCCACGACTTCTTCTGCTTTGGAGGCGGCAGCTTTTTGCTGGTCTTCTTTGGCCGTCTTCGTCTGGTCGCGTTCGTCGAGAGTTTTTTTCAGCTTGGGACGCAGATCATCGTCCCGCTTTGATTCTTCCGCTTGGCGGACTTGGATCTGCTCCTTGTATTGCTCCATGTTCTTGTATCCGAGGAAAGCGGACACGGTAAGCGCGAGAGCTGTTAAAATTCCGAGAGTCGTCTGCATAGGGTGTTTTGCGTGGGTAGCTTTTTTTCGAAATCAGTGAACTGGTCTGGAGCGAACTGTAAGGGAAAAATCCGGTAGTGTGCAACTGGAAAATCAGAAATTTCTGCCGTGTCTTTACAAATGGGTGTCAAGAGGCGATGTATTCCGCCGATGAAGTCCATTCTGCGCGTATTTTCCTATCTCAAACATTATCCTTTGCATGCGGCCGGACAGTTGTTCTGCGCGGTGGGCATGACACTCGCAGTCTTTGTCTTCCCGAACGCCACGCGTCATGTGATCGATCACATCATTCCTCATCCCGAGCGCCACGGCGAATTCGGCTTCTGGGTGGGGGTGTCGTTGCTGGGTTATCTGCTCAACACCGGTCTCAACAGCTTGCGCATCATGGTGAACAACACGTTTGAGCAGAAAGTGATCTACGACATCCGCTCGGATTTATACGAAAAAATCCAGCGCCTTCCGCTGCGGTGGTTCGATACACGTCGCACGGGCGATGTTATGACCCGTGTCGTGGAAGACGTCACGAACATGGAGCGCGTGTTGATCGACGGCATCGAACAGGGTCTGGTTTCCTTGTTGCAGGTAGCGGGAGTGGGAGTGTTTTTGTTTTGGCTGAATCCCACGGTGGCGCTGTGGGCGACCTTACCGGTGCCGTTGTTGGCTTTGGGTGCGTGGATCTATTCGAGCAAGGGTCGAGATCGCTACCGCAACCAGCGCGAGGCATCGTCGGATCTGAACGCGCTGTTGCACGATAACATTTCCGGAATTCGTCAGATCAAAGCCTACGCGGCGGAGAAAGAGGAGCTGGATCGTTTCAATCAATTCTCCGATTTGCTGCGGCGCGCGAACCTGCGCATGATGAAGTGGTGGGCCATCTATTCTCCCAGCATGTCATTGTTGCGCATGTGCGGTTCCGTGCTGGTGCTCGCCTTTGGTGGGATGGCGGTCATGCGCGGCGAGCTGAGTCATGGCGAATTTATCAGTTTTCTTTTGTTTTTGTCGCTTTTTTACGAGCCCATCGACCGCCTCAATTCTCTCAATCAGATGATTCTCTCCGGTCGTGCCGCGGCGGATCGCGTGTTTGAAATCATGGATACGGATGACGAAATCCACGCCAAGTCGGGTGTGGAGTTGCCTGCGGAAGTCAAGGGGCACGTGCGTTTCGAAAACGTGGGCTTTGCCTACCAGGATCAATCTACCTTGGAGGAAGTGACGATCGAGGCGCTGCCAGGCCAGACTGTGGCATTGGTGGGACCCACGGGTGCGGGCAAGACGACGATTCTCTCCTTGTTGGCCCGTTTTTACGAGATATCATCCGGCCAGATCCTACTGGACGAATGCGATCTTTCCACGTTGTCGAAAGCCTCCTTGCGCGACCGCATGGCCTACGTCACGCAGGAGGCGTTTTTGTTCAATGGCACGGTGCGTGAAAATTTGCAACTGGCGCACCGACATGCCTCTGACGAAACGATGTGGTCCGCGCTGGAGGCGGCGCATGCGGCTCCGTTTGTGCGTGAATTGCCCAAAGGCTTGGATACCAATGTGGGGGAGCGCGGGGTAAAGCTTTCCGGCGGCGAAAAACAGCGCCTTTCGATTGCCAGAGCGCTGTTGAAAAACGCACCGATCTTGCTCCTGGATGAAGCGACGGCATCCGTTGACTCCGAGACCGAGCGCTTGATCCAAGAGGCACTGGATCATTTGATGATGAACCGCACGTCTTTTGTCATCGCGCACCGTCTGTCGACGATCCAGAATGCCGATCGCATTTACGTCCTGGACGGGGGCCGGGTGGTGGAGCAGGGGACGCACGCCGATCTTCTGGCTCGCGATGGAAAGTATGCGGAATTGTGCCACAAGTCGTTTTTACCGGATCGGGATACGCAGATGACACCTTGTCATGCCCCATCCTGAATGGCGTGGAATGGATGCCTACAGATCGAAATTTCGTCAACGGAGGCTTCGCCTGGCAGCGGGGTTGAACGTCGGACGCAAGCAGGCAACGCAAGGGATGACTTGCGTTTGAACCAGTCGATACGGAGTTTTTCCTGAGAAAGCGAGGGCGGATCCTTGCGGTATGGTCAAGCATCGCTGGTTTTCGCTTCTCCTGGAACTACTTCTGGGCTTGCGTGCGGCTCGGGGGATTCCGAGTGAGTCGCTTGGAGCAACGCGTTGACGGACGACCACTCTTCGATCACCCGGTAGGTTACGGCGAGCAATGTGGGGCCGAGGAAAACGCCCACCAGACCGAAGGCCAAGGCACCGCCAATCACTCCCATGAAAACAATGATAAAGGGAATTTTGGAACCGTGGCTGATCAAATAGGGTTTGATGATGTTATCGATGCCGCTCACCACAAAAATTCCCCAGATCAGAAGAAATACCGCCCAGCCGCTTTTCCCTTCGGAGAATAGCCAGATGGTGGCAGGAATCCATACCATCGGTGGACCGACGGGAACGGCCGAGAGGAAAAAAGTCAACACTCCCAGAAGTGCCGCCGCAGGCACCCCGGAAAGTCCGAAGCCCAGTCCAGCAAGAATGCCCTGAGCTACGGCAGTGCCGATGATGCCATAGACCACGCCGCGAACGGTGTTACCCGCCACAGTGATGAGGCGTTGACCCCTCGCGCCGGCAATGCGTGATGCCGCCACTGCCAGTCGGGCCCCAAGTTCCTGACCATCGCGCAAAATGAAAAAGGTCAGGATGATGCTCAAGGCGATTTGGAAGACCCCCATGCCGACCGCTACGGTTGCGCCCACAAGCCAGCTGCGCGCCCAAGCAAAAAAACGCCCTAACAATTCGAAGATTTTCCCATCATCGATCAAATTGTCCGAGGGCAACGTCTGGGTGTCCGATAAATTGCTCAGCGGATGCGGCGGAGTGCTGGCATCTTCGATGATTTCACCATCGGGGCCTACGATTTTCGCCTTGGGTGGCATTTCCTTCATCCCCTTGTCGATGCGCTCCAGCCAGCCTTTTCGAGCCAGGCTGAATTCGGTCCAGTAGCCTTCCACTTCATCGCCGACGAGGGGCAATTTGGTGGTCCATTCCGGCGGTTTTTCCGATGCCGATTCCACCCATTTTTTGGTCGCTTTTCCCAGCGATGAGGCATCCTCAGCCAGTCCCACGCC
This sequence comes from Verrucomicrobiota bacterium, assembly GCA_046052105.1. GTDB lineage: Bacteria > Verrucomicrobiota > Verrucomicrobiia > Verrucomicrobiales > Akkermansiaceae > UBA956. Next base: position 13,362 of record JBJOMZ010000023.1, on the reverse strand, counting down.
CAAGAGCACGATGGGCCCCACCAAGAGCAGCGACACGGTGATGGCGACAACAATCGCGGCCAGTGTTCTGCGCCCGCCGAACCATCGCGACAACAGTCGTTGCGTCGGCCAGAGGGAAAAGCCCAGAATCACCGACCACATGATAGCCGTCATGAAAGGTTGCAGGATGTAAAACCCTCCGATCAGCAACAGCAACAACGCTGCCATGCCAAGCATCTGCTCGAGGCGCTGATTGGTTAACTTGCTGTTAGGTGCCATGACTGTTAAGCGGGAGATGCAATGGAACTCTACGACTGCCGGAAGGAACTGGCAACTCACAAATGGGTTTTTCTTTGAGAATGGAGGGATCAATCTGTGTTGTGGTCGGGTTCCAGCCAATCCAAGACCACCTCATTGGCCGGTGAGATAGGAGGCGCAGGCCTTCGATTTTTTTTGCTAGTTTGGGGCGTCTTCGACCGTATCAATCGGGTCGTGCGAATCAAATTCTTGCTCTCGATTTTGTTGGTAATGCCCGGGATTTTGCGGGCGGAAGTGGATTTTGCCACCCAGATCCAGCCGATCTTGTCGCAACATTGCTATGCCTGTCATGGTCCTGATGACTCTTCGATCGAGGGAGGATTGCGCCTGGATGTGCAGGAAAAGGCGCTCAAGGGCGGCGATGGCGGAAAAGTGATCGTGCCCGGTGATCCGGATGCCTCGGAACTGATCAAGCGCGTCACTCATCGTGATCCGGATGAAATCATGCCGCCACCGGAGAAAAAGAAACCTTTGTCGCCGGAGCAAGTGGCTTTGTTGCGCCAGTGGATCGCCGAGGGTGCGAAGTGGGGGACACACTGGGCTTTCCAAACTCCCCAGCGCCCGGCTGTGCCGCAGGTGAAGCAACGCGAATGGGTGAAAACCCCCATCGATGCCTTTGTGATCGCCCGTCTCGAGGCGCAGGGTCTCAAGCCTGCCGAGTCGGCGGATGCCACCACGCTGTTGCGCCGTCTCTCGCTCGATCTCATCGGTCTACCGCCTACGCTGGAGGAAATTTCCGCGATGAAATCCCTCGATGCAGAAATCGAGCGGCTCATTGCCAGTCCGCATTTCGGCGAGCGCTGGGGCCGCGAGTGGCTCGATGCCGCGCGTTATTCGGACTCTGCTGGCTATGAAAAAGACTTGGCACGCATGAACCACTTCTACCGCGATTGGGTCGTGAATGCTATGAATGCGAACATGCCTTACGATCAATTTGTCATCAAGCAAATCGCCGGTGACCTGCTGCCGAATGCCACCCAGGACGATCGCATCGCGACAGGTTTTCTGCGCAATTCGATGACCAACGAGGAGGGCGGTGCCAAGCCTGAGCAGTTCCGCATCGAGGGAGTTTTTGATCGCATCGATGCCATTGGTAAGTCCATGTTAGGCCTCACCGCGCAGTGCGCTCAATGCCACACCCACAAATACGATCCGCTCACCCACGAGGAATACTACGGTATGTTTGCGTTTTTGAATGGCATTGAGGAAACTTCCATCGCCGCTTATACCGATGAGGAAAGAAAAACGAGGGATCAGTTGCTCGCGGAAATTTCCGCAATCGATACCATGCTGCGCCAGTCTTCGCCCGAAATGGAAAAAGACTACCTGGCTTGGCAGCGTGACTTGCTCGCTCTGCCGCGCACCGAATGGCATTCCTTGGAGCTCTATCAACTCGGCGACTCTGGGCAAAAATACTGGCCCCAACCCGATCACTCGATCATCAACATGGGCTACGCGAACACGCGGGGCACGGAGGTGTTCACCTCCTCGTTGGAGATTGGTCAAATCCGTGCGGCGCGACTGGAGGTTATGAATGACCCGTATCTGCCTATGAATGGTCCAGGCCGCTCGACGCGCGGCACGGCGGCTCTATCGGAATTTGTGCTGCGCGCCGGCGCTGATCCTCAAAAAGTCGAGCCGCTCAAGTGGATCAACCCAGTGGCCAGCGTCAATGCCACTGATACGCCGCTGGACCCCATGCGTTTTCCCAATGATGGCAACCGCAAGCCCGATGACCGCAAGATTGGTCCTGCGGCCTTCGCTGTGGACGGCAATGAAAAAACTGCTTGGTCGAACGAACGCGATGCCGCGCGCAACAACGACCCCGCGGTGCTGACCTTTGAACTCGCTGAGCCTTTCTCCACGGGCGGCAAGGTGCATTTCAAATACAACTTGGTGCAGCGCCATGGCGGTTACAATTCGGATGAAAATCAGACCTTCAATCTCGGACGTCTGCGCCTGTCCGTATCCGCCAGCTTGCCAAACGCCCTCGATCAGTTGCCGCCTGTGGTTCTGGAAGCGCTGTTGCTAGAGCCCGCCAAACGCACTCCACTACAAGAGCAGCGGCTCTTCGCCCATTGGCGCGAAACCCAACCGCGGTTTGCGACTACAACACAGCAGGTCGAAGCGCTCTACGCCCGGATTCCCCAGCCTACCTGGACCCTCGTCGCTGCCGAAACCAAGCAGGTCCGGGAAACGCGATTGTTCGAACGCGGCGACCAGACTCAGCCTAAGCAAGTCGTGAAGCCCCGCGTGCCCGCCTTTCTGCATCCGCTTCCCGCCGGTGAAAATCCTGGGTCGCGTCTGACATTTGCAAAATGGCTGGTTGATCCGAAATCTCCCGTCGCCGCCCGCGTGATGGTGAATCGTATCTGGCAGGCGTATTTCGGTATCGGTTTGTTAGAAACAGCGGAAGACTTCGGCCATCAGGCGGCCCGACCTTCCCATCCCGAGTTGCTGGATTGGCTCGCTTGCGAGTTCATGAGCAGTGGCTGGAATATCAAGCACATCCACCGTCTCATCGTCGGCAGCGCCACCTACCGGCAATCTTCGCGCATGAACCCTGTCACACGCGAGATGGATCCACAGAACCGACTGCTGGCTCATGGTCCTCGCTTCCGTGTTCCTGCTGAAACCGTGCGCGATATCCAGCTTGCGGCATCGGGATTGCTTTATCCCGCAGTGGGCGGCCGCAGTGTGTTTCCGCCCGCCCCCGCCTATCTGTTCCAGCGACCCGTCTCTTACGGACCGAAAACCTGGGATGTGGAAACCGACGTCCAGCGCTACCGCCGCGCGCTATACACCTTCCGTTTCCGCTCAGTCCCGTATCCCATGCTCGCGACCTTCGATGCTCCGAACGGCTCTGTTTCCTGTGTACGCCGCACGCTTTCCACCACTCCCTTGCAAGCTCTCGTCACGCTCAATGAGCAAGTATCACTCGAATCCGCGCTGGCGCTTGCTCATCAAATCCTCAGTGACTCCGGCACGCCGCGTGAAGCCATCAGCCGCGCCTTTCAACGGTGCACCGCCCGAATTCCCAACGAAAAAGAAATCGAAGCACTGGAAAAACTCTATGGCTCTGCCCTTGCCGAAGCCGACGTGGCTCATGTCCAGATTCTTTTGCAAACGTATCAACCCGTTACCCTGGATCTCGGTAAGCACCCGCTGCCGGAGCTTTCCGCCGCTACCACCGTGGCCCGGGTGTTATTGAATCTCGATGAAACCATCACCAAAAACTGATCCATGATTCCTCCATCCATTCTTCACGATACCCAGCGTTCATTCTCTCGCCGTTGGTTCATGAAAGACTGCGGGCTGAGTCTCGGTTCGGTCGCTCTCACTTCCTTGCTCGCCGGCAAAAGCGCCGGTGCTTCCCTGAACGAAAGCCCGCAAATCCCCAAGGCCCCGCATTTTCCCGCTAAGGCGAAAAATGTGATCTTTCTCTTCATGGGTGGCGCACCCAGTCACATTGATCTCTTCGATAACAAACCGGAGCTGATCAAAATGGATGGGAAAAATCCTCCGGCCGAGCTGCTCAAGGGCTATCGCTCCGCCTTCATTCGCCCGGAGAATCAATTGTTAGGTGGGAAGTTCCCATTCAAAAACTACGGCAAATGCGGCATGGAAATGGCGGAATTGCTGCCGTATATCGGCTCTTGCGCGGACGATATTTCACTGATCCGCTCGATGCATACGGATGCTTTCAATCACGCGCCCGCGCAGATTCTGATGTCCACCGGTTCGCAGCAATTCGGACGCCCCTCGCTCGGATCCTGGGTCTCGTATGGGCTCGGTTCGGAAAACCAGAACTTGCCTGCCTTCGTGGTGATGTCATCAGGACTCAAGGGCCCCTCCGGCGGCAACAACAATTGGGCTTCCGGGTTCCTGCCCAGCGTGCACGATGGCGTGACCTTCAATTCGATCGGTGAACCGGTCTTGTATCTCTCGAATCCGAAAGGCATCACCCGCCAGCAACAGAGACAGACCATCGATGCCGTGAATTTCCTCAATCACCAGCGCTTCGAATCCATCGGTGATCCGGAAATCAACACCCGCATTGCCGCGTTTGAAATGGCATTCCGCATGCAGGATGTCGCTCCCGAGGTGACGGATATTTCGTTAGAGCCGGAACACGTACGAAACATGTATGGGGCGCAGCCCGGCAAACGGTCCTTTGCAAACAACTGCCTGCTCGCCCGCCGCTTGGTCGAACGCGGTGTGCGCTTCGTTGAGCTGTTCCACGAGTCCTGGGATCAGCACGGCAACCTCGTCGGAGATCTCAAGAAAAACTGTCGCGACGTCGATCAGGCTTGCGCCGCACTGATTACTGACCTGAAACAGCGTGGCTTACTGGAGGAAACGCTCATCATCTGGGGCGGGGAGTTCGGTCGAACACCCATGGTGCAGGGCGGTGCCGATGGTCGTGATCATCACCCAAACGCCTTCACCATGTGGCTTGCTGGTGGTGGTGTGAAAGGTGGCTTCGAGTTGGGCAAGTCCGATGAGCTCGGCTTCAACGCTGTGGAAGACCGCGTGCACGTGCATGATTTGAATGCAACCATTCTCCATTTGCTTGGCTTCGATCATACCCAATTGACCTACCGTGCGCAGGGGAGAGATTTTCGCCTCACGGATGTTCATGGGCGCGTCGTGGAAAAAATTCTCGCATAAGGATTTGCGCTACGATTTCCTCTGACGCAGGGGGTTGGAAGATCACGATGTCGATCGGCCAACGGTGAGTCCGCCGCTCGATGAAAATTACCGCGGATGCGAGGTTCATTTTTTTTGCATGATGCGCAATTGGTGCTAGCTTCGCTCGGCTCACGCAGCTTCAACGATTCAATCTGTTTTCACACCCATGGAATCCTCATCCACTCCTACTTCCGGTCAGTGCCCGTTCACGGGTTCGAGCAATCGCGCCGTCGCCGGCCGCGGCACACGCAATCAAGATTGGTGGCCCAATGCCCTCCGTCTCAATATTCTGCGCCAGCATTCGGATTTGTCCGATCCGATGGACGATGATTTCGACTACGCCAGCGAGTTCCTCTCGCTCGATCTTGCGGCAGTGAAAAAGGACATCTGTGACCTGATGACCACCTCGCAGGCTTGGTGGCCTGCCGACTACGGACACTACGGTCCGTTTTTCATCCGCATGGCCTGGCACAGTGCGGGCACTTATCGCACCGCAGACGGACGTGGTGGAGCCGGCACCGGAACCTTGCGTTTTGCTCCCCTCAATAGCTGGCCGGACAATGCCAATCTCGACAAAGCCCGTCTGCTGCTCTGGCCGATCAAACAAAAATACGGTCGCAAACTTTCCTGGGCTGATCTGATGATTCTCACCGGCAACTGTGCCCTGGAGTCGATGGGCTTCAGAACCTTCGGCTTCGGTGGAGGACGCAAGGACATCTGGGAACCCGAGGAGGACATTTACTGGGGCTCCGAAGGCGAGTGGCTGGCCGACAAACGCTACTCTGGCGATCGACAATTGGAAAATCCTCTCGCGGCGGTGCAGATGGGTCTTATTTACGTGAATCCGGAAGGACCTAACGGAAATCCCGACCCCATTGCCTCCGCGCGCGACATTCGCGAGACCTTCGGACGCATGGCGATGAACGATGAGGAAACCGTCGCGCTCATCGCCGGTGGTCACACCTTCGGCAAAGCACACGGCGCCGCCGATCCGAGCAAATACGTCGGCCCCGAGCCGGCCGCTGCTCCCATCGAAGAGCAGAGCCTCGGCTGGAAAAACAGCTTCGGCACCGGCAATGCAGGTGACACCATCACCAGCGGCCTCGAAGGTGCCTGGACCACTTCACCTACGAAATGGAGCAACAACTATTTCGAAAACCTCTTCGGTTACGAATGGGAACTCACCACCAGCCCCGCAGGCGCGAAACAATGGCGTCCCAAAGGCGGCGCGGGGGCGGGCACCGTGCCCGATGCCCACGATCCGAACAAACGCCACGCTCCCATGATGTTTACCAGTGACATCGCTCTGCGCATGGACCCAGTTTACGAAGCGATATCACGACGTTTCTACGAGAATCCCGATCAGTTTGCTGATGCTTTTGCGCGTGCATGGTTCAAGTTGACCCACCGTGACATGGGACCGAAGTGCCTCTATCTCGGTAGCGAAGTTCCCCAAGAAGACCTGATCTGGCAGGACATCATCCCTCCCGTCACGCACGCCCTTATTGACGATGCCGACATCGTCGTGCTCAAAGGAAAAATCCTCGCCTCCGGAGTCTCCGTGGCCGAGCTCGTTTCCTGTGCTTGGGCCTCGGCTTCATCGTTCCGTGGTTCGGACAAACGCGGTGGCGCCAATGGTGCTCGCGTCCGCCTGGCTCCGCAAAAATTCTGGCAGGTGAACAATCCCGCTGTGCTCGCGAAGACGCTCGATGCCCTCGAAAAAGTTCAGGCTGACTTCAACAGCAGCGCCACAGGTGGCAAACAAGTATCACTTGCCGACCTGATTGTGTTAGGCGGAAGTGCCGCCATCGAACACGCCGCGAAACTCGCCGGTCACAGCATCACGGTGCCTTTCACTCCCGGACGCACCGATGCGTCCCAAGAGCAAACGGACATCGCCTCCTTCTCCGTCATGGAGCCCCAGGCCGATGGCTTTCGCAACTACATGAAAACGCTCTACACCACCACCGCTGAGGAAATGCTGGTGGACAAAGCACAACTGCTGACACTCACCCCTCCTGAAATGACCGTGTTGGTCGGTGGTCTGCGTGTGTTGCATACGAACTTCGATCGTTCCAGCACAGGCGTCTTCACTCATCGCCCCGAGACACTTACAAATGACTTCTTCGTCAATTTGCTCGACATGGGCACTACGTGGAAATCCGTTTCGCCGCATGACGACCGTTTTGAAGGACGAGATCGCGTGACTGGCGAGCTGAAATGGACGGCCTCGCGCGTGGACCTGATCTTTGGCTCGAATTCCGAACTCCGCGCTCTGGCAGAAGTCTATGCGTGCAGCGATTCTCAGCAAAAGTTCCTCAAAGACTTCGTCGCCGCCTGGACCAAGGTGATGAACCTTGATCGCTTCGATCTCAAGTAATTACGGTGCTGGCCGCACGGGCCTGTTCTCATCTCATCAAAAAAATCCGCAGGAATACGCCTGCGGATTTTTTGTAATGGATCGCCGACGTTTCGGTCGGCGATCATGCTGGCATTGAGGAAGGAATGTCGTAGCCAAGCCGACGGGGACGTCGGCGATCCGCAAAGAAGCCGTGATGTTTCTCCTCGCGGGTGTGTGGCATGGAACTTACTTCTTCGGCTCGTTGAGCTTCGCGAGCACAGCAGCTTCCAGCTCAGCGTAGAGCGCGGGGTCGTTTTTGAGCATGTCCTTGGCGGCATCGCGGCCTTGGGCGAGTTGAGTGCCGTTGTAGCTGAACCAGCTGCCGCGTTTCTGCACGATTTCCATTTCCAGCGCGAGATCGAGCAAGGAACCGGTGGAGGAAATGCCCTCGTTGAACATGATATCGAACTCGGCCTCGGCGAATGGTGGTGCGACCTTGTTTTTCACGCATTTGATCTTGGTGCGGTTGCCCATGACAGTACCATCTGAGCCCTTAATCTGGCTGATGCGGCGGATATCCACGCGCACGGAGGAGAAGAACTTCAGCGCACGTCCGCCGGGAGTGGTTTCCGGATTGCCGAACATCACGCCGATTTTTTCGCGAATCTGGTTGGTGAAAACGCAGACGGTGCGGGCCTTGGAAATAAAACCGGTGAGTTTGCGCATGGCGGCACTCATCAGTCGGGCCTGGGCGCCGACGGTGGAATCGCCAATCTCGCCATCGAGCTCCTGTTTCGTCACCAGCGCGGCAACGGAATCGAGCACCACCACGTCGATGGCATTCGAGCGGACGAGCGCTTCGCAAATTTGCAGTGCTTCCTCGCCCGAGGAGGGCTGAGACACCAGCAGGTCATCGAGATTTACACCGAGGCGGCGAGCGTATTGAGGATCGAGCGCGTGTTCGACGTCGATGAACGCCGCCAGGCCGCCGCGTTTTTGCGCTTGGGCGATGAGCGTGAGGGTGAGTGTCGTTTTACCAGAAGATTCTGGGCCGAAAATTTCCACGATACGGCCGCGAGGAAAACCGCCCACGCCGAGGGCGCGGTCGATGAGCAGGTTGCCGGTGGGGATCACTTCCACGTCCATGCGGCTGTCATCACCCATACGCATGATCGCGGCTTCGCCGAATTCTTTATGGATGTGGGAGATCGCCGCGTCGAGGTTGCGCTTGCGGGCTTCGGCCAATTTCTCGGCCCCGGTGTCGTTCGAGGTAGTTTTCGCTGCCATAGGATCAATGTGGTTGACGCGACTGTTTTTTCACAAAAAAGGCACGATGTCAACAAAAAAGATGTTCGATTGAACAAAAAAGTGACAAATCGATGAGCTGAGGACATTTCCGTGGGCAGAATTGGCAGAGTGTATGGGGTCGATGTGATAGAAACGATGCGCGGAGCTCGTGTTGATGAGGCGCCTTCGGTTTTGTCTTTTCACTCTTGTCATGAGCCCGGCCCAATTCGTCATTTTCTAACAACTCTATGAAATTCTATCAAAGTAACAAATCTTGTCTGATGACGGTCATGGTTGCCATGTTCGGGTTATCGATGCCGCATCTGTATGCTGCTCCGGAAACATCTGCAGCGACGACCTCAGTCCCAGCGATCGAGATGGGGGCGCCTTTTCGGGATGGGGCGGTGTTGCAGCGTGAGATGAAAGTGCCGGTGTGGGGATGGTCCGCTGCGGGTTCGCAGGTCACGGTGGAATTCGCCTCGCAAAAAAAATCCGCCGTGGCGGGAAAAGACGGTAAGTGGATGGTGGAGTTGGATCCATTGCAGGCGAGTTTTGAGCCAGCGGACATGAAGATCAGCGAAAGCGGTGGAAAGTCGCACACGCTGAAAAATTTGTTGGTCGGCGAGGTGTGGTTCGCCTCGGGGCAATCAAACATGCAGTGGTTGGCATCGAAGTGTGATGTGGGGCAATTGCAAAAGCAGATCGCTGATCGCGTCGCTGCTGGGCAAGAGAAAGCGCCTGTCATCCGCGAGGCGAAGGTGGCGGATTATTTTGCCACGCTGTATCCGATCGAGCACGCGAACGCGCCGTGGCATGACGTAGGGAAGGACATGAGCGCGATCGCCTACTCCTTCGCGTATCATGTTTTTCGCGAGGTTAACGTGCCTATCGGTATTCTCAACGGTTCGTTCAGTGAAACTTCGATTCAGGCGTGGACGCCGCGCGAGGGCTTCCGTGATGCGACGGATGAGGCGAGTAAGGCCATGGCGCAAAAACTGCGAGAGACCGATCCCTCCACGCCCGAGCACAAGGAAGCATGGGAAACATACTACGCGCAGGTCGAAAGCGACATGAAAGCCGGTAAGGAGATCGCTACCAAGACACCGGGGAATATGAATGGCAATCGCGATGCGACGTGGATGTTCAATGCGCGGTTGAATCCGATGATTCCCTATGCGGTGCGCGGAGGCATTTGGAACCAAGGCTACGCCAACATCAACGAGGGGCTGCAATACTATCACAATCTGCACAACCTCATCCGCGGTTGGCGCATGGTCTGGGGCAGGCAGGACATGCCGGTCTATTTCAATCAGTTCTATTGCCCGCAGGAAGACCCGGCACCCAGTTTCGGCGGCATGGCGGAAATGCGCATGGGCACCTGGTTGGCGCGGGATATCCCGCAAACTGGCATGGCCAGTCAGATCGATATCACCGGTGCCATTCACTACTTCAACAAAACGCTTTCCGGGCAGCGCTTGGCCCTGCATGCCTTAAAGAATCAGTATGGTAAGGCTGTGGTGGCCGATGGTCCGATGTTCCGCTCCTACCGCGTAAACGGTAAGAACGTTATCGTCGAACTTGATCACGCCGAGGGAGGTTTGGTCGTGGCGGAAACCGCCAGCAATGCCAAAACTGGTCTAGGCAAGCCCACCGTGATTCCCGATGGCGCAGCTCAACTGAAATTGTTTTATCTCGCGGGCGAAGACCGTGTCTGGCATCCCGCGCAAGTCAGAATCGATGGTGAAACGCTCATCGTCAGTTCGGCCAAGGTGCCTGCTCCTCGTGGTGTCAGCTACGGTGGTGGCGGCATTGGCGGACTACCGAACCTCTATAGCAAGGCGATGTTGCCATTGACGCCTTTCCTTCAATTTGATCAGAAGTTGGTGACGAGTAAAACTTGGGCGGCCGATTCGTTGAAAATCGATGGTGTGGTGGTGGATCCGAACTCGATCGGTCTCCAGAACGAGTATCGTAAAATGCCTTTGTTGAGCAACCAGTTCCGCTCCAACGCGGTATTGCAGTGCGATCAGCCGCTGACGATCTGGGGTTCTGCCTTGCATGATTGGGGGTATGAGGCGAAGGGCAAAGCGGAGATTCATTTCCGTTTTGCGGGCATGGAAAAAACCATTCCCGTCACACCGGGGATGCGTGAGTGGCAAGTGGTGGTGCCCGCCATGCCTGCCAGTGCGGAACCGAAGACACTTACGGTGCGCTTCACCATTGATGGCGAACTGGCCCACGAACGCGTTTGTGAAAACATCGTCATCGGCGATGTCTGGTATGTGGCCGCTCCCGGCGGTAAATGGCAGGGCGGCAACTCATCGTCCGCCGCCAATGTGCGCATGATGACGCGCAAGTCCAAGGGCGATCGATCGGAAAATGTGCGGCGTTTCAGTGTTTCCACTTCAAACACCCTGGACAGTCGTTTTTCCTCTTTCTGGGAAGATGCTTCTGGTCTGCCGGCGGCCTTGGGACAACGCCTTGCGGGTGGTCGCCAACATCCGGTCGGCGTGATCTTCATGCAAAGTGCCGGCAGCGGCGAAAAGGACCTGGAGCTCAAGCATTGGATCCCAGCCGAATTTTTGAACAAGGTGCCGACCTTGGTATCCGACTACCGACAACTCGCGAGCTTGCGTCCCGGTACTGAGGAGCATGCTCATAACATCCAGCGCTATCTCAACGAGTGGAGAAAATATTGGGGAAGTTACATACCCGAGTTGAGGAGCAGTCGCGCGGTTCCGGACCGAGTGCCATGGGGAAGCTACCCTGGCATCAAGTCCCTCGTCGATACCGATGCCGCGCAAGCCTATAACACCATGGTTTCGCCTTTCACTCCCGCTGCTTTCAAGGGCATCATCTTTCTCAGTGGTCCCGCGATGGTGGTGGCCGATCAAGGAGAGCACTTCGGGGAACAGTTGACCGCATTGGCCTTGGGTTGGAAGGAAAAATTCGGCTGTGAAAAAGCGCGCCTGATTTGCACCATTCCCGCCGCCTCCCTCGCACCAAAAATCAAAAGTCCGCCGTCGATCGAAGCCAAGTTCGTGGAAATCAAGGACTGGGCCGTGAATGAATCCTTGTTGGATGCGATCGTGGCACCGTGACCTCCGCGGTCTCGTTTCCGCTGTTCATTCGGCGGTGGCCGTGGTAGTTTTTTGCCGTCAAGATGGACTCGCTCATTCACCAACTCGAAGCCCGACAGGATCTATCGCAGCGCGAGATTGAAAGCGCTGCGGAGTTTTTGTTAGATGGATCGGCCTCTTCCGAAAAAAAAGCGCATTTGCTCGAGGCTCTGTCGATCAAGGGCGAGACTCCTGCGGAAATTGCCGGATTCGTCGAAGTATTTCTCGAGCGTGCGGTGAACCCCCACATCCATTTGCTCGAGTTGGAGGGACCCACACTGGATCTTTGCGGCACGGGCGGCGATCAGTTGCATTTGTTCAATGTCTCCACCACCACCATGTTCATCGCGGCAGCAGCAGGCGCGGTGGTGGTCAAGCATGGCAACCGCGGTATTACCTCGAAGTCCGGCGGCGCTGATGTATTGGAAGCTCTGGGCATTCGTCTCGATCTCAGCACCGATGAGTTCCGCCATTGTCTCGATAAGGCGGGCCTTGGTTTTCTTTTCGCTCCCAGTTATCATCCGGCCTTCAAGGCGGTAGTGGAGGCGCGGAAAATGTTAGGCGCGCGGAAAGTGCGTACGATTTTCAATCTCATCGGTCCTTTGCTGAATCCCGCACGGCCGTCGTGCCAGTTGGTGGGTGTGTATGAACGCGGCTTGTGTCCGGTGTTCGCGGAAATCCTGCAACGGCTGGGTCGCGACAGCGCATGGGCCGTGCACGGCAGCACGCAGACGGGGGCGGCGGTGGATGAGGTGAGCCTCATGGGGCCGACTTGGATTTGCAAGGCAGGGGCCTGTCAAGATCTGGAGGACGAGGAAATCACACCCCAGGATTTCGGTTTGCGGCTCGCGGCTGTGAGCGATCTGCAAGGGGGCGATGCGAGCGAAAACGCGGTCATTCTCGAATCCATTCTCAGCGGTGAGGAAACCGGTCCCAAGCGCGACATGGTCTTGCTCAATGCCGCCGCCGCTCTCGCTTGCGCGGGTCTGGCGGATCACATCAGCGACGGCATCGAGATCGCGAAACAGACCATCAAGGATGGCTCGGCGTTAGAGAAACTCCGCTTGTTGCAGCGCTACAGTCAATCGTGACTCATGTCACGGCTCATCATTCATTTCCCCGCTTGTTTGCTCCATGAATCCTTGAGGCCGACGGTGCGGTTGAAGACGGCCTTGGTGCCGGATTGGTGATCTTTGGCATCGGCGACGAAGTAACCTGTGCGCTCGAATTGGCAGCTTTCACCGGGCTTCATGGCTGCCACTGCCGATTCCACCTTGGCCGTAATGATACGCAGGGAATCGGGATTGAGGCAGCTGAGAAAACCGTCTTCCTCGGCATCGGGATCCTCGACCTGGAACAAGCGGTCGTAGAGGCGCACCTCAGCATCCACGCCGGTGGCGGCATCGACCCAATGGATCGCAGCCCTGCACTCGACGCCTTCCGGAGCATTCGCGCCAGCCGTGCCTTTGAGCAGTTCACAGCATAGTTCTACAATCTCACCTGCATCGTTTTTTTGGAATGACACACATTTCATGATGTCACCGCCGCGCAGGCGCACGTGGCGTCCGGGGCCGAGGCGGTAGAATTTTTTCGGCGGATCTTCGAGGAAATCGCTTTGTTCGATCC
>JBJOMZ010000022.1:0-27333 GCA_046052105.1 Verrucomicrobiota bacterium | reverse complement strand
TCACATCCCGCCCCCACATCGTCGAGGAATCCACTAACACAGCGACGCGTTTGTCGGGAGTGGCTTTTCCGTTGGCGGGTTGTTTCACAGATTTGGGTTCTCTCAATGCCATAGTTTTTTGCTATGCCTCTGCCCGGATATCTGTTCTTTCGTTAGATCGCTGCAGCGGAGCAATGTTTTACTTTTTAGGTTGCGTATGTCGATGGCATAATCACTGGAGTTCTTAGAATTCGCGCATTAATTCTGCAAAAATGCGCAGATACTGTTTTCCATGACAAACATTGCGTATCATGATCGTGATGATTGAAACCCTAACGATTTTTTTGCGGACGGCAAGACGCGCGCGCATCGCAGCGAAAGCGCAACATGTTGCGTCGAATGCTGATTTTGTGAAAATCACTGGAGTTGCCATGATGTCTTTTTTCATGAGCACGTTACTCCATGCTGCGCCTGAGCCCCTCAAACCGAAGTCCGCCAGCGCTAGCTCCCAGCAAGCGAAGTTTTCCGCGGAGAAAGCGATAGACGGCAAAATCAATGACGACTCGCGCTGGATCAGCGCTGCCTCGAAAGAATCATGGCTGGTCGTGGATCTCGGGGTGAAACAGAAGCTGGCCGGTGTTCATCTTTTTTGCGGTTACGGACAAACGGCACCGCTCATTGGATTCGAGCTGCAACAGGAAATCGATGGCAAGTGGGTGACGATTCCCTCCGCTGTCATCGCCGGCAACAAGGCCACCGCTCTCGCAATTCCCTTTGATGCGACGATGACGGTGGAAACATCGAAGTTGCGACTCTTCGTGAAGGAAACCCATCAGGACACGGCCCGGGTCAAGGAGTTGGTCGTTTGGCCGGGCGAGGCCGGGGCTGTTCCGCCCCTGCCCAAAGGAGGTGCCAGTGGAGAACTCGTCTGTCATATTCCTTACAGCGATATCACCCCGATCTATCTGAATCAGAGTGGATTCAATGCCGGCAAGCCGAAACGTTTCACCGCCCCTACACTTGCTGATGGCACTCCGTTCGAAGTGCGTGCGACTGGAGCTGACAACGCTCTTCATCGCGGTGTGATCCGTGGCAACAAGGGCGACTTCAGCTCCTTTGAGCCAGGCGATGATCGCGAGTATGTGGTGGTCGCGGGAGGTCTCACTTCCGTGCCATTCCGCATTGGTCCGCAGTGGTATGAGCGCACCATTTATCAAAATGCCGTGAATTTCATGATTGATAGTCGTCACCACGTCGGCAATGACAAGACGCCTTGTGTCGGTTCTTTCGGTTGGCGCGACGACCATCATTTCGGCTGGGAACTACACACCTTGGTGCCGCAGTATCTTTCCAATCCCTCGGCCTATGAGCGCATGCCTCGACAGGTTAACTACGAGGCGCCCAAGGACAAACGCCTGTGGGGTGCGCTGGAGCCTTGGAAGGAGGAAGCGCCTGATATCGTGAAACTCATCCATTGGGGGGCAGACGTGATTGTTACCCAGAAACGCACGCACGAGCATCTCAAGGCGCAGCTCGCCTATTTCCTCTATGCCTGGCCATTGTTAGAGCCTTGGCTACCGGTACAGAACTACGAGGTCGTGTCTGAATTTGTGCGCGCTCATTGGGGTCGTCCAGAAAAAGACCATACATATCCTTATGACGAGAGTCCCGAAAACAATCTGTTTGCTCTAAAAACGAGAATTGGCTCGACGAAGGGTTCCTATCCACCAGGTTTTTCGGTAGAGCCGAATTTGTTGATGTATGAGGTATCGCTGCGTGAAAAACGATCGGATGCCGACCGCTATTTTGATGCTGCCCGCTCCCAGGTTGAATGGATGGTGAAGAATCTCGACTGGGAGAATCCGCTTGTGACCAAGGGCCAGCGCATGAGCGAGTTCCTTACCATCACAGGACTCTCGCATTTTTTGCGGCAATATCCCGACAAAGCTCCCGCTGGATTGAAACAAAAGATCAACGACTGGGCCAAGGTAGTGATCCGTCGATCGAATAATATGTGGGATTTCCGTCGACTCAACGATGCTGATGGCTGGACGCCCATGGGAGAAAAACCCCAGATGTGGAATGAGCCGGGGAACATCACCGGACTTCCCGCGTCTCTACTGGCGGCATATGATTTCCTCACTCCGGATATCCAGCCACGCATCCGCGAAATCATATGGTCGCACATTGACAACTTTTCCGGCCGTAATCCCGTGGGACGCCACTTCTGTTTTTATGCGAAAAAAGAAATCGAAGGTGCGGAATACGGTTGGTTCAATCGTTACCCTGGCGGCATCGGTCGGCTGCGGGATGCACGTTTTGTCATCGATGGATCACCGAAAAATCAGCACTATCCATATCATCCCGAAGTTGGCAATGTCGGTTGGACTGAAGGGTGGATTCAGTTCAATACACCTCTCAACCTGAGCCTGTCCTATCTTGCTTGGAGCGAAACATCGTTGGACCTGAAACTTGATGGCAATGAGTTGATGGTTCGTTTGCAGGCTCCCCTCAATTTTGACTATACCAAGCCTGAAACTGGCTCGGTATGGATCGCCTCAGATCAAGGCGACCGAGAAAAGGTCACTGTCACTGAAACGGGCGCTAGCACCGGCATTTTCATCGGCCACCTGCGCATCACGCCTGATTCGTTTGTTGGAAAAAATGACGCCACGCTGCAGAAGAAAACCGGCGGCACCGTAAAAGCTTTTTATGGCTACGGTTATTTGGGGCGGAGTTGCGTACTTCGCCCCTGATTCCGGTGTGATAGTGCGCTGTTCCCGGCAATCATATCGGATTGTCATTTCTGTTTTTGCAAGAATCAGACTCGCGTAATCACAGATTTTATTCGCGTTTTCACATTCACTCATAGGGCCTGAAGTGGTATTAAGACCCATTGAATTTTCGGCCCCATGCTGATCATTGAAAACCCTACACGCTTCCTTGACGCACAGTGCACGATATCCTTTTGTCGTAATCTGGAAGTTCAGAAAGTGCTCAGCCCACTATCTATCGCAAATTGATAAAAACTCATATGAAAACACGATACAATCCATTCATTCGATCCATCGTTTTTAGCGTTACAACGATTGCGATCTCACCTCATGTTTATGCGGCAAACTACCAGTGGGACGGTTCTGATAGCAATGTCTGGGCTACGGTGGCGAACTGGGCTAATGCGGGATCTTGGAATGGCCTGACGATGTCTACAGGCCCTGCACCAACGGGAGTGACTGCGGCACATCGTCTGAATATCAATAACCAGACAGGGAATGAACTGATTTATACAGCGGCCATGGGAACTACCACTTATGCCAACGGAACGGGTCGCGGATTGGTGATTGGTAGTGGTGCTGCTCCGCAGGGTGGCAGCGGTTCTTTCCGAATCACGGGAGGCAAGTTTTCCACGGTCGGAACGACGGGCGGCGATATTATCGGTAACGTTATAGGCAACGCTGGCACCCTAATCATTGATGGTGGGGAATACGAAGCCGGTGCCACCGTCAGCATGGGAATTGGCGGTGGTCCTGCCAGCACTCTGACAGTGAACAGCGGTCTCGCTACGGTTCCTACATTGAGCCTTAACAACACCACGGGAGTGATCAATCTGAACGGCGGAGTTCTGGCTTTGAATCAAATCACGCGAACTGCGGGAACGAACACCATCAATTTCAATGGTGGCACTTTGCGCGCCCGTCAGAGCAATGCAGCCTTCATTGCCGCTGGTATCAATGCCATCAATACGAATGGAACTTCGCAAATCGATACCAACGGTTTCAATGTCTCCATTCTCAGCGGCATCAGCGGCAGCGGCACTCTCAACAAAATGAATGCCGGTAAACTTACCTTGACGGCAGCGAACTCTTTTTCTGGAAGTTTGGTGATCAATGCTGGCTCCGTGGCCCTTGCTCCCACTTCTGCCTACAGTTTTTCGGGGAATATCTCCGGTGCTGGCGCGTTGGAAATCGGCGGAACAGGCCGTGTGACGCTGACAGGCAATCACACTCACACAGGTGGCACCACGGTGATCAACGGCGCTAGTCTCGGCGGTGAGGGGTCGCTCTCGGGATCACTGACTTTCACGGGTTCAAGCAACGTTGCGTTTGATCCATCCACCACGGGGGCAAACCAGCATTTCCGGGCGAATACCATCAATGCCAGCGCGGGCACGGTTTCCATCGTTCCATCAGCCAGCGCCAGTGGTGCCGACATTGTTGTGATGGAAGCCGCAGGTGGGATCACCGGAAGTATCGGCGTCAATTTTATCGGCAATTCAAGGCTTTCGCTTTCGTTCAATCAGGACAGTACCCAACTCCTCGCCAGTTACACTCCGGCCACTCTAACATGGAAAGGCACGGATGCCACCAACCCGACTTTCTGGGATACCGGTGTCACTAGCAATTGGGACAACGGTGGAGTTGCCGATGCATTTTCCGCAGGTGACAATGTGTTGTTCGATGACTCCGCCACGAGTTATACTGTGGCCATTCAAACTGGAGTTTCTCCCGGAAACCTCACATTCAGCAGTGCTGCGAACTATACATTGAATGGCGGTTCCATCGGCGGAGCCGGCAATCTTTTCAAAACGGGAACCGGCACGCTGGCCATCAATACGGCCAACACATTTACAGGAACCACTACGATATCCGGCGGATACGTAGTGCTCGGCAGTGACACGGCTCTAGGCTCTGTGAACTCTGGCACGATTGTGAGTGGATCCGGCGCGCTGGACATTGCCGGACGCAACCTTGCGACTGAGCTCATTACCATCTCCGGCAGTGGCAATAATACCATCAACGGGCAAAACCAAGGTGCTTTGGTGAACTTCGGTGCTCAACAAATTAATGCGATTGGCAGGCTCGTTTTGGCGGGCGATGCGACCATCGGCGGCTCCAATCGCTGGGATCTCCGAAATTCCTCGCCTACCCTCGACATGGCAGGTTTCACTCTGACAAAAGCTGGCTCCAATATTGTGGGCCTCGTCGGTGTTGCGCTATCAAATCCTGGGAATATCGATGTTACGGAAGGAACTTTTCTAGTTCAGACCGGCACGACAATGGGCGGATCTGATGCCAACAAAATCACCGTTCGCTCCAATGCGATTTTATCCACTTGGCAATTGGCCAATCCTGTTAGCTGGTCACTTGATCTGAAGGATCTTGCCACCCTGCGCTCGGAAAGTGCCGCTGTTGCTGCTAACAATACATGGACAGGTCCCGTATCGCTTGCAGAAAACGGCAGCGCCACCATCGATGCGGCAGGATCGATGACTCTTGCTGGGGTCATTTCCGGCACAGGCTCCTCGATCAATAAAACGGGAGCTGGTGTTACCTACCTGCCGGGTGCTAACACATACACGGGTCTAACAACTATCAATGCTGGCGGACTGGTTCTTCAGAATGTTAGCTCGCTGGGCACTACGGATGCCGGCACCACGGTCAACAGTGGGCGTCTCGAACTCGACAACGTCACCATCACCGGAGAATCCGTTTCGATCGCAGGTGATGGCGGCAACTTCTTCGGCGCTCTTCAAGCTCGTTCTGGCACAGGAATCTGGACGGGCGACGTCAGTGTGACTGCGAACAACACCCGGATCGGCGCACAAGTGGGAGCCACTCTCCAGGTTTCCGGCGTCATCAGCAGCACCAGTAATCACACGATCATCTTACGGCCTGCGGATCTTACCTCCACGCTAGTGCTTTCAGGCAATAATACCTTCACAGGAGCAACGACGCTCGCAGGCGGTGTGGTGAGTGTTGCCAACATCGGTAGTGTGGGCGGTGGGCCGAGCAATTTGGGGAATCCCGTCAATGCTACAGATGGAACGATCCACATGAGTCTTAACGGGGCCACGGGTTACCTGCGTTACACCGGAACCGGTGAGATCACGAATCGTGTGGTCAATCTTGCTGCCGCCACCAACGGTGCCTACTTGGATCAATCCGGCACGGGATTGTTGAAATTCACCAGTGATTTCACCGCTACTGGAGCAGGTAGTAAAAACATTGCGCTTCTGGGATCCACCGCAGGTGTCGGAGAAATCGCGGGTGCCATCGTGGATAACTCGGCCACCAACACCACACGGATTACCAAAGAAGGAACCGGAACCTGGGTTCTCTCGGGTAACAGCACGTTTACCGGCAGTGTTACCATCAGTAATGGCGTGCTTGTTGCCACAAATTCGAATGCCCTCGGCTCCGGTGTGAAGAGTGTGACGATCAATGCATCTGCGGACAAACGCTTGGAACTCGATGGTTCCGCGGGTGATATCACGCTGTCAGCCGACCTCACATTTTTCACCAGCGGTGCGAACGGTGCGATCCGCAACATTGCCGGAAACAATGTGATCCAAGGCGCGATGACCATGACCATTGGCAACGGGAACACCAAAATTATTTCTGACAACGCCGGTTCGCTTACACTGAATGGCAATGTCTCTGCCAACACGTCGGGGCGCGCCCTCGACCTCGCGGGGAATTCGATTTCGAACAACGTCTTTGCAGGAGTGCTGGACAATTCGAATGCGCCTGCACTCGTGAAATCTGATACGGGCGTCTGGACGCTCGCTGGGGCCAATACGTTTACCGGTGCCACCACGGTCCAGGGCGGCACGCTTGTCTTGGGTGCGACGGGGTCGATCGATGCCAGCGCGTCACTTGCCATCGCCGCAGGTGCCGAACTCGATACCACCGCCAAAACGAGCTACACTCTTCCAGCAACGGTCAGTATCGGTCTGAATGGAGATACCAACACCAGGGGCTTGATCGATGCCACGGGGAAAGCTCTCGATATCGATGGTGCCAATGTCGCGTTCAACATCACCGGCACGCTTAGTGCACCGGTGTATGTCATCGCAAACTACGGTAGCCTTAGCGGTGCGCCGGCATTCGCCTCAGCTACAGCACCGAGTGGATATACCATCAACTACACGTACAACGGCGGCACTCAGATCGCTTTGGTCAAGAGCGGCACGGATTACGATGAGTGGATGAACCTGTATCCCTCCATCACCGGAGATGATCGCCTTGAGGCGGCTGATCCCGATGGCGATGGACTGAGCAATTTTCAAGAATACGCTTTTGGTCTGAATCCCTCTAGCGCATCCTCCGTCAACCCCATCAGCCAAGTGCTCGACAAAACCAGCGGAGTATTCAAATACACGCGTCGCGCCACTCCCACCAGCACCAGTGTTGCCTACACCTATGAGTCATCCACCACACTGAGCGGTGACTGGCCCGGATTCACTGCCGTATCGGAAGTATCCAACAACGCATCGCCCGTGGAAGAGATCACGGTGACAGTGCCCGCTGCATTGTTAGAAAATCCGCGACTCTTCATTCGCGTCAGAGCGGTGAAACCCTAACAAACCTCACCGCGCGGCGGCATGGCCTGTCGTCGCGCGGTCTATGGGATGTGTGAGTTCCGCTAATACGGATCGTTATTTCGCTGACATGCCCGCAAGATCGGAAATGGACTGCCTTGAATCCCAGCAGCGTATTGGTATGATCAACGCGTAGGCATGATGCCCTTCGCAGTAATATCCTATCCGTCGTCTACGGTTCTTTGTTTTCTCTCGCGGTTGGCGGGACGTCAAAAAACCGGCAAATGCGAATCGGTTTGTATTCCTGGGGGCCATCAAAGAGGAAAATGTAATTCCTGCGTCCGGGGCGGTTGCCCCATTGACTGGAGTATACAGGTTTGGGCCTGCCATCTTTCATTATCGCCATGGCGACATCGATTTCTCCGACGTCTTTTTTCCACGAGGCATCGGCGACTAGCGTGTTTTCACCGGGTTTGATTGCGATTTTTTTATCGCCCATGATGATGGAGATTGCTGAGTGCGAGAAATTAAAAAAACGATAATCACCGGAGTCGATGCGGGCTTTGGCGATATCGTATGCAACCAATCGCAGGGGCGCATCCGCTGACTTCAGGCAGGCGATCAAGACCCGTTCTGAACCAACTGGGAGATCGACCCAGGCATGGGGCGCGGGCAGCGGAGGCTTTGCGGCAAATTCCGCTTCCGATGTTCGCAAGGCGAAGCGCATGGGGCCTTTGTAGACCAGCGGTTCGCCGAGGCCGGTGGGATTGGCCTGGAAACGGCTGATTTCTTTGCCGTTGTGAAAAAACAAATTGTCGAGGGGTGCGTCGAGGGCGATGGTGACAATTTCCGTTTGGATGACTTCATCTTGGCCCAAAGCCGATAAGGAGAAAAAAACGAGGGTCAGAGCGATGAGTGCATTCATGAGGCGGGCGATTGGATTTCGGATGGATGGAGCCAACGGAAAGAGACGATCTGATAACGGCGTCCGAAATTTCGATTCACGGCAGAGGCGAGCTCGGTGGGAGTTCGGTGGGCGGGATCGTTGGGATTGAGGTAATCGCTGTTGCGTTGCACAAACGCTTCGCACCAAGCTCTGGCGGAGACATTGCCGTTGGAATCGAGAGCTTCACCACAGGTGCGAATCCGGAAATAATCGGATCGTACTTGCAGGATGGGCGCGAGTGACTGCAGAACATCTCCCTGCGTGAGATAACCCGCATTGGCGGCTCCGGTGCTTTCTCCTGAGATCGCGGCGGAAAACTGTGTGCCCGGTGGTTGGACGGCAGATCTGCCCACCGACGCCGGCAGCGATGCATTGATGGCACGGTCTAGTGCCGCCTGAAGGGCACCTTTGCGCTGGTGGGCGACTTGGGTGGAATTCGGATTGCGATTCACAAACTCGGCCAACGAACGGAATGGCCCACGCTCTTTCACCTCTCTCACGACTTCTGTCGCCAGTTGATCCAGCTCGTCTGCGGAAATGCTGCGCCAGCCTTGCCAGAACGGGTCATCGTCCCCCGGTCCTCCTTTTTGATAGGGTCTGTTGGTGAGAACATGGCTGAAGCGATGGAAGCGGATGCCGCCGGGGTTTTGCCATGAAGCTGATCCGGTCTGCGGATTGATCACGGGAAGTTGGCACGCGCCCATTGATCCCAATACCGCCTTCCACGCGTTCTTCGAAGTAGAGTTCACATTGAACGCCCCTTTCACCTTGATCCGTGCGGCGATGGCTTCGGGCGCGCGATCACCAGTTGTTGATATGATGCTGTCAATGCCGGTATCACCGGGCATCGGAGCGAGCGTCATGCGCGGGTTCGGTAAACTTGCGTCACCCGATGCAAGACGTTTGATATCGAATGATCGGTCAAAGGAAGAGCCGCTGCCACCGACATAATCAAGTCCTAGGGAAGAAAAAAAGAACGCATCCCACAACTTGCGATTCACCTCGTGGGAGACATCCACAAGATTGAATCCGCTGATGCCGCTGAAGTTGGGCTGAGTGGTGGAGTTGAGAGCGATGCGAGGATTGGCGTTGGAGTTGCCCACCACATATCCCGGTTCGAAATTGTATCGCGAAAGTTGCGCGTGCTGGAACTGGCCGATCGAGATCAGCGGTGAGCGTGGAACGTCGTAAAGAATCACATGGGTTCTCCCTCCCGCTAGGGTGTTGGAGGCACCGCCGAATCCCTGATAGCGTCCTCCGGCGCGATTGACCTCCGGCTCGGAGGGAGCGGAACCACCTTCGCTCAACAAACCGCGATTGCCGCCACGACCATCGCCCACGACACGCGGTCTGCCGGGAGCATTCCATGCGCCCATCCACTGTGATGCCGTATGCCAACCGGTTCGCTCGCCCGTTGGCGAAATTTTCGATCCGTCCCACAATGAGTTGGTTACTATCGACCGCGGATTGGTATCCACCCAACCACGCAGGCGCTGAGCTTCATCGGGTCCTTCCATCTGATTGCTGGTGCGGAGGAAAAATGACCAAGTGGCGATGTGGGGTGTGACCCGATCGCCTGCCAGATCTTCGATCAAATAGGTCGATTTGCTGGTATTGAGCCCGCCTGATGAGCCTGACATGACTGGTTCCGGCACGCGGAAGGCGGTGTTCACCGCAGGATCACTGCCGCCATTCCAGATTTCGGTCGCGCGCGCGAGAATGTGATTGCCGGATTTGAGGGTGAACCACGTCGAAGAATTTTCCCTCAAGTTTAACGACGGATACTTGGTTCGCACATCGCTGCTTTGTGTGTCTTGCAATACGATTTCACCGAACCAAGCGCGATAGCCCGCTGGCACCAAGCGCGTGTTTCCCGCGTCATCCTTGAGATCGACGATGAAGGCGCCTTTTTCGCTCCATCCGGGCTTGAGTGCATAGGTTTGCCCCGTGCGGATTTGGATGCGATCTACCACGGAAAACAGTCGGAATTCCCCCGGTTGCAGGTCAATCGCCGGTGTTTCGAGTTGCAACCATTTGCCGCCGTTTCCATCGCTGGGTGTGGGGATGACGTTGCCACCTGCGGTCCACTCCTCGCGCAGCCAGAGACGTGTCAGACGCCCATCGGTAAAACTTCCCGTGCCGGTGGGTTTGGCGTAGTTAAAGCGGAAGTAGGGATACAGCGCCCAATCGAACCGATAGGTGTTGGCGCGAATGGTGACATTGTAAGGGTTCCAGAGACCCACCACTGGCTGGATACCCACCTGTGCTTTATACATAGCGGTGGCTGTGGGCGGATTGGCGGGAGGCATGAGTTCGGAACTCAGTCGGAAGCCCATTTGGAAAAATGACAGCACCGGTGTCAGGGGGCTGTTGGTTTGTTGGACGTCACGTCGGAAAGTCCCTTGATCATGATTGGTGTAGGGGAGCCATGTTTTGAAGCGGAGATCGGATTCAACCATGGGATCCGCACCCAGGAGTGGGATTTGTTGTCCGTTCACCCATTGCCATTGCGATGCATAATTCCAAAGGATGCCCCAGTTTGGCCCGGTCGGCAAGCTGCCGTTTTGGCTGATGGAATCGCTGAGATAAAATTTCGCTGGAGTGCGGGTGGTAAATCGCACCACTGGCGATCCATTCGATGTGGTATTCGATGGGGTGGCACCGCAATAGATTTCACCGAATTTTTTGGTGAACTGGGAGCGATCAAAAATCAGGGAGAGGTCCGCCTTCATGCCGCCGGTGGCCACATTGACAGGCAGACCAAAACCGCCGGTGGTCACATCGTGAAAGTAGTCCGCCGCGATGGTTCTGTTAGACGTGGACAAGGAAATGGTGGGCATCGAGATCAACTTGTTTTTGTCGATCTCGCCAGATGCTAGTCCCGACCACGCTGATCCCAGTGAGGTGAATCCGCCTTCCAAGGGAGATTGTGATCGAGCCAGGCGGTCCAGTTCCGTGGCGGGTGTGTTTTTGGGTGGAGCGATATCGACACGGGCCTTTGTGCCTTCATCGCCGATCCACCAAGCGTAGCGCCCTCGGTTGCTGCCTTGGGTGACATTGACTACGGGGGCGAGCAGTTCGGTAGCAGTGCTTGTTCCATTGGGAAAAGTTGCGAGCTTGAGTGCGTCACCTTGATTGAGCCCGCTGGATTTTGTCAGTGGTTTGGTGGGGTCAGCGCTGGACCCGCTGACCAGCCATTTGATCTTGGCGGATTTGGCGTCCCGCGTAATGACTCCTAGGCTTACGTCCGTGGCACCGGTCCAGTGGGGTTGAGCGGGATCAGTTCCTGTGCGCAAACCCGAGGTCAGGGTCACCCGTTGATCGGCACCTGTGGCCTTTTGCAATTCACCGATCGCTAGCATCAGCGCCATCCGCGCATTGGCCCGCGCGCTGTGCTGTGCATGTTGCGCGCTCGAGTGACGCAGGCTGGTGCTGCTCAAACCCAGCAGTGCCAAGGCGATGATCGCAATCAGAACCATCAACGAAATCGTGATCACGAGAGTGAATCCGCGAGGAGCAGAATGCTTTTGCCCCGCGCAGTTTTCATACGCCACTCGATGGGTGCTCGAGCCGCAGGAATGAATTTGGGTTTTCATCGACGGAGTGTTGCTATCAGAAAATCTTCATGGAATACAGCATGTGCGCTTTTTTGAAGAATTAATACGGAAAATCTGAGATTTGCCGAGATATGCTTTCAAATCCGAGGTTTTTTCGGAATAGGACGCGCGATTCACAAGGCTGTCCTTCCCAATCCGCTGAAGTAGCTGGCATCGTTGCCATCGAAACTGTCTCGATGAGGTGCAAATGAACTTCTAACATTCTTGGGCTTGCATGTTACATGCAAGCAACAGGAAGCAACATCTGCGTCGGCAATTCTTCCGGTAATCCCTTGCATGAAGGGATGATGATTATTTCAAGTCTTCTGCACGATAGGGGCTGCCGGTGCGGGTGGCGGTGTCTTTGCGGACTTTGCTGACCGTCTCTATCGGAACCATGGAGGCTTTGTTCGACCACTCGTGGCGGATGTAGGTGGCGATGTCGGCGATGTCGGCATCTTTCATCAGCGGATTTTGCATCAAGCCCGGCATGTCGGCGGTGGGTTTGTATTCGATGCCCGCCACCGTGATGGGGCCCGTGAGACCGTGCAGCAGGATTTTCACCAAACGCTCGGGGCTCTCCGTCACGTATTCGGACTCATCGAGCGGTGGACCGAGGTTCGGCACGCCTTCGCCTGAAGCACCGTGGCAGCCAAAGCAGGCAGCGGCACCCGAATAGTGAGCCTTGCCGCGTTCAAACGAAGCCAGATGTTCGCCTTTCAATCCGGAACCGGAGACCGCGGCTTTACCGGCACTGGCTGCGCCTTGGTCGAGCCAGGCAAGGAAGGTCTTATCCTTGTATTTCCCGTCGATCTGCGATTTGAAGGCGGTCTCATGATGATCCAATCCGGCAAAAGCAGCGGCCTTGATCAAAGGATTTTTCGCGTTGTCATCGAGCAACTTATGCAAGCGTGCGAATGCCTCTTGGCTACCCAGCGGACCTAACACACGGGCGAGGTAAACGGCCTGCTCATCATTTTTCGGAGCGAATGCCAACAGCGTGGGAGAGAGTTTCTTGATCTCTGCTTCGGGGAGTTTGCTGGCCGCCCACAAGGAGGAAACGGCTACTTTGGCATCAGATGCCTTCAAGGCCTGCGCGATTACAGCTGCATCGAGTTTGCCGAGCCCCTCCAAGGTCCACAAGGCGTGGATTTGAGCGAGCGGATGCTCGTTGATGCCGGTGAGTTTCACCAATAAGGGCACGACAGAAAGATCCTTACGATTGACCAGTTCGCGCTGGGCGATGTCGCGATGCCAGCCGTTCGGATGTGCGAGTTGTTTGACCAGATCCTCAGCCTTCATGGTCTCGGCGTTGGCAATTTTTTCCAATTTGCCTGCTTTCGCCGTGATGCGCCAGATGCGACCCTGGCCCGTAGCCGGACCGTCGAGTTTGCGCGAGGCGTATTGCTGACGCAGGTAGGAGGTCATGAAAAAGCGGTCCTGAATGATGCCGTGATACATGTCCAACACCAGCAACGAACCATCGGGCGCGTTATACATGTTCACCGGACGGAAACGTTCATCCGTGGAAGTCAAAAATTCGCTTTTGCCCAGCGGATGCGAACCGGTGAGCTTGCTGCCACTTTCCTCGATCGCGATGGCCTTGACCAATTGCACCACCGACTCCGGTGTGAAACCGCGACCCTGCCATTCCTTGGGGAAATTGGTGCCGCGATAGACTGTGGGACCAGCGGATGCAGTGGTGAGTAGCAATTTGAAAGTCTTGGGATCGAGGGTGTCGGAGGTGTAGCCGTTCGACTTCTGGATGTAGGCACGGTTCACACCCGGCGTCACGCGGGCAGGATAGGTGTTGTTCGGCCCGAGCTGCGACACATCCGAAACTTTCATGTTCACGCCGGGGTTTCCTGCGAGCAGATTGGGGGCTAGGAAATCACCGAACAAAAAGGTCGAGTTGTTGTTGTGATAGAGGCGGCCGTAGTTGTCTTGGGCGATGCCCCACTGGCCACGGAAAGGTGTGGCCTCCACCAGCCACTTTTCGCCATCGCGGCGCACGCGTTTGCCGGACTTCGCATTGTAGTGCCAGTTGTCGAGATTGCGCACCAAGCCGTTGACCTTGTGTTCGACGTTGCCAGCCTCGATGAACTTCGGTGCCGCCACGATGGATTCGCCCACGGGCTTGAGACCATCACGTTTGATCCAGCGCAGGTCTTGGTCGTCGAGATAAAGAATGCCATCGGGATACACTGCCACCGCGCGGGGCAGCAGGACTTTTTCCAAAAACACCGTGCGTTTGTCGGCCTTGCCGTCTTGATTCGTGTCTTCCAGCACGACGATGCGACCCTGTGGCACTTTTTCATCCTTGCCATCCAGGTCCATCATGTAGCCGATCATTTCCACCACCCAGGCGCGGCCCGCGGGATCGAAATCCAGCGCGATGGGTTTTTCCACCAATGGTTCGGTCGCAAACGCCTCGATCGCGAATCCGGGCGCGAGTTGAAAGGTTTTCAGCTCCTGCTCCGGGCTCAACACAGGAGCGGGCGGAATCAAATTCGCCGGCACCACAGGCTCCATCGAGTGATGCTCCTTACGATTGCCGTTTTGGCCCATGGCAAGAGTCAGCGAGGCCAGAAAAAGGGAAGTGATGCGGGTTTTCATGTTGTCAGACAGAAAAAATACCAGAGTTTTGTCTTCACGCAAGCGGAGTTGCAGCGCGGAGCGGGAAACTACGCCATGCGCGGGGCAAATGTTTCATCAACGCGGAGTTGGCTCACCACCAACCGCACATATCGCATGAAATCGAGGATGCAGGATTTCTCGGGAAAACCCCTTGTTGTTGGAACGAAAACCTGATTTTCGATCAAGCGCAATTCGCGTTTGCTTCCAACGATCGAGCGGGATATGGATGAATGCTGTCCGAAAGAAAATCCATGCAAGAAGACCTTCTACGTATCTGCTCGTTTGGAGTGAACTTTTACGTTGCTGAAAATTCGCCTTGATCCGGCTCGTTGATCCATTATTATACCTTTATGGAGTTTGAGTTTGATGAAGTAAAGTCCCAGACCAACGCTGAAAAGCATGGGATTGACTTCATTGAGGCTCAACTCCTGTGGTGCGATGAATATCGTCTCGTGATACCAGCTCGTAGTGAGACTGAACCGCGATACGCCATCATTGCTCCCTACGCAGGCAAGCTGTGGACAGCAATTTTCACGGTAAGAGAAGACCGAATCAGAATCATATCAGTAAGGAGATCACGCCATGGTGAAGAAGAAGGATACTATAACAGCTGAGGAACTCGATCGCCGATTCGATGATGGCGAGGACATTTCCGCGCACCTCGACTGGGGCAAGGCGAAGCGTCCCGGCCTTGAGCAGCGTCGTGTGAATGTCGATCTGCCGAATTGGATGATCACATCGCTCGATCGAGAGGCGAAGAGAGTTGGAGTGACCCGTCAATCCATCGTGAAAGTCTGGTTGGCCGAGAGAATCAAAGCAGAACAAATTGGCACTGGGCAAGCCACTACCCGCCCCGAGTGAAGTCGGAGGGTAGTGACAAACCTCAACCTGAAGCGATGGGCGATTTTGTTAGTCTGGAGCGAGACCTCGAAGTTGCTAGAATCATGAAATCTTTCCGATGCGCCGCTTTGTCTGCGTTTTTCGTAGTGCAACCCTCGATACCATGATCGGTGTGCCCCCTCTCGTGAAGATTCTCTTGTTGATCGTGCTTCTCTCTGGCGGCGGCTACCTGCTGACAAGACCGATACCGCTGTCGGAGATTCCACAATCTGAGCGATGCGCTGAGATGTGCGATCGCCGGGACAGCGGATCGATTCGCAACCTTGAGGGTAAAACAAAGGAGGAAATTCGCCGTATTCTTGGCGACCCTCAGAACCACGATCAAGACGGAAAAGTCTGGATATGGCTATTTCAGTGGGATGACTACAAGGCCAAAGGACTTTCGATGGACTGGAGAACGATGGCTTCTAATGTGCACGGAGATGGTCTCTGGATCGGGTTCGATCAGCAAGATCGAGCATCGACTTTTCTCTATTCGTTATCTGCCGCAGATCCGCGTGAAGCGAGATGATCACCGAATTCCATCAAGTCATCATTATGAGTAAGGCCAGCGGACCGCACATGGCGACGCTGTGGAATCCGTATGATTGAATCGGGAAAACGCATGGAATTTGCCTGCTGATACGTGGCGGCGTTCACTCCTCCTCTTCCGCCACGGTTTCGTCGCGTTGGTAGATGGGGAGCTGGCGGTAGGGCACGGTGAAGGCGAGGGTCATGATGGCGGTGCCGTAGACGCGACCGGCTTCGTTGCTGTTCCAGGAACCGTCGTCGTTTTGTTTTTTCAGATAGGTGTCGTACATCCACTCGGCATACTCGCTCCAGTAGCGACCGCCGGTTTGAAAAGTGCCCTGGGCGTTGTAGTAGTTGCCGTAAAATTCGAACTGGTTGCCGGGCAGATCGCGGAAGGTTTTCATGACGTAATCCGCCGCGGCGGTGGTTTCCGGTTTGCCATGCTGTCCGCAGAGTTCCAGGCAAAGCAGCCCCATGCCTGTGAGCGAGCGAGCGTGATCCTCGTAGTCGGTATAACCGAAACAGCCCTTGGTGGCGTGTTGATGGCGCTTGAGGTATTTCACCGCGCTCTCGATGGCCTCATCCGGCACGGCGGCGCCGTTGAGTTTGGCGGAGCGCAGGGCCATCAGCGCCCAGCCGCTGCAGGAGGTGTCGCTGTCGTTCGAGCCGGGGTGATAACGCCAGCCGCCGCGATTGCGGTCATCCTTTTTCACCGCCTGGGCGCGCAGGATGAGATGCAAGGCCTTGGGCAGGGCGACGTTGATTTTTTTCTGCCGACCGGGTTCGACCATGCCGCTGACTTCCGAAAGAAACAGCGTGGCGATATTGTGCGCATACATCGGCCCACTGCCGGCATGGCCTTTTTCGAACAGCCCGTCATCGCGCTGGTTGGTCAAAATGAAATCGATGCACTTGTTGATCGTTTGTGTGTAGGGACCCTCGGTGGGCAAATGCCCCTTGGACAGAAAGGTCATGCCGACCAAAGCGGGAATGCCGGTGGATTCACCGAAATTTTCCGGGAACGAGCCATCGGGTTTTTGCACGCGGGAAAGATACGTGAGCGCCTTTTCCACGGCGGGGTCCACACGATCACGCCACTTCGCAAACACGGGATCGAGACCTTCTTCTGCGGCTTGACAGAATGGTCCGCAGAGCAGCGTGAAGATGATAAGAAAAACACGATTCATGCGATTATTTTTTCTGATTGGTCGTGGACATGCTTTGGAAATACCCTTTGACCAGTTCGCGGTATTCCTCGGGGATGCCGGCGGCGCCGCCACCGCCCACATCGGCGCGCAGGTTGTTCTGGATTTTTTCCCAATCGGCGGCACTGATGCCCAGCTTCGCAAGTTCCGGCGGCACTCCGGGATCAGCCTCGGCGGGGCGTTCTGTCTCGTTCGCCATCTCGCCGGCTTGTTCCCCGGGATTGCCTTGTTGCGGCTTGCCCGGTGCTGATGGCGATGGCGGGCTGGTGGTGGGCTGGCTTTGCCCTTGCATGCGTGACTTGGCCGATTGGGCGGCTTGCTGCAGAGCCTGAGCCGCGCGTTGGGACTGCTGGGCCGCTTGCTGGGGCGATGTGCTTTCAGTCGCCTGAGCCGCTTGTTGAAAGGCCTCAGCGAGAGCTTCGGGCGATGCCGGAGCCTGTTGCGGGGAGGCTTGCTGTTGAGCCGCCTGCGCGGCAGCTTGGGACATTTCCTTCGCGGCCTGCGCGAGCGCTTGCGCGCTTTGCGCGAAGCTTTGTTGTGCTTGGGAATGTTGCTGCGCGGCTTGTTGCTGTTGACCTTGCTGCGCTTGTCGGGCGGCTTGCTGCGCTTGCTGGCTGCCTTGTTGACTGCTCTGTTCCGCCTGCTGCATGGGAGCGGATGGCTGGGCTTGCGGCGTGGCGGCAATCGCTTGCGCCAACTCCTCCGCACTCTGCGCCTGGGCTTGCTGCAATTGCTCCAAGGCCTCCGCGGTATTGCCCTCGGCCAAGGCTTTTGCCGCTTCCGCCACCATCGCCTGACGTTCTGTTAGATTCTCCAGAGCCTCGGCTGCGGCAGCCGTTTCCGTCTGATGGGCGACATCGGCGGGAGCGTTCGATGCAGCGGGTTCGGACTCCTCACCTTGGGCTTGGTTTTGCTCGTTGGATTCCTTGGTGGCATCGGCTTGCGCCTGACCCTGTTCCGCTTCTTTCACGGCCTCATTCGCTTGAGCGCTGGCTTTTTCCAAGGTTTCCTGCGCCGCTTTGGCAGCCTGCGCCGCGGCCTCGGGAGATTCCTGCGCGAGTTGCTCCTTGGCGTTTTCCGTCGCGGCCTGAGCGGCGGGGAGTTCATCGGCAAGCGCACTGCGTTGCTCGCGCGCCTGCTCCAATTGCTGCCCCGTCTCCGCGGCGATCTTGGCCTGTTCCTGCGCCAGTGCTTGCTGGATCGCCTGTTGCGTTTGTTTCTCGATTTGTTCCTGTTGTGCAGGGTCCTGGGATTTTTTCGCGGCTTCGGCTTGCTCCGCTTGCTGCTTGAGTTGCTCCTGCGAACGCGAAATTTCCCCGGCCTGTTGCGCGAGTTGCTCGGCCTGCTGTGCCTGTTCTTTCAGCGCCTCTGCCAGGGCCTGCGGTTGTTGTCGCAATTCCTCACGCAATTCTTGAGCGACCTGCTCCTGTTGCTGCTGCCATTCCTTCGCGGATTTTTCGTTAGGTTTTTCCTGCTGCGCTTCGGCCTCCTGTTGCGCCTGACGGGCGACCTCCTGTTGCTTTTGGGCGAGCTCCTGCAGCTTGGCGAGATCCTGGATCTTTTCGTTTTGCTTCTGCATCTCCTGCTTCACCTGCTCCAGTTTGCGGATCGATTCCTCGGCTTGATCGCGGGCCTGCTGCATCTTGTCCTCGCGCTGCGCCGCCTCATCCTGCAAGGGGGCGTTTTCCAGGCTTTCGCGGCTTTGCTGCATTTTTTCCGCCGCCTGTTTCACATCGGTGGCCAAGGGAGCGTGAACACTTTCCTCCATCTTCTGACCGAGCTGATGGGTTTTTTCCTGAGCCTCGGCGAGTTTCTCCGCAGCTTCTTGCAATGCCTTTTCCGCCTTGGGCGTGAGCTCGTTTTTTTTCACCTGCTCTTTGTGCTGGTCCATCCGCGCGCGGGCTTGTCGCACTTGCTCGATGGTTTCATCGATCTCCTTCATCGCGCCCTCATGTTGCTGGCGCAGCTCCTGACGAACCAATGATTCCGCCTGCTCATCGATGCGGATGTTCAACCAGTCGGAATAGCCGATGCCCGGGCCGGAACGATCGGCGGGCTTGGCATCCTGGGCGCGAAGTCGGATGCGGAAATCGCGCTTGCCGCCCATGCGCGTTTTGAGATCGCCGATCGAGAGCTCCACGGAACCACGGAAACGCGGGGGTTTGCTGCCTTCCACACGCAGCGGCAAATTCTGTCCAAGGGATACTTGCCGTTTCCCTTTGTCGTCCACTTCCACCGCGACGCGGGCGACGGCAAAATCTTCCAACACCTCATAGCGCAGTTCCAGTTGTTCCTCCGGGCGCAGGCGCAATTGTTGTTGCAGGGGACTGAGCAAAACAACCTGGGGAGCCTGATCCTCGAGCATTTCCATGGCAAATGCGTGGGCTTCGATTTCGTGACCCAGACGATGCCGCAAGATGACCTTGGCTTCGACGAGACCGGGGCTGTCGATGGTCCAATCCAGCGTCAACTGACTGGCGCCGGAAACCGTGGTCACATGGGCCTCGGCGATGGTATTGCCGCCGACTTCCAAACGCGCCGATTCGATGGCCGTGTTGGTTTTGCTGGTGAGAAGAAATTTGCTGCCACAGACCGCGGTGACCTGGTCATCGAGTGGCTCCGTCACCGGTTCCAGGGCGAGGTAATCGGGAGCATGCACCCGCAACCGGGAATCGACCAATGCCGGACGCGGCCAGACCGTCACGGCAAACGAATCGCTTTCATCGCGCCCCGCCCGAACGGCATAGCGGAAACTTTTGCTCACGGGGTCGAGCCGATAGAGATAACGATCGTCCTGCTTGATGAGAAACTCCCGCGCATTCACGCCGTTTTCCCATTTGCTGTCGAGGGCGAGATCGGTGGCTTCTCCTTGGTAACGCACCTCAATTTGCAAGGCATCGCCTTCTAACAACTCGACGTCACCCGGTGTGATGACGAACGATGCGGCACCGGCGTTGCCGAAGTTCGAAAAGGGAGCCACCGCGCGAACCAGCAAACGCATCGAGACATCGGGCCATGCGGCGAAAATCACCGCCAGGCAGGCAAGCATGGCACAAGCGGGACGCGCCCAGCGTTGATGTTGACTGACAGAACGCACCTCGAACCTCGCATCGATCGAAGAAGCATCCGTCTCCGCCGCGCGTCGGAGTTCTTCCAACAAACCCGCGGAAATGCCGTTTTCCTTGCCCTGCAATTCCAGCGCCGTGCTGATGCGTTCCTGCATTTCCGGATGGCGGCATTCCAACCAGCGGGCGAGAGTCACCGGCGAGATTCGCCGGAACATCGGGGCTAGGGCAAAACGCAGGCACAGCAAAAGGGAAATCATCCACAGCCCGAAGACCGACCAGCGTGCCCATGCCGGCAAGGGAGCGAAAAACCAATCGACAGCCATCGAGAGCATCGCCCCCAGCAGCGCCACAGTAGTAATCATCCAGCATGCCCGCCAGGCCTGGGTGCGGCGGATCTGGCCCAGCAGTCGGGCAAGGGATTGATCGATGGAAGACGATGAGGAGATTTCGGACATACGAGCGAGAGTTATGGCAGGCCGGAACCACGGCGAAGCACCCATTCAACGGACAAAACGATCAACAGACACAGTAACAAAATCCAATGATCCCACAATGAGATTTCCCGCACCTCCTCTTTTTCCGTTTTCTGACGTTGGAACAAGGGAAGCAATTCCGCCGTTTGATCCGGTCGCACCACTTTGCCACCGGACAATCCCGCGATCGTTTCTAACAAAGGAAGATGAAGAGTGGTATCCGACAACTCCACCGGTCCGCGCGATCCCACCACGCGGATGCTGGTTTGCAAGTCCGCGCCTCCTTCGGCCTGCAGAGCCTGCTCGACTTTTTCTCCTTTCAGACGGATTTCATAACGTCCGGCCTGCTCCATCGCGGGCAGCGTGGCTTCGTAAAGTCCGTTCGACTCTTCCCATTCACGCAGTGAAACCGTGCGCAGGACCACACCATCACGCAACACCTCCGCTTGCAAATTCGCCTTTTCCATGGGTGCCAAATCCTTGCCGCGCAAACGGGCTGTCACCGTGATGGGATCATCCGGCGTATACGTCAACTGATCCGTTCCCATGCGCACCTGTTGCCCCCCGGCACGCAAGGTCGGCCCCGCGCCCCATCGCACCAGATTCCCCCACAGGCGATGGTGATACACATCCCCGGCTCCCTCGCGCAAACGCCAGGTGCGATCGGTCAACAACAACGCCACCTTGCCCTTGCCCGTGCGACGCGTGACCAGCAGCGCGGACTCCACTTCCTGCTGCCGGCGCTGCGCCAGATCCGCCAGAGCGCGACGGAGATCCGCACCGGCGCCTGCTGTTGCCTTGGGTTGTTCCGGAGCTTGCGTGAGTAAAATTTCCGCGCCAGCCTTCACATCGCGAATCGGATGCCGCCATGTCAATCCGGCAAATCCCGCCCACAGCGTGGCATTGTCCTGGCGTCCACTCGCCTGTTGCGTGATGGGATGCTGCTGGCCCTCCGACGTCAACTGCCAGCGGAAGCTGGTCTTTTGATCGGTGAAATACTCGCGTGTTCCCCAATCCATTTCGGCAGGCACCAAGGCACGTGCTTCCTCCGCCACCAGCGCATGCGGCATCGACCTGGGCCCGGCAATCAACACCAGCAGCGCGGCGCGCTCATTCACGCAGCGGGAAATGATCTGCCACGTCGGCGCATCGATCGCGTTCGCTTCCACATCGCCCAGGATGATCACATCAAATTTCCGCCACTCTTCCTCCGTGCGCGGCAATTGTGTGGCCTGCGCTTCGCCAAAGGGCCGCGTAGCCGATGCCGCCACCGGCTTGACCTCTTGTCCGGCAATCTGATCCGGATGCAATAGCACGTATTGCAAATGCACCGACTTGTCGCGTCCGTAAAACAAATTGCGCAAGTAGCGGAACTCCCAGCGCGGGTGGCTGTCGACTAACAAAACATTGGTGCGCGCATCGGTGATC
Organism: Verrucomicrobiota bacterium; assembly: GCA_046052105.1. Classification (GTDB taxonomy): domain Bacteria; phylum Verrucomicrobiota; class Verrucomicrobiia; order Verrucomicrobiales; family Akkermansiaceae; genus UBA956. The sequence goes on along the minus strand of JBJOMZ010000022.1, from coordinate 5,270 downwards.
GATGTTTCAAATTCCCACTGGTTGTTATCCTCGAAGCGCTCATCACCCAGATCGGCGATTTCGATGCGATACTCGCCCACGCCACCCTCCTCGGGCAAATGCGCGAATCGCAGGTCCTCGCGATGATGGTCCTGCGGGATGGAAATTTCGCGTTCCTCTAGGATTTTATCACCGCGACACAGCAGAACCTTCGCTGTTTTTCCCTTGTAGCCATCAAACTTCACCTTGGCATTGACGCGCATGCGGTCACCGAGATGGATGGCCTCGGGAGCATCCACGGAAACAATCGCGGCATCGCGCGGTGGCGTGGACGACCCCACGGCCACGATGCCGATCGGAGCATCGAGAATACCGAAACGTCGGGCAATGTCCTCGACACGGTCCGGGCGATTGTGGCGGCCATCGCTGAGCAAGATCGCGCCGGACAACTCATCGGGCGGGATCTGTTCTAGCGCATGATTCATCGCGGCGGCGAGGTCGGTCGCATCCGCCCAGCCATCGGGCATGCGGGCATCGCCCTCGCGCACGCTGCGGGCGAAATGCACCGTGCGCACTTTCGTGGTTTTCTCCAGAGTCGCGATGACATTTTCCCGGGCCAGTGCTTGTTGGGCAAGTTCGATCCGCGTGGCTGCGGCACCGTCATCGAGCAATTTCATCGATGCCGAGTCATCCACCAAGACCATCAACTGACGCTGCCGTTGTTCGGACACCTTGCGCACCCACGTGGGTTCGATCAACATCCACGTCAACAAACACAGCGCGGTTGCGCGCAGGATGAGCATCCATTTCGCACGACGCGGCGTGACAGCGGCGCGTTCGTAGCGCGTCATCGACACCACGGCTTCCATCGCCAACGAGAAAACCGCGGCCACCGCCCACCATGGCCAACTCGGCGCGATGCGGATCACCTGCGAGAGACTGAACATCACACCGCAAGCCACGGCAAACACAGCAAGCGTGCGCAACAGCGACCTCATCGCAAACCTCCTTTCCACACCGTATCCTCGCCAAACTCCACACGCACGTCTTCCCCCGTGCGACGGGAACGCGCCACCCACCGCGCCAGCAGGCTTTCTAACAAGAAAAACGCCACTGCGCCGATGGCCAGCCAGCGCGCGATCTCACGGCCGAATCCCTTGCCTTGCAGCACGGACAGCACATCGTCGAGCGACTGCGGCAAAAGCAGGTCGCCATGCGCCCGGATGAGCGCCAGATCCTCCTCATTCATGGGCGTGAAAATGCTCTCCCCAGCATCGCGTTTCACCGCCACCGGCAGCAAGGTCGCCGGCTTCACCGCGACCATCTCGGCGAGACGTTGATCCGCCGCCACCTGATAGATTCCGGGAACGGCGGGACCGTTGATTTGCAACTCCTGACCACGCCGCCCGGCGCTCAACACGGCCTCGCGCGGCAAACCTTGCGGATCGATCACCCGCATCGGATCCGTCACAGGCAGTGTGGGGATCCAGGCCGATCCGGGAATGATTTGGCGCTTGCCTCCCGGTGGCGTCCAATACAAACGGGCAAACGCCGCACCCCATTCCTGTTGATAGAAAATCTCCAGGGACTGGCCCTCGCCAGCGGTAAGGTGGCGCCGCGCATCAGGCTTTTGATTTTCCTCCCAGCTCCAGTTCGTGCCATCGTCCCAGGTCATCACCAGCTTGTCATTCACCTCCGCCTCAAACACATACTCGCCCGTCACCGGTGGCAGCAAGGTGGCTTTCCAGGCGACCTTGAACTGATCACGCGGCAGGCCTTTCGCCGGAGGCGATTGCGACCAATCGAAATCGATGGCCGCATCCACCCGTTGCAACAATTCCTCGGTGTCACGATATTTACTACGCGCATAGTAGCCCATCAATCCGCCGCCGGTTTGCGGCAGTGCCACGCTGGGGCTCCACAGCGAATCGACGTTCCATTGTGTGCCGGTTCCCGCGCACCATGCGATCCATTCGTGAACGAAGGGTACGAATGCCTGGCGTGCCGGGAGATTTCCCGCGCGCGTATCAAAGGCGCAAGTGCCTAACAACACGCGGCCACCGCCCAGGGACTTCGTTGCGAGAAAGGCCTCGCCGTTGCTGAAGGCTGCGGCCTGCACACCGTGATCGATAGCGGGACCGGTCTTGCGCCAGCGTTTGATCACAGCATCCGCCAGGTCGCTGCGTTTGGCGAAAAGCGACAGCGATTCATGCACAAAGGTCGATGGTGCCGGGGAGATCCCCTTGTCATCCGTGGCTTCTTCCGCGAGGGTCAGCGGCAACACCGCACCATCGAGCGACTGCCAGGCATTGTAAAAATCCGGCTCGGTTCGCGGACCGGCGATGACGATCAAGCCCGTGCCGGACACCACCTTCGCCGCCAGGGCCGATGCCAGCTTCTCCGGCAAACGCGGCACATCGGCCAGCACCACCACGCGAGCCTCATCCAAATCCTCCAGCTTCAACTGCGCGGCGGCAATCACACGCGGATCCATCAGAAATTTCGCCTCACCGCTTTGACCGGAAATGATCGAAGTCGATGGCGCCAAGGCCAGCGCGGTGTAGCCGGCGGCGCGATCAAAGAAGGAGCCCGAGGGATTTCCATCGACCAACAGAACCGGTAGCCGCTCCTGCACCCACTGCACCATCTCCCTGCGATTGTCCACAGGAAGATCATCTTGCGCCTCGATGGAAGCGCGCACCACATGCGCACCAGCCTGGCTGAAATGATGGCGGAATTCCACCATCTGCCGTTGTCCCGGCAACAGCATTCCCACCGGACTTTGCGCGATTTTCTTCTGATCGATCTCCAAACTCACCGGACCCGGAGTGATGGCATTCATCCCCGTGTTCATCACTTCCACCCGCACCGCGACGTCACGATCCGTACCCACCACCGCGCGCGAGGTGGCACAGGCGGTGAGTGCCACGTTGGTGAGTTGGGCCGGCTCGCCAAAGCTGCGCACTAACAACTTCGGTGGCGTCGGCAGACCCTGCCACGATTGCTGCAAGGTCTTCCAGGCACTGGGATCATCGAGACGCCAACCGGTGCGCTGCGCATCGGTGAAGACGATGATTTCCTTCGACGTATTGCTCCCCTGCGCCAGTCCCAGCGTCGCCACTCCCAGTGCTTCATGCGCACGAAACGTTCCGCCCAAGGGACGCAGCGAGTCGAGCACACCTAACACATCGGCGCGATGGGTCAACGGCGTGGCCGTTTTCGCCTCAGGCGAAGGGCCGCCTAGCACCACGAGAAACGCCGTGCCGCGCGGCGCTTCGTTGACCAGTTGTTTGGCTTCATCGATGGCTCGTTGAAACACCGATTGACCGGACTGGGTGAATTCCATCGAAGCCGAGGCATCGATCACCAGTGCCACATCGCGCCGACCACTGGCCTCGAAACGGCGCAGGTTCCACTCCTTCTCCCAATACCCTAATGCACTCGCACCCATCAACAACAGGAGTGCCATCAGGCGCAGTCCCCAGCGCCAGCCGGCACTGCTCAGCACGAACGAGGCACCGAACGACGCAATCGCCAACAGACCCGCGGGCAGGACAAACAACCATGGCACCTGCGAATCCGGCGTGAGAAAAGGCCGCGCCACCGCCAGCGCGAGCAGGGCTAACAACAAACAACGCGCGGCCATCAGCACGAGATCCTCCCATTCCATTTTCCGGCGCCTGACGGAAATGGTATCGAACAAAAACCGCATCGCCCCCCAGTCGATGGACTTCGCGGCTTGGCGCCGAACCAGGTGGATGAGGATGGGCAACGCCACTCCCGCCAAACCGATCAACAGCCATGGATGAAGAAACAGCATTTATTTCCTCCCTCCCAGATAGCGCAACAAGGTATCGCGCAAGGGTGTGCGCGTGTTCACCGGCACGTAGTCCGCCCGCATTTTGCCACAGGCGGCATCGATGCGTTTGATGAAGGCGCGCAGTTGTTCCAGATACGCCGCTCGCACGGCCTGCGGATCGATGCGCAACATTTCCTGAACGCCTTCCAGATCGCGGAAACGCTGGAAGTTTTTGAAAGGAAAAGTCAGCTCTTCATCGGCCAACAAATGAAAGATCACCAGCTCGTGCTGGCGGTAATCGAAGTGATGCAGCGCCTCGATGATGGCATCGGGTGAATCGAACAGATCGCTGATCAACACCACCAATCCGCGCTTGGGAATGCGCTCGGCAATTTCATGCAAGACCGGCCCGATGGCAGTGTCCTTGCCCGCATCGGTGTCGTGCAGTTCTTGCAACACGCGCCGCACCTGGCTGGGCCGGCTGCCGGCGCGGACGTAACCACGCAATTTCTGATCAAATGTTGCCAGGCCCACCGCATCGCCTTGTTTGATGTAGAGATACGAAAGCGCCGCCGCGAGGTGCTTGGCATAACTCAGTTTTGATAGACGCACACCATCGATCATCGCCGCCGCATCGCCCGTGTAGTCCATCGATCCGGAAACATCCACCACCATCGTGGCGCGCAGATTGGTCTCCTCGATGTATTGTTTGATCACGTGGCGATCGCTTTTCGCCATCACCTTCCAGTCGAGATTTTTCGGATCATCCCCGGGGGCGTATTCGCGATGCTCCGCGAACTCCACCGAAAAGCCCTTGTCCGGCGAACTGTGGCGACCGCTTAGGGTGCCGAGCATGCGTTTGCGGGCATACCATTCGAGACGTTTCATGACCCCCATGGTCTCCTGGGGCAGCAATTTCATGCAGTCGGGCAGTTGCAGCGAGGAGGACATCAGCTTCAGACGACCAGTTCTTCGCGCGGCGCGAGTTTTTCTAACAGTTTTTTGATCACGTCATCGCTGTTCACGCCGGCGGCCTCGGCATTGAAGGTCGTGATGACCCGGTGCCGCATCACCGGCGCGGCCACGGCAGCGATATCAGCGGTGGTGGCATGGAAGCGTCCGCGCAACACGGCATGAGCTTTCGCCGCGGTGATGAGACTGATGCCCGCGCGCGGTCCCGCGCCCCAGCCGACCATTTCCTTCACAAAGTCCGGTGCCGAGGCATCCTTCGGTCGCGTCGCACGCACGAGCTTGGAGGCGAAGTCGATCACGTGATCGCCCACCGGCACCCGTTTGACAATGTCCTGCAAGTGGAGGATTTCCGCCGCGTTCATCATCGGCTTGATCGTGGCAGCACCGGGGCTTGTCACACGGCGGATGATCTCGCGCTCTTCCGACTCGGTGGGATATTCGACAATGATGTTGAACAAAAAGCGGTCGAGCTGGGCCTCGGGCAGCGGATATGTTCCCTCCTGCTCGATGGGGTTCTGCG
>JBJOMZ010000021.1:0-29392 GCA_046052105.1 Verrucomicrobiota bacterium | reverse complement strand
CGGTGAAAAAGTCACATTCAAGATCAAAGGATCCGCACCTGACAAGGATCTGGTCGTGCGGGCGCGTTACATCCCTCCTACAGGACATGACGCAGGCGGCCCTGCACTGCCCGACGATGTTGCCAAGCTGATCACGGCCAAGCAATGCCTCGCTTGCCATCAGGTCGAAACCAATTCCGTAGGTCCCGCCTATCTCAACGTTGCTCTGCGCTATCGCGATGAAAAAAACGCGCTGGCTTCATTGCAGCAAAAACTCAAAAACGGCGGCGCGGGAGTTTGGGGAGAAATCCCCATGCCTCCACAGGCAGCGGTGAGCGAGGCGGAATCGCAACAGATCATCCGCGCGATCCTTGGTTTGGCCGAAGGAATCACCGAGGTGCGCGGCCAGCGCGAGGGCACCCTGACACTGCCACCTGCCCCAGCCAACGCGGCGCCCGGCGGAGCGTGGGAACTCACGGCGCAGGCGCCCCAGTGCTCTTTTGCCAAAACACGCATCAACGCGAAGTAGACCGGCTCTTGATTACCTTTTCCGCCAGAGCTCGATGCCGCGGTTGTTCGCAGCGATATGCGTGCATCATCAAGGCGGTGGCCACCTCGGGCAGGTTGATTTGTTTCATGATGCCGCTGCGGCCGACTTCCTGTTCCGCTCCCGTGCGGGTGTTTCCTTCCACGCTGACGTTTCCTTGGGAGTCGATGCGGCTCAAAAGCCACTGGATCCCGCGTTCGGTGGCAGCGTGACATGATTCGCGCCATGGACCTGGCTGCATCAACATTTCGTAGCGCTGGAGATAGATCAACGCCACGGCGTGATAACTGCTGTCGTGACCACCTTTTTCCGGAAAAGCGCCATCGTCACGCTGCAAGGAAAGTCCATCGGCCACCAAGCCTCGGGCTGAGCGATGTAAGGATTCATCGTCATGCAAACAGGCAGTCTGCTCTAGCGCACAGCCTAACAGAAATCTACGATGCGTGTAGATTCTCTGCTTGCCTAGGGTCTTCTCGTGAACCGGGGAGGAAAGCCAGCGCGCGCAAGTCAGAAGCGGAGGCATCAACGCCTGTGCAGCGGCAGGGAGTGCGTTTTTCTGCGATGAAGCACGAAGCAACAACAGCGAACGGGCGGTGCTTTCAACCAGAAAACTCGCACTGTGGAACGGATCCTGACACCTGAAAGAACCATCACTCTGCATCTGCTCGAAGCCCCAGGCCAACTGCCGCAATCCCCAATTCACGCAGGCTTGATCGCCGTGAACGATGCCCGCTTCCACCCATCGTGCACCCTCGCGTTGCATTTCCACATACCATGGCTTGTCTCGATCCTTTTCCCATTCCTGATTCACCGAGACCGCGGCACTGCGTTTCTCCCAATCGACAGGCGCGCGGCGCGGCGTAACAATGCACTCCCGACTGGCTGAAGAAGCCAGCCAGCCCAGTTCGGTGATTTCGGCAGAATGAAGTGACAAACCACTCAACACCGTGACGCTTGCGCAGAACATCCATCGCATGACCTTGCAACGTTGCGGGAAGCGGGATTCCTTCAGAAACAATATACGAAATCTGTCATCTGCCGCACGATCGGAACACCTAACACGCGGGTCTTGCGCTTGCATCAAAGCTGCGCTACTCTGCGCGGCCGATGTTCCTTCTGAAAAAAGTTTTCCAACTTCGCGATAAAGCCAATCCCGACGCGGAAAAGCCGTTCTTGGAGCATTTGGAAGATCTTCGCGTGATGGTGACGCGAGTCGTGGTGACCCTACTCATCACCACGGTAGTCTGCTTCACCTATCGGGACCAACTGATGGAAATCCTGCGCAAGCCCATCAGTGATGTGTGGGAAATCCACTCCGCCAACAAACTGCCCAAATCCGGTAAAATCAATGCCGATCAATGGGAAACCGCCAAGACCGGATCCGAAGTTCTGGCACATTTGCCTGAGACACTGCATGGTCCCTACCTCCAGCAGCTGGCACCTGAGGACCGCGAGAGGGTTATCATCGCTTCTTGCTATCGCGCCGTCATTTCCTTACCAAGCGAAAAACATTCCGCATTTGTTGCCTCGCTGGTTTCTCTCAATGCGGAACAGAAAATTTTGTTGGAGGAACTGCTTGTGGGAAAACCCGACGCTATGGCAGGGACGCGAGATCGTTTCAAATTCATGAGCTCGCTCAATCCAACAGAGGCGTTCATGCTTTCGATGAAGCTGGCTTTTTTCGCAGGCACCGTGATGGCATTTCCGTTGCTCTTGTATTACTTGCTCCAGTTTATCCTCCCGGGATTGCACCAGCATGAAAAGCGCGCCATCTTGCCAGCTTTGGGTATCGGTTTCGGCTTGTTTCTCTGCGGTGTCCTCTTCTCCTACCTCTGGGTTCTTCCCAGTGTATTGGAGTTCTTCTACTCCTATGGCGAGTCGATGGGCATCGCCAATGAATGGCGCATCGGTTATTACCTGTCCTTCGCCACGCAGTTCACACTCATCTTCGGTCTTTGTTTTGAATTGCCGGTGGTCGTTTGGGTCTTAGTGAAGATCGGGCTGCTGAATTACGAACTCATGAGCCGCACTCGCGGTTATGCTGCGGTAGCGATCGTAGTTCTTGCTGCGGTCATCACACCCACACCCGATGCTTTCACTCTGGGTCTGCTGGCCTTGCCCATGATGCTGCTCTACGAACTCTCGATCTGGCTCGCATGGTTCGATGCACGTGGGCAGAAAAAGCGCGAACAAAAGGAAGAGGAAGAGCGCCTTGCGCGCATTCTTTCGCGACCAGTCGGTGAGGCAGAACCGCAACCCAGATCGGAAGAAGAGCATTGCGAGGACTTTCAACATGATCCTTACGATGCCCACGATCCCCAATCCGCGGAAGAAGACAAACGTCGGGATGGTGGAGACACGACGGAATCACACTAACGATCCCCAGCGGATGTCAGTGCCACCGCGCCACCACACCACGGTGATCGGAGGCGCCCTTCACATCCACTACGCGGCAGTCAATCGCCTGAGACACGCCTCTGGTCCAGAAGAAATCGATTTCGATCTCAGGTTTCTCCTGGGGAAAGGAAAAGGGCTCACCGAATTTTTTTTGATAGAGCCAACCGGCCTTTGCCCACATGCGCCCCACCGCCTCGCACGGTCCCTCGTTCCAGTCACCGGCAAGGTAAATTTTACCCTGATTTTCCGCCAGAGCGGCCCGCAGCACCTTCCCCTCCTCGGCACGACGTTGGGCTGAAGCGGCATCGAGATGTACGCCTCCTACGGTCACCCACTGCTCGTTGATCAGCACCTCCGCCAGCACGGCAATACGAGCTTCGCCCGTGGAAGATAGCTTTACCACTCGCGCATCGCGCAGAGGATGGGCCAACAAGATCGCTTGCCCGTATTCTCCCCCTTGGAAATCGATGGCCTTGCCGAAAAACATTCGCATACCCAGCAGATCCGCGAGTTCCTTGGCCAACAGCCTCTTGCCGGATCGTGTGGTTCCCTGATCGACTTCCTGTAGCACCACCACATCCGCTTTCTGCTCGCGAATGATGGCAACCGTGCGCACCAAGTCCAACTTGCCGTCTATGCCCACACCACGATGGATGTTCCAGGAAAACATCGTGAACGCTTGGGCATTTGTCACCCACAGGGCAAGGAATGCCGCCATGATCCGTTTCATGCCCTTGATACCATTGATTGCGGCTCCGGCTTACATCCCAGACCGCTGATTTTTGCACTGCCACAATCAAGGATTTACCTTGCGCGAAAAATTCGGTAAAAAAGCCCGTAGAACCACGTATTGCTATTATGCCACGCGTCATCATTACCGCACCCGACCAGACCCCACAACCTTATCGCTTTCAGCTCGACCGTCAGTCGGTGCTCTTGGGCCGAGGTTCGGAGAATGACATCGCCATCCACTGCGGCTCCGTCTCCGTCAAACACGCCGTCATGGAGCGCATACCAGGAGGCTACCAGATTCGTGACCTTGGCTCCACCAACGGCACGAAATTCGAGGGAGAACGACTGCCCGTCATTCCTCTACACGATGGTGTCACCGTTATGCTCGGGGATGTTTCGTTTGATTTTTCCCTCAACGATGAGGAAAAATACGAACTAAATCGCGAAAAACCCGCGAGAGAATCGCAAATCATCGCCGAGGAAGCGGCACCCGTGGAGAAAAAGGCTCTGCGGCGGCCCGTCACTGCCGCACCCGGACCACGCCCTATGGCCACTCTGGCCTCGGCCAACCCTGCGCAAAGTTTTCTCGCCATGATCGTGTTTGTCATTTTCGCGGCCTTGGCGTTCTATGTGGGTCTGTCGATTCGCCACACAAAAGAAACCCATCAATCCTTGATGCAGTCGATCTCCAACAAAGGCAAACCTGCAGAACCCGCCACTCCTGCTGCCCCCGAAGGGGAAACGACGCCAGAATGATGCTCACAGAGGACCGAAGAATTTTCAACCGGCCCTCGGATTTTCTTTGCTATTTCGGGAATCCTGCGTGATACATCCTGCCCCCTTCCACCGCATTCCGAGCATGTCCTCCAGCACCACGAAAAAGAAAAAGAAAGTCACGCCGGCGCCAACGACCGACAAGTCCCAAAAAACATGGTCCAGCAGCAAATCGGCCGAGCTTTATGGCATCGATGACTGGGGTCACGGCTACTTCCACGTTTCCCGACAGGGTGAAGTGACCGTACGGCTCACCGAGGAAGAGGAAAAATACGACATCAGTCTTAAGAACATCGTCGATGGTCTCGCCGATCGCGGCACACAGCTTCCCGTGTTGCTGCGTTTCCGCGATCTGCTGCACTCGCGCATCGCCGAGCTGAACAATTCATTTCACAAGGCGATCAAGGACCTGAATTACCAAGGCTCCTACCGCGGTGTCTACCCGATCAAGGTCAATCAACAGCGTCAGGTCATCGAGGAAATCACCGAGTTCGGCAAGCAATACCACTACGGCCTCGAAGCCGGCTCCAAACCGGAGTTGATCGCCGCGCTGGCGCACATGCATGATCCGGAGGCCTACATCATTTGCAACGGATACAAAGACGAGGAATTCATCGACCTCGCCCTGCACGCGCAAAAAATGGGCTTACGCGTCATTCTGGTTCTGGAAATGCCCAGCGAACTCGATTCCATCATCAACCGCTCACGCGCGATCGGCATTCGTCCGAACCTCGGCGTACGCGTGCGCCTCGCCACCCGCGGTGCCGGACATTGGCAGGAATCCGCCGGTGACAAGTCAGTTTTCGGCCTCAATGCAGCGCAAGTCATCGAGGTGGTCGATCGCCTGAAAGAGCACGACTCTCTCGACTGCCTGAAAATGCTGCACTACCATCAAGGCTCGCAGATTCCGAACATCGCCTCGATCCGCGAGGGTGCCACCGAAGCCGTGCGCATGTATTGCGACCTCGTACGCGAAGGCGCACCAATGGGAATTCTCGACATCGGCGGCGGACTGGCGGTCGATTACGATGGCTCGCACACGAATTTCACCTCATCGTGCAACTATTCGATTTCCGAATACTGCGCGGACATCATCGAAGTGATTTCCAGCATTTGCCAAAAACAGAACATCGCTCACCCGAACATCATTTCCGAGTCGGGCCGTGCTGTGGTTTCCTACTACTCGGTGCTGGTGTTCAACATCCTCGATGTGACCAGCGTGCAGACCTCTGATAACGAACCCGCCACTCCGGAAAACCCGCACGACCAGCTGAAGAATCTGATCGAGGTCAACCGCGTGCTATGCAAGAAGAACTTGCAGGAGTGCGTGAACGATGCCCTTTACTACCGTGATCAATTGCGCGCGCAGTTTTTCCACGGCAATGCCACACTGCGTGAACGAGGCCTTGGCGAAGCCTGGTCATGGCATATTCTCACCCGTGTCTCGAAATTGCTCACGGAAATGGATGACATTCCCGAGGATCTGCGTGAACTGTCCAGCTCGCTGACCGATTTCTACTACGGCAATTTCAGCTTATTCCAAAGCCTGCCGGACTCATGGGCCATCGATCAGCTCTTCCCTGTGATGCCCATCCATCGATTGGACGAACGGCCGCGTCATCGCGCGGTGTTGGCGGACATCACCTGCGATTGCGATGGCAAGATCGATCATTTCATCGATCGTGAGGACGTGGCAAAAATCCTGCCGCTTCACGAATTCAAGCCCGGCACTCCCTACTACGTCGCCGTGTTTCTGGTGGGAGCCTATCAGGAGACCCTCGGTGACCTGCATAACCTGCTAGGTGATACCCACGTCGTCGGCGTTCACATGGAAAACGGCAAGCCGGTTTACACGCACGAGGTCGAGGGCGACACCGTGGCCGATGTGCTCAGCTACGTGGAATACGATACCAAGGAACTGGTCAGCCGTTTCCGTAGTTTCGCTGAGCAGGCGGTAAGCAAAGGCAACATTTCTCCCAGCGAGCGCCGCGAGGTCATGGATCTGTTCCGCAACGGCTTGAGCGGATACACCTATTTCGAGAGTTGACTTCTCATCCCCAGCGCGGGTTGTGTTTGATCGTCGCAGCATGTTCATCGTGATCGACCTAAGCCCAGCGGGGAGATTGCTTTTTTTGTAAACTGCCACATTCTGGAATTTTCATTTTTCGCGAATGTGCTATCTTTCCCCTACTTCGACGCCATGCACCAATTGATCGATTCTTACGCCCAGAACATTTCTGATGAAAAGCAAGCCGCCGTCATCGATGGCTCGGCAGCAGGCACGGAAAAACGCTACAAGGTGCTATTTCATGACTATCAGAATCCCGATGCCTTGCGTCGCCTCGCTGGCAAAATCAAGGATCACACACTGCATCACCTCGATGAATACCTTCCTAAGGCCGAAGCCGCTTTGTTGAAAAACGGTGCCCACGTTCACTACGCCGACAGTGCCGATGATGCCAAGGCTGCAATTTTGGAAATCCTGCGTTCCCACGAAGTCACTCGACTGACGAAATCAAAATCGATGGCGGCCGAAGAAATCCATCTCAATCCATTCCTGATCGAAAATGGCATCGAGTGCCTGGAATCAGACCTCGGTGAGTTCATCATCCAGCTTGATGACGATGAGCCATCGCACATCGTTAAACCCATCATCCACAAGAACCGCCGCGACATCGCCAAAACATTTTTGCGCGAAGGCATCGCCAACGACTACAACGACGACCCGCAAACTATCACCCATCGAGCCCGCTATCACCTGCGTGAGAAATACATGGAAGCACAGGCCGTGATCACCGGTGCGAATTTCGTTTCCGCGGAATCCGGCCGCTTGGTGCTTGTGACGAATGAAGGAAACACCCGCTTCGGCATGGCTCCTGTGGATGTGCACATCGCTCTGGTCGGCATCGAAAAAATCGTGCCCACCGATCGTGATCTCGGGGTTTTCCTCAATCTGTTAGGCCGCTCCGCCACGGGTCAACAACTCACCGTTTACACCGAGTTCATCAAAGGACCCAAGTCTCCCGACCAGCCATCGGGCCCGACGAACATGCACGTAGTGTTCATGAACAATGGCCGCACCGATGTATTGGAGTCGAAATGCCGCGAAATCCTGCGCTGCATCCGCTGCGGCGCCTGCCAGAACGTCTGTCCGGTCTATCGTCAGGCATCCGGTCACGCCTACCGCTCGCCCTACGGTGGCCCCGTCGGTGCCGTGCTCTCGCCGCTGTTATTCGGCGATCGTTTCCCCGAACTGGCCGACCTACCGAAAGCCTCTTCCCTCTGCGGTGCCTGCAATGAGGTTTGCCCCGTGGATATCCCGATTCCCGATCTGCTGTTGCGCCTGCGCGACAAAGCGAAGCAGGAAAAAGTATACTCCCCCGGAGCCTTGCCAATGAGCCCTTTCGCGACCCTGGCGACCTCCCCATCAGTCTGGCGCACCGCCATGAACATGAGCAAGGCGATGAACCACCTCCCCATCCACATGACGCCCCTCAAGCCCCTGCAAGAGTGGCTCAACCAGCGAACGCTCCCCGCCTGGAAAGGCGGCGACTTCCGCAAGTGGATGGAAAAGCGCGAGAAGCAAAACGTATAGTGTGCATCTGGCTGAAAGGCCATAAACAACTCGGTCAAAGACCAACAGCAACCCTGAGCTTGATCACTCGCTTCCGGTCATACAGGCAATTCACTCTTGATTCTCGCTTTTTCCCTCTTTAGCATCAGGGCGCTATGGCTGCTTCTACTTCAATTCTCCCGGATCAACTCCACGAATACCCCAAACTCGATGTGATCGATGGCGCTGGCAGCGGATCGGATTCGCTTCTCGATGATTGCCTCAATCAAAATGACGGCGTTCTCCAACTTCTGCACCGCTACGCCGGCCGGACATTTTGCACCCCGGGCAAACGCCTGCGTCTCGATGCGAAATCCTACTACCCGGACTACATGGGGGGAACCGGTCTCGATGAAATCTGGATGTGCTGCACGGTGCCTATCGTGACAGGCGTGATCGATACCCGCACAGGCAAAGCTCCTTTCCGCGAAGGCGAAGCGCACGTGCTCACGCCGAGCGGCCAAGTGATTTCCCTGCAAGATCTGATCGAGGCCAATCCCGTGGCCATCATGGGAGAAAAAGTCACGGAATTTTCGAAGTCCTTGTTCGGTAAGGCCACTTGGCCGATCGTGTCCAAGAAATTCGACAACCTGAACCCCATCCCCCACCACCTTCACTGGGCCAAGTGGGAAGTCTACGATATCAATTCTTTCGACAACCCCGGAGTCAGCCCATCGCACTATCACACCACGGCCATGGGACTTTACCCTTTTGTAACGAAGGACCAATTCCTCGCTTGCATGAAGAGCTGGGGCCAAGGCGAATACAACGGTGTGAGACACTTATCGCCGCACACAATGATGCACATCGACAACGGCTTCGTGATGCCCAACGGCGTGCTGCACTCGCCTACGAATCTCTGCACCCACGAACTCCACGTCACGATGGACGAGCATTTCCTCGCCGAGGATCTCACGCTGGATGGCCGGATCGGCGCGGCGGATGCGTTCTATGCCTGCCGGGAGGAAGACTATCCGAAAGCCCGTCACGAAGACTGGGAATTCCTCGTCGATACCTTCGACTTCAAAGCCAATCAGGACCCGGACTTCGTCCAGAAATATTCTCGCCCGGCCATCACCGCAGAGGAATTTTCCGGCAACGGTGTGGATGCGAAGTGGATCGTGTACGGAGACGTACTGGGCGACCAAAAATGCTCGATTCTCCGCCTCACCATCGCTCCCGGTGCGAAGACGAACTTCAACCCGGAGAGCCCCACCTTGTTCCATACGAACCGTGGCCGCGGTCGCGTGGGCAAGCTCGCGGTGCAATACAACCAGGACATGAAACTGGGCGAAATCTATGCCGAAATCGGATTCATCACCCAGGCCGCCCTCAATCGCGGAGGCGTGGAAATCGAAAACACCGGCGACGAACCGCTCGTTCTGACCTTCGACTTCCCGCAACACGCGCATTCGAAAACTCCGGGTGTTGCGGCGGTTTGATCATTGTTCCACTTCCGAACCTGGGCGGGGATCAATCCTCGCCCGGGTTGGTTCGCTTTTCTCTAATGCGAAAGTGTTGAAAAGCATCGAGGCAATCCATCTTCACAACATTCGCATTCTCATAGCGCCATGCTCTCCAAGAGTTGGCGGATCTTTTTTTCGGAAATGCTGCCGCGTAAGGGCATGTTCGGGGCGAAGAGGGAGATGCGATATTCCATCAGCATCCAGCCAAGAGGCCAGAGATCGGCGCGCGACGGATCTTTGTGCCAGGCGGCGAACCAAGGATCCCAAAGGGTGCGGACACGGTCCATTTTTTCGAGATCTTTTTGAATGGGCAGGCTTTTGAGGCGATCCATCCGCTGTTGCAAGGCCTGGAGTTGACGCGGGTAATCACACAGCACCGCATGACCGGCACGCCAGGCAAAGTCTTCGCAGAGCAGCCAGTCAAGGCAATCGAGAATGTCATCCGCGACTTCGGTGAGAAATTTCGAGCCGCGCTGTTGTTCGCACCATGAGCGAAGTTCCGGCACCGTGGAGACGATGACATCCATCGCCCGTCCCACGGGAACCGCCGCCACATGCCAGTCTCCCCTCGCCTGCACGGCGCACTGTGCATAATCCTCTGTCTTGCGCGGCAAGGGAAGGCCCAGCGCACCTTCTGCCGACAGAGCGATCAATGTTTCCAGCTTCGTGCCACCGCGACCGACTCGCGGCAACTCGACTCGCGCGGCGAGACCTATCGGAAATTTTTTCGTTAGATAATTCACCTGATCGGCCTGCTGCATCATCAGCAAACGCACGCAGCCGGCACGATGCGATTGTCGCGCTTGTTCTGCATCGTGAAAGGCGCGCACACCCACAGATTTCCCCTCATCGACCAAGGCCGGAAATGCCTCGCCGCCACTGCTGGCCACGCGCTCGGGCAGGTCCATGGGCCACTCCATGGCTCCCGAGCATTGCCATTCCTCGTTCGCGTGTTCTTCCAGCCGCTTGAGCAGGAGCGGACGAAGTTTTTCCTTCATCGCAACGGGATCCGTTCCTAACAAAATTTCCTCACCCTCATCATCGCAGACCCAACATTTCACCTGCCACTCCGGCGGCAATGCTCTCAAATCGATGTCCGACTCCGGCACCTGATAGCGCACCCTTGCTTGCACGCGCTGGACCAATGCTTTGACCAAACTGATGTCCGGTGTGGCATGCTCGTAATCTTCCACAAATTCTCTCACGAACTCGCTGATCGGCTGACACGCCTTTCTCAGATCCTTGGGCAAGGCTCGCACCAAAAACTCCACGCGATCGGCAAGATAACCGGCGACACCCCACGATAACAAGTGTTCGGGAAAGTCGCGCAGTTGATCGATGTGCACACCGATCGTCACACCATCATCCCGCTCACCGGGTGCCATCGCGTAATAGACGCTGTATTCCTCACCGCGCCAAGGCAGACTATCGGGAAATGCCGACATATCTTCTAACAACTGTTCATCCCATACCACATCGCTCAGCTCGGCCATCAGGATGGATTCGTGATCCATCCGCCACTGGTGAAACGCCTTGGCGGTGCACATGCCCGCGGGAATGTGTTTGTCAAAAAAAGCAAACGCCTGTTCATCACTCCACAAGTAATCGGGCCGGCGCAGCTTCACTTCCATCAAGCGCACTTGCTCGCGCAAAGCCTGCAAATGCTGCAATGAAGCGCATGCCGCGCGAATCCCGCCGCCTAACAAACCTTCGCGGATGAAAACTTCGCGCGCCGCTTTCGGGTCGATGCGCCCCCAGTGCACCGGACGATCTTTCACCACCACCAGTCCGCCGCAGAGCACGGTTTCCTTCGCATACACGGCTCCCTGTTTTTCGTCCCAGTAGCCGTGACTGTAACGGTATGTGCAAAGATGTGGTGCGACTTTTTCGACCCAAGCGGGATCGATGCGCGCCAGACGTCGCGCCCACAATCGTGTGGTCTCGACAATCTCCATGCCCAGCACCCAATCAAAACGTTTGCCCGCGAACAAGCCCGATCCTGGAAACACGGCGAAGGCGCCACCACCAGCACTGCGATAGGTTTTCTCCTGCGCATCCCATAGCGCAAACTGTCGCGGCACGCCGGCAAGCAGCGAGCGGTGAAATGGATCATAGGCCGCCTGCCACTCGGCATCAGAAGAATCTACCCTTACCATCGCGGCAGGCATTTCCCATTTCAATTCGCGCTGACAAAGATCGAACAACTCCTCATGAATGTTCGCCCATTCCATTGCCCGACGCATGTTGAGAAATGCCTCGATACAATACTTGCGTAGCGCATTGCGACGCCATTTGCCCTTTTCCTGAAAGCGTTGCAGATCCAACCAAAGGCGCAGCAAAGAAAAAAAGTCGGACTGCGGATGCTTCCATCGTGCATGCGCGGCATCAGCTTCCTTCTGCTTTTCAGCGGGTCGCTCACGCGGATCGCTGCTTTCCAAGGCCGAAATCACAGGTAGCAATTCAAGCAGGCATTTTTCGTGCGATGCTTCGATTAGCATGCGCGCCAGTCGCGGATCGACGGGCATGCGCGCCATCTGTCGGCCTGCCGCGGTGAGCAGCTTATCCTTGCCCAGCGCGCCCACTTCCCTCAGCGTGCGATACCCTTCCGACACTGCTTTTGGCGCGGGGGCATCGATCAAAGGAAACTCCTCAATCGGTGGCAGGCCTAACGAAATCATGCGCAGGATCACCCCAGCGAGCGAACTGCGGCGGATTTCCGGATCGGTAAATTCCGCACGATCGAACAAATCCTCTTCGTCATACAGCCGAACGCAAATCCCCTCCTTCACCCGCCCGCAGCGGCCTTTGCGCTGTCGCGCGCTTGCCTGACTCACTGGTTCCACTTGCAGACGCTGCACACCGCGCGCGGGGCTCCATCGGCTCACCCGCGCCAAGCCGCTGTCAACCACACTGGTGATGCGCGGAATCGTTAGAGATGTCTCGGCGACGTTGGTTGCCAGAATCACGCGCCGCAAATTTCCCGGTGAGAACACCCGCTGCTGATCGCCCATGCTGAGGCGAGCATACAGCGGTAAGATTTCCGTTCGAAAGTATTTCCGCCCCTCCAACGCATCGGCACATTCGCGAATCTCCTTTTCCCCCGGCAAAAACACCAGCACATCGCCCACGGGATCCATATCGCTCAACCAATCGACCGCACGCGCGACGTGTTGAGGCAGCTCCTCCTCTTGATCCGGAGGCAAAAAACATTCCTCCACCGGAAAAGTGCGGCCGGATGCCTGAATAATCGGCACTTGTTGCCCCTCGTCGCGGAAAAATTCAGCAAAGGCTCCCGCATCGAGAGTCGCCGAGGAGATCACGATTTTCAACGACGGCCGATCGCGTCGCAGCTCTTTGAGATAACCTAACAAAAAATCAATGTTCAACGAGCGCTCATGCGCTTCATCGAGGATGATCGCATCGTAACGCTTCAGCATGCGATCGCCCTGCGTTTCGGCAAGGAGAATGCCATCCGTCATGAACTTGATGCGCGTCTGTGCCGAAATTTTTTCGTCGAATCGCACCTGATAGCCCACTAGTCCACCGAGCGGTTGTTTCAACTCCTCAGCCACCCGCTTGGCCACGCTGACCGCCGCGATGCGTCGCGGTTGCGTCACACCGATGAGTCCCATTTTGTCAGCGTAGATTTCGCGCAGCACTTCGGTCACCATCTTCGGCAACTGTGTGGTCTTGCCCGAGCCTGTCTCACTCACCACCACCAACACATTATGGCGGCGCAGAGCTGTGAGGATATCATCACGCAGACCTACCACCGGCAATTCCGCCGGGTAGTGCCAATCGATTGCGCCGAAACCCTCCACACCCGTGGCATAACGACATTTCGCGGGAATGAAAAGAGGAACTTGCCCGAGCAAGGCCATCTCGATCACCCGATGAACCAAAACCGATTCAGTTCGGAGAAACCAATGTCACCTTAAGACGGGCAAATTGCGACATTGCACCCTCGAGAGGAATCTCAACTGTCACCGTATCGGGTCCGGAGTCCGTGTCATTGGTAATGGACACAGGAGACTGTGAGGCTGATCCGATCGCGTAAGACTTGGGCCAGGATTGCAGGCCATTCCCAGCTTCCACCGTCAGCGTAACGCCAGCATTCGCCCCCTTGGCGCGGTCATCGCGCTCGAAGCGATAGATCAGCACATCCCCGACTCGTGTTGAGGTGGGCATCACCGTGCCATTGGCTTCGGCAGGGTTGCCGTTTTTCAACACAAACTCGACTCCATTTGGTATGCCGTCGGCATCCGGATCGGCATTCAATCCGATGACAGCAGAATTGGTCTCTCCGGGAAAAAATGCCGACAGCCAATTGCTGAAATCGCTACCGGATTTCACCAAGCGGATTTCGCCCGCTTGCGATGTGTTCAGTTCGTAGCCATCGGGCAAGGTTCCACCAAAACTGCCGACCAGAGTACCAGTGTAGGTAGCGATGGTGTAACTGGAAGCTGTAGGTGTTCCCTGTATTTGCAATGTTGAGCCTGTTAGATTCAAGTCACCCGCTGTCAATCGGTCCGACTGTGTTCCGTTCACATCACAAACATACGAGCCTGACAAGGTGGTCGCGCCAAGTGTCAGCGTTCCCACTCCCTGACCTGGGGATAAGGTTCCCGCCACCTGAACGGCTGCGGTGATGGTCCCCGCCCCACCGAGAGTTGCGCCTGCCGATACGGTGAGAGTGCTCCCAGCGATCGATGCGCCTGAATCCAGCAGCAAGGTACCGTTGTTCACCGTAGTAGATCCCGCGTAGGTCGCCTGCCCCGTGTAAGTCACGACTTGCGTGCTGGTGTTACCTAGATTTGCCGCCGCAGGAATGCCGATGCGGATGGAACCACTGCCGTTGATCGCATTCGTCACCGTGTGAGCATCGGTGCGCGAAAAGGTGAGTGTGCCATGATTGACGACGGCCCCACCACCGAGCGACCCAAAAGCATCCGCATTGAGTTGTGTCACGTCTGTATTACCCGGCAAACCGCCCACTCGAAGCGGAACGCCTGCATCAATCGTCAAGGTTCCCGACAATGTGTTGGACGCCGTCATTACATAACCTTTGTTCACGTCAGTCATCGTAGCCGTAGCATCCCTCAGGCGCAGACCACCACTACCGGAAATGACACCCTGCAATTTCATGATACGACCACCTGCAATGGCTGCGGAACGATTGATGATGGCATTTTCCGCACCCTCAACCGCAATCGAATTCGTCCAAGTCCAACTTCCCTCGATCTGCGACAAAAAACCGTTCGAGGTGCCGTCGCCCAGAACAATCGATCCTGTTCCCATCGCGGTCGATCCGTTGCGGATCGTGCGGAATTCCGAGTTACCTTTTACTCGCAAGATGCCAGAAAATTGATCCCAAGAATTGGTCTCAGTGAAACCCAGTCCCGCGCCAGGATAGTTGCACAAAATCGCACCACCCGTCAAAACCACATCACCAGCACCAGAGACCTTGCGCAGCTTGGGGGTGATCTTGTAGTCAAGATCAACTGCATCCGGCACGGCATTTGAGCGATTCAGTTCAAGAGTCGCACCCGATGCCACCGTGATCGCTCCACTGCCGATGTCTCCGGTAGTGCCGCCGTCGCCAATCCGGAGCTTGCCGGCGTTGACTGTGGTAGTGCCGCTATACGACGACGCCATAAGAAAAGTAGTGGTAGCAGCGCCGGACTTCACAACCGATCCAGTTCCAGAAAGTGCCGCGCCACTCAAGGTGTATGCTAGCGTTTCATTTTGGAAGGTTGTCGTAAACGGAGCAATGGTGCCCACCAAATTCACAGCACCGCTGGTGGCGGTATCATCGAATCGCGCGCGATCGGCTACGTAGAAATTCGTGCTTGATCCGCCGAGTGTCCAGTTCGGTGTAAGGTCAATATCCCAATCTCCGGTTCCCCCGCTCCACAACAATTCACCGCCCCGATAGACCAGATCGATCGAGGTATTTTCGATGTTGTTCACCAATTCAAACCGAGTGCCGGGAGGCAACTGGAAATCCTCGAAGTTTCCTTGGAACGAACCTACGTAATCAATCACGGGGAATGCTTCGTCGGTTGCAGGCGTGCCAACCAAAACCGGAGTGATGGTGTGTGTTCCGGAAATCGTCAGCTGATTTTCCTGATCAACGTAAAAACGATCATGATTCGTTCCAGTGTCAATGCGAAATACGGAGCTCGAACCACCCGCGAGAGTCAATGATCCTGTTAGGCCGGCCGCGGCAAAACCGATCGATGCATTCGTGCCTGTGGCCAGCGTAGCTCCGTCTCCGATCGTAATGGGAGCGGCCAGTTCACTTTGCAAACGAAGTGTGCCGCCTTGTGCTGTGATCGAACCACTGCTGGACACAGCACCGGATAGCGACAACGAGCCTGCCCCATTTTTTACAATACTACCCGTGCCCGATATTGCCTGACTCAAAACAACGTTCACTCCGCCGCCATAGAAAAACTGGAGTTGGCCGTTATTCACAATCGCGCCCGCACCCAAACGTCCGGAATTGTTCACCTGCAGAGTTCCCGCATTGATGGTGACGCCTCCACCGTTGGTATTAGCACCTGTTAGAATCAGAGATCCCCCATCGACCGTAATCGTCTGGGAACCTCCAGTGAGGGGGTCCGCCAGCGTAAGGGTTCCCGCTCCTGCTTTGGTGAAATTTCCGTTCTTGATTGCATTGCTGTCATCATCCCAGGTCAAGGTCGTGTCAGCATTCACGACATCGATCGTAGCCGCACCGTTATCCATGAACAATCGGCGCGTGGTGCTTTCATTCGTGGTTCCCGAGTAACGCAATGTCCCGCCCTGCTTGATGGCAAGATAGCCTGTGGCATCGAGTGCCGCAGTGCGAGTGCCAAGACGTGACACGGTATCGATGGCCAGTATTCCCCCTAACACCTCGGTGCCTCCCGTGTGGGTGTTCGCACCCGAGAGTGTGAGGACTCCGGAACTCGATTTTTCGAGACGACCTGTTCCGGAAATTACGCCACCAAAGTTCTGGTTGCTGCTGCTATTTACGACAAACAAAGCAGAATTGGCAATGTTGCCTGTATATACATCCGTATGCAATACCCCTGCGCCACCGATTTGCAGCGTTCCTGCCGTCAGACTGATGTTTCCCGTAAAGTTACTGCTACCCGTAAGAATCAAGGTCTCGCCGGAGACCTTGGTGAATGTACCGCTACCGCTTAGAGCACCGCTAACGGTATTGGTGTTTCCGGTGGCACCATTCCACGTGAAAGTAGAACCACTACCGAGACTCAGGCCGATAGGAGAAACATTGCCTGAATTGCCAAAAAATGCACTGCCAGTGGCACCCGCTTGAGTTATGATGACCGAACCTGATCCACCCGCTGCGTTCGCATTTTGAAACGCAATGTCACCGTTGCCTGTTCCCGAAAAATTCCAATTTACTGCTCCCGCGGCACTGTTGCCGGTGACAGAAAGACGACCGGCGCCTTTTTTGGTAACGAGCCCTTCTCCGCTCACCACATTGGAGAAAGTCGAGGCATTCGAGCGATTGAGTGCCAACTCAGCTCCCGCTGCAATCGTTACCGCGCCAGTTCCCAGATTACCCGCGGTTCCACCATTACCGACATCGATGATGCCACCCGAGATGGTTACAGTTCCTGTATTGGTATTGTTGTTGGTGATAATCAGTGATCCAGCATTGGCTTTGCTCAAGGTGGCAGCTCCGGAGAGCGCCCCTCCCGTCCATGTGTAGCTGTTCGCCGAATTCTGCACCACCACAGCGGATGCTGCAATATTGCCTGAGAGGGTGATCAAGGCATTGCTGGCAATATCGCCAAAGACGGCGCTATCACCATCGTAAAATTTCAAATCTCCTTCCGCCCAGTTGGCGTTGGTGCCCGTGTTGTCCCATGTTCCCGTCGTCGTGGTCCAGGTCCGCGTCGCCGAATCACCGGTGGTAAAAGTCACTTTCTGATTGATCGTGTCATTTTGCAATGTGCCACGCCAAGCAGCCGTTAGGTTGGCAAAACCGGTAATTCCACCAGCTCCGTAAGTGACCACATCATAGGTGGTGGCAGCCGTGGGATTGCTGGCAAAGGAAACGGTAGCGGCGCCACTGATGGTGACACCGTTGACCACGAGAGAGTTAAGCGTAGCACCTCCCGTCAGAGCAAACCCCGCTCCTGTAGCCAAGGCCAGAGAACCGGTGGTGCTTCCTGTGCCGGAAATCCGACCCGCCGCTTGCACGGAAACGTTCGATGTCAGTGTTCCCGTAAGGTTCAAACGCCCTTGACCCACGGTGGTCGCACCTGTGTATCCATGCGTTCCGGATACCGTGACCACTTGTGTTCCTGCTGCGGCTACAAGGGCTCCCGTCACTCCACCTATCGTCAGAGCTCCCGTGCCACTGGAAATAGTGTTCGCGAAAGTCCAGGTATCATTGCGAGAAAGCGTCAATGTTCCATTGTTCACGACCGTGGCTGTACCCAAACCACCTGCAGCTCCTGCATCAAGCGAAACGCTTTCACCACCCACGCCTCCAACGCGAAGAACACCGTTGGCAGCCACCGTGATCTGCCCACTCATGGTATTTGCTCCGGTCATGATCACACCACCATTGACCGCATAACTTACGTTGGCATTCGTCTCCGCGATGCTAAGGTTTCCTGAACCAGAAATGACTCCCTGCAATTTGAGGGTGCGAGATCCATTGGTATTAAAATCGTCAATCGTGGAATTTGAGGAAGCCTGCAATACGATGTTATTCGTCCAGGTTCCACTGAAATTTTGCTGCTGTCCCACGGTGCCGCCGTTCAAGATGATACTGCCCGTGCCCCAAGCATTTCTGCCGTTTCGCAGGGTTCTTACCGAGACAGCAGAATTTACGGTCCAGTTCCCAGTATATGAGTAAAAACCATTCTGATCCGTGAAAGCCGTGCTACCGCTCGAACCGGGACGCAAATCAAAAATCGCTGTGCCCGTTCCCGCTGAGTTGGTCAAGGTAATGTTACCACTGCCACTCAGACGGGTGTTGGTGTTAATGGTCTGAATCTGGAGCGTGCGACCGGCATTGACCTGCCAAGTTTGATCCGCTCCCGCCGTAAGATTGCTGTTGATCAAGAGATTTTGCGTGGCCGCAGACATGTCAATGCCAGACGCACCGAGAGTGAGGGTATTTGTGGCAGCAGTGCCGACGGTGACCAAGCCTCCGGGATTGATGATTTTCATTCCTCCCCATGCAATGTTCCCACCCAGTGCGGTGCTATTGGCCGCTGTAACCGTGTTATTCCAAACTGCGACATCGGTGGCATCCGGCAACACATCCCAACTTCCAGCTAGATTCAAACTGGTGGTATTATTCTGCTTGATGCGATCCGCCCCCAACGCTACCGATGACATCACGGAGATCGTTGCGATACTGGCGATGCGGAGTAGGAGGTATGGATTTGCTTTTGGCTTCATAATAACTGATCTACAAAACAATATAGCATCCACTTATCAAACAGCAACGACGCATAACTGGTTTTTTTATACGACCAGATGGCGGATTTTAGCCTTTTACTTACGCCAAGTATGAAGGATTGAAAACTTGTCGGTGAAAAATTCGACCTTGATGGAAGCACACGTTTGTGTCAACAAATCTGGGCGTTTTCACGCACAGATTTGACCGCTCTCCCACATGCGTTTCCCCTTCCATGAGCTACGATTCAGCACCCTCATACATCACATGGCAGCGTTGACGTTTTTTCTGAACATAGGGTCTATGAATGCTCAGACGCCCATGACAGCACCGCGGGTCGTCATTCCCAACGGCATGCGCGTCGTGCCCTCTGCCACGACTCCTACTCCTCGAACAACGACCGCATCAGTCGAGCGATCCGTTTACCCGTGGAAACTGAACATCACTTCCACCGCCTTCTGGATTGGCGAACAGCCGACCCAGAACAATCCCGTGCCCAACCACGTTTCTTCCTGGGATGCCAACTGGCAAGAAAACTTCGGCGGCTACGATGACCCGGATCCGATGAAGCGCATCGCCTCCCATAGCACGGGCGAGTTCCGCCCTAAACATTTCATACCTCGTCTCAATCCCTTTTACGTTGCCCTGCCCTACAATGACAAGCAGCGAGGTGGCTACCGACCTGAGGCCAGCCGGGTGATTCCTTGGTTTCATCGCGTCAAAAAAGAGGATGGTTGCTCCACTCTCAAAGGTCGATGGCTCCAAATCTACTCGAACAACCGCTCATGTTACGCGCAATGGGAAGACGTGGGACCCTTTGTCGTCGATGACTGGCCCTACGTATTCGGCGACAAGCGCCCGATCAATACCAGCAACCGCGGTGCGGCGATCGACATCTCACCGGCCGTGCGCGATTACCTCGGCATCGCCGATTCCAGCCAAGTGCATTGGCGGTTTGTCGAGGAATTGCAGGTGCCTTTCGGTCCATGGAAAAAATATGGGCCGCAGGCCAAAGCTGCCCCCCATCAGCCGGATCTTGACGCCCAACAGCGTTATTTCGAATACCTGAAAAAAGCGCGCGACGAACAATTCCGCCGCAAAACCAAAACTCAACTGGAAAACGGCCAATAAGCTGCTATCGCTAGCGGCACATGAATATCACTGTCTTTGGCATGGGAATCATCGGCTCGCGATGCGCCGAGAACTGGCAACACTCCGGTGCAAACGTCACACGCTGGAACCGCACTCGTAAGGAAATCCCCGGATTCGTCCCTGATGCCACAGCCGCCGCACAGGCATCCGACGTCCTCTCCTTCTACCTTATAGACAGCAAGGCACTGCGCGATGTATTTGAACAGATCCGCCCCGTTCTCACGGATCGGCATTTTCTCATGAACCACTCGACCGTGGACCTGCCCACCACCCTGTGGTTGGCCGAGCAGTGCAAAGCCATCGGCTGCGATTTTGTCGATGCCCCTTTCACTGGTTCCAAGATCGCGGCGGGCGAGGGCAAATTGATGTATTATCTCGCCGGTTCCGAAGACGCAGTCGAGCGTGCCGAAACCATTCTCCCGCCCACCGCATCCACGATGATTCGCATGGGAGAAATGGGCAACGCCACCGTGGTCAAACTTTCCACCAACCTCATCGCCGCTTGCCAAATTCAAGCACTTTCCGAAGCCATGGCGCTTTGTCTCAAACACGGCATCAGCAAGGAATCCTTTGCCAACGCGATTACCCAGCACGGCACGGCGTCCGCTCTGACGAAAATGAAATTGCCTAACATGCTGGAGGGAGACTTTGACACCCATTTCTCGCTCGATAACATGCGCAAGGATTCGGCCTATGCACTGGAACTCGCGCAGTCACAGGACCTGACATTGCCCGCGATGCAAACCGTGTCCAAGCTCATGACCCAATTGTGCGAGTCCGGGTTGGCAGAAAACGATTACACCGCTCTAGCGAAACCGTATCTGGATTGAACGATTTCGTTAGTTAACAGTAGCAAGCAAATCGGCGTATCCCTCCAGTGGATCGTCGTAACTGGCGCCGGAGGTCGACTCCATGCGGGAATCCTGCGCAGGTTGGCAGAACTTCGCTTGCACCGTGCCCATGTCATGCCCCGACGTCACCGCGCCAAGAATCGCGGCGCCGAGCGCGGCGGAGTTCGCGATCGAGAGTCGCTCCACGGGCGCACCGAAGACATCGGCCACGATCTGGGCAATCCCGTCATTGCGCGACGCCCCGCCAGTGAGCAGAATACGATCGACATCGATGCCGATCCAATCGGTGTGGAGTCGCATGTTGAGGAATTGCCCTTCAAGCAAGGCACGAACTTGTTTCGCGGGATCTTCGCCACGCACAAAAGCCTCGCTGCCGCTGCGCAGCGGTTTTTCAAAGTCACGTCGTGGCGTGATCTCGGGTCCGAAAAACGGTAGCATCAAATTCCCATCGTTGCCCGGCGGAGTCTCTGCGAGTGCAACGCGATCGAAGGCCGACCAATCGAGACCATACTGATCGCGCAGTGCTTCGCGCGCGAGGGAACCGTTGCGGAAACAAACCAAGCACATGTAGCCGCCGCCGGGATTGCCGAAGACATGACCAAAACCGCGCGGATCGGTAAAAGCCTGCGTCATGCCTGCGAAAAACGTGTCGCTCGTGCCTAACGAAATCACCACCTGCCCCGGCGACGTCGCCCCCATGCCGACAAGCGACGCGGGATTATCACCGGTAAACACTCCCACTTGGCACTCGGGAGAAAAACCGTATTTCACTACAAAATAATCCGCCACAGGTCCAACCACACTGCCCGCAGGGGCCAACTCGGGAAGTTTCACACGCAGCATCGGCGCAGTGGCTTCTAACAAATCGTGATCCCACTGACGAGAAGCGAGGTTCATCAGATTCATACCAGCGCCATCACCGAAATCGATGGGGGCATGGCATCCTGCAAGCACCGAACAAAGAAACGAACTGACGAGGTGAATGCGCGCCGTCGATTCATAGGCCTCCGGTTGTTGTTGCCAGAACTTGCGGATTTGCGGGCCGGTGAAGCGTTCGATCGCGGTGGATCCGCTGCGGGCGCACACTTCCGCATCGCCGCCCACGGCGGTGGCAATTTCGCGGCACTGCGCACCAGTCGATGTATCCATCCAAATCGGCGACGTGGGACGACTGAATGCTGACTGCAACTGCGTCACCAGATCGTTTTGTGGATCGAGATTTTCCAGGCGCTCGGAAGCACTCGCATTCAGATAGACCGAACCGTGTTGTTGACCGCTACCACCGATGGAACG
The DNA here is from genome assembly GCA_046052105.1 of Verrucomicrobiota bacterium. Lineage (GTDB taxonomy): Bacteria > Verrucomicrobiota > Verrucomicrobiia > Verrucomicrobiales > Akkermansiaceae > UBA956. The sequence goes on along the minus strand of JBJOMZ010000021.1, from coordinate 7,155 downwards.
AATTTGTGATAGATCGACAAGGTCCCCCAACTCCGACAACATTTGATCCAGGGCAGCCAGCCACATGCGAGGCTGGGCATGAACTTCGCCATCCATGCCACCGGGAAGAAAGCCCTGTGGTGAGCCATATTGCGGCAGATCAGAACCAAAATTCACCGATTTTTCCGCGACGATTTCGCCCGTGGCCACGTTGATGACCAAACCGCTCAAGGATTGCGTGGAGCTATCAATACCCAAATGCATAGGGCGCGAGAATAATCACGAATGCCGCGACGCACAACAATCGAATCTGCGATGATTCATTTTTTCGGCGGCTGCACCGGTGGCGGAGACGGAGGATCGAGAATCGCGCGCCACGAACGCACCGCTTGCACTTCCGGCAGATCCGCATAGAGAATTTCCGCATCGCGCAGGTTTTTCACAGCCAAGCCGATGCGGCCTGCATCTCGATCCATACCAATCACATGCATGTCACAACGCAATCGGTCTGCGGCATCTTGATACAGAGGCTTGGCTTCCTGAATGAAACGCAAGGCCAATGCCTCCTGCTTGCGCTGCAAGTGAACCAGTCCCAGCGCCTCCAACATCACGGCGTTGCCTTTTTCCCGACCGATGCGTTCGATTTCCGCGAGCATTTTGCTGTCCTGCCCGTCGTGCAAAAGTTTAGCAACCCGCAACGCTCGGTAGGATCGATCGGCAGGAAGTTTTTCGCCGCTTCCATCGAGATGCATGAAGGGCCGGTAGAGCGGATCGCCCAGCGCCACTCCCTGCCAGGATAGCACCGGCATCGCCGCGTAGGCAGCCTCAATCCATGTGTATCCCTCAAGCAAACGTTTCTGCAATTCGTCAAAATGATGGGATGTGGCGAGATACGGTTCGTAGACATTACCGAGCGTGACCGCCGCTCCGCGAGCTAGCAAGGGACCACACCAATTGGCCGTCTCACTGCGGATGGTGGACGCACTGAAACTATGCAAGTGAATGGCCACAGCACCGCGGCGCAGTTGAAAGCCCGGCTTCACAAAAGGACCGCAGACATTCCATTCATACCATCCGAAATAGACAGCCGCGTCGGTCATGGGATAGTGCTTGGGAAACACCTCTTTCCACGGATGAAGGACCACGGGCATGCCAGCATCAGCGCACTGCAAGGCACAGGAACGAATCCACGTTTCCCCTTGTGGATAGAACTGGGCCAGGTCGCAGTAGGCACGCCCCCACAAGCCGGACTTTTCCACCGCCACGGCATCGGCGATCATGCGCTGGCAGATGGCGAAGGATGGACCATCGATGCGCCCGACGAGCATCAAAAATGGAAGTGATGCCTCGGCAAAGCCCGTCTTGGACTGAAAATACGCGTTCGGCAGCGGACCATTGACGGATTGACCGTCCCAACTCAGCACAGCTAATTCCGAATCGACCGCTGCCTCGTTCGCGATCGATGCCGGATTCGCCGGAGCCACGGTTTCGGCCGAGGACTTGGCGTCGGCAGGTGCCGTCGGTTCGGCAATCCGAGCGATCTTCAAGGGCACACCGCGCATGCACACCATGACCTGCATGCGATTTTCCACCGCCACGGTGGTATTCGCATCGACGCGGCCGATTTTCCACCAAGCACGTTTGTCGAACTGCGCGCGCAACGGAATTCGAATCAATTTCTCATATTCCTCACGCGTGATTTCCTCGCGATCGGGCATGTCAAGTCCGACCAGATTCGCGGACGGAATGCCGCGTGCTTTTTGATAGATCTTGGCCAGTTCCAGCGACTCGGGTAGACTCGAGTTATACACAACGACCACACGATCCGTTTGCAAAGGCGCGGGCGCCGCCAAAAGCTGGGCGCAAAGGCATAGCAGGAATGGGAACAAGGTCGTTTTCATAATTCTAACGAAAGAGTGTCATAGGCCACTCGTATGTGGGCTGGGAGTTCGTTTTCGAGTGTCGCGTGATCTATTTCATGCGAACAGTGGATGAGATAAGCTTGGCTCGGATTCAAATCCACTATCAAATCCAATGAGGCCTCAACATGAAGGTGCGTGGGATGCGGTCGGTAGTGCAGGGCATCGAGAATGAGCAGATCCACCTCCCGGATCATTGCCATAGTTTCCTCGGGTATGGCCTTCACATCGGAGATATACGCCAACGATTTGGCACCCTCTCGCTCGAAGAGATAGCCATTCGTCTCCACCGCGCCGTGCATGACAGGAAGCGGCGTGATGTTCCAAGAACCGATGACAAAAGGGCCGTCCACCACCACCGGACCGGGCTTAATGTAGCCGCGGTAGATGTTGGTTCCGGCAAAGGCCCAAGCAAACATCGTGCGCAAAATGTCCATGCATCCGGGATTGGCATACATGGGTAAGGGAGTATCACGCTGCCAGCAAAACGCCCGCAATTCATCAAAACCAACCACATGATCCATGTGTCCGTGGGTGTAAAGCACGGCATCCACTTTGCTCATGCCCGCACGCAAGGCCTGTTGCCGCAAATCAGGGCCCGCGTCCACCAGTAGGGTCGTTTCCTTACTCTCCAACAACACCGAGGATCGAAGACGACGGTTGCGCGGATCGGGGGAGTGACAGACCGAACAAGAGCATCCGATTACCGGAACGCCGGTGGATGTACCGGTTCCTAGAAATGTTAGACGCGGACGCCGCGCAGAATAATCCTTTTCTACCTCCATGGACGAGGCCGAGACTGCCACAGGAACGCCCGTCGCGCAAAAACAAATCGGTCGAATGAAACGATTGCCACATTTTCCCCGTGACAAAGTCCAGCGCCTCCGCACGTATCTGTTCCGCATGCGCGGGTGTTTGATTTTCCTGATGGTTCTAGCCGGTATCTTGCCCAGTATCGCACAGAACGCGGGTGAAACTTTCGCCCTAAAACTAGTCCATGCGGCCCGCTCGCAAGTGGGAGTGACCATTCGCTATGAACCGGCATACGCCAAACTCGACTATCCCATGGGTGACGTGCCTAAGGACCGCGGCGTCTGCACGGATGTGGTGATCCGCGCGCTCCGCGCCTGCGGTCCTGATTTGCAGGAGTTGGTGCATCTCGATATGAAGAAGAATTTTTCCGCCTATCCGAGACACTGGGGTCTCAACACCACGGATCGCAACATCGATCACCGCCGTGTGCCGAACTTGATGTCTTATTTCACGCGCCGCGGTATGCAATTGGCAAAAAACGATGATCCGAAACGTTTCCAACCGGGCGATCTCGTCACCTGCCTCGTCGGAAGGACACTGCCTCACATCATGATCATCAGCGACAAACGCGGGCCCTCCGGACACCCGATGGTGCTGCATAACATCGGTGCCGGAGCCCAAGAGGAAGACTGCCTACACGACTTCCCCCATACCGGTCACTACCGCTGGAAATAAGCGTAAACCCCGTGTTGCACAGGTTGACTTTATCAATACGCAGGGAAAGATTCCCAACAAATTTTGCGTAACTCTTGTGCCGATGAAAAGCTGCCTCACACGTGTCCTCCCGTTACTCGCCATGCCTCTCGTCACCCAGGCCGAGGAGAAGCTTTCCTTCAACCGCGATATCCGTCCCATACTAAGCGACAAGTGCATCGGCTGCCACGGACCCGATGCCAAGCATCGTGAGGCGGGGCTGCGACTCGACCTCGCCGAGGCCGCCTACGCGCCGCTCACCGAGAGCCAGGGCTTTGCCATCGTGCCGGGCAAACCCGAGGAGAGCCACGTGATGAAACGGATCGATTCGAAAGATCCGGATTCCATCATGCCGCCGCCCAAAAGCCACAAGACCTTCACCAAAGCCGAGCGCGACTTGATCGAACGCTGGATCCGCGAAGGCGCGGAATACCAGCCGCACTGGTCCTACACGCCGATCGTGCGTCCGGAGGTGCCGAAAGTGAAGGGCGAGACGAACAATCCCATCGATGCCTTCATCCTCGCTCCGTTAGAGAAAAAAGGCATCTCTCCCAGCGCCACCGCGGCACCGCAGGATCTACTGCGCCGGCTCAGCCTTGATCTCACCGGTCTGCCGCCATCTCCCACCGATGTGCTGGCGTTTGCCAAAAATCCCGGCTCTTACCCGCAGAAGGCCGAGCAACTTCTCAACTCGCCCCACTACGGCGAACGAATGGCCGTGCCCTGGCTGGATTCCGTCCGCTACGCCGATACCGTCGGTTTCCACGGGGACCAAAACATGCGCGTGTTCGCCTACCGCGACTACGTGATCGACAGCTTCAATCGCAACAAACCCTTCGACGTCTTCACCCGCGAACAAATCGCCGGAGATCTGTTGCCGAATCCCACCGATGAACAACGCATCGCTTCCGCATTCAATCGTCTCAATCTGATGACACGCGAGGGCGGTGCGCAACCGAAGGAATACCTCGCCAAGTATGCCGCCGACCGCGTGCGCGCCATCGGCATAGCGTTCCTCGGCCAGACCACCGGCTGCGCCGAATGCCACGACCACAAGTATGACCCCATCACCGCCAAGGATTTCTACTCCCTCGCCGCGTTCTTCGGCGATGTGCAGCAATGGGGTGTGTATGCGGATTACAACTACACGCCCAATCCCGAGCTCAAAGGAGTGAACAACGACTTCCCTTTTCCACCGGAACTGGTGAGCCAATCGCCCGCTTTGCTCGATCGCATCAAACGCATCGAGCAGGACATGTATCAACTGTTAGAAAAAACACCTGTGCCGGATGCTGAGCATCAATCCTGGAAGAAGGAGATGCAGGGCTACCTCAGCAAACATCCCGATGGCTGGCAACCGCTCGCCGTTTCATGCGCCACGAGTGCCAAACAAACTCCGATCACGATCCAGCCTGACCGCTCAGCCACCGCCAGGGGCGCTCCGGTCAAGGATGATGTGATCACGTATGATCTCGGCGCCAGTGCGCTGACAAGCATCGGCAGCATTCGCATCGAGGCCATGCCTGACCCTGCGCTGAAAGGCCACGTGGGGCGCTCGCCCGATGGACGTTTCAGCCTGAGTCCGACCGTGGAAATCATCGATGCCAGCGGCAAAGCGATTCCGGTGAAAATTGCTTATTCCCAAGCCGACCTCAGTCGTCCGGAAGGTTACACGAGTGGTTATGAAAAAACGATAGGCTTTGGTGCCAACTGGATGAGCGCGCCCGCCAATCTGGAACTGCCCTCTGATCTCACCAAACGCACGCAGACCGCGGTCTTGTGCCTCGCGGCACCGCTCAAGATTCCCTCAGGTGGAAAACTGGTCGCCAGAATCAAATCCGCCGATGTCGGACGCCTGCGTTTCTCCGCCTCTCCTGTGTTGAATCCCGTACCCGGGCAACCGGCATTCACCGACTTGTTTCGCCAGCAACTCGAACACAGCGTGGCACCCTATCATTGGTGCAACACCATCGAAAGCAAACTGCCCGCGGAATACCGCACGCTGTTGACGGAAATGCGCCTGTGCCGCGGCGGCTGGACTCGCACGGTCACCACCGTATCCGTGCCTAAGGAGAAAAAACTCGTCACGCGCATTCTGCCGCGCGGCAACTGGCAGGATGAGAGCGGTGCCGTGGTCAAGCCCGCGGTGTTAGGGTTCCTGCCGCATGACTCGCTGCCCAAGGACCGTGAACTCACACGCCTTGATCTGGCCAACTGGATCACCGCCAAGGAAAATCCCCTCACCGCGCGCAACTACGTCAACCGCCTGTGGAAGCAGTTTTTCGGCAAAGGAATTTCGAACGTGCTTGATGACCTCGGCGGTCAGGGCGAGGCTCCCACTCACCCGGAGCTGTTGGACTGGCTTGCCAGCGAGTTCCGTGATTCCGGATGGGACACCAAGCATGTCGTCCGTCTTATCATCCACAGCAAAACCTATCAACAAGCCGCCGCCAAACGGCTGGACCTGGTGGAGATCGATCCCGAGAACCGCATGCTCGCCCAGCAAAGTGCGCGCCGTCTGGATGCCGAATTCATCCGCGACAACGCGCTCACCATCGCCGGTCTGCTGGACACCAGCTACACTGGCGGCCCGCCATCGAAACCTTACCAACCTCCCGGCTATTACACCGCCATCCAGTTTCCCAACCGCGATTGGGTGACGGACACCGGCCACAGTCGCATACGTCGCGGACTTTACACACACTGGCAGCGCACCTTCATGCACCCGATGCTGGCGAACTTCGATGCCCCCTCGCGCGAGGAATGCAGTGCCGACCGCATGCAGGCCAACACCCCGCAGCAAGCGCTCACCCTTCTCAACGATCCGGTGTTTTTGGAAGCCGCTAACGCGCTTGCACAACGGGTGAAAGACGCGGGCAACATCCAGGCATCGATCACCGAGGCCCTATCGCTCGCGCTGCTTCGCAGTCCCCGCGATGAGGAGATGAAAGGCCTTCTGGATTTTCATCAAAAGCAACTGGCTCTCTATCAATCCGGTGAGAGCAAAGCCGTTAACATGACCAACGAACAAGCCGCACTGGTGCAAGTCTGCCGCGTGATTCTGAATCTGCACGAGTGTATTACGCGCTATTGAGAGAGGGGGGTGGGGACGTGGGGACGAGGGGACGAGGGGACAAGGGGACAAGGGGACAAGGGGACAAGGAGACAAGGAGACAGGGGGACAAGGAGACAAGGAGACAGGGGGACAAGGAGACAAGGAGACAGGGGGACAGGGGGACAGGGGGACAGGGGGACAGGGGGACAGGGGGACGAAGGGGAGGAGGAAATCAAACATTGAAACCATCATGAAAATCGAAAGACATACTGACTTGGAGGTTTACAAGCTGGGATTCGCGGCGGCGATGGAGATTTTTCATATAAGCAAATCTTTTCCCATCGAAGAACGGTATTCTCTCACCGATCAAATCCGGCGATCTTCACGAAGCGTCTGCGCAAACATCACCGAGGCCTGGCGCAAGAGACGTTATCCCGCTTCTTTCGTAGCAAAGCTGAGTGACTCTGAAGGCGAAGCCGCTGAAACGCAAACATGGCTCCAATTCTCTGTCGAATGTGGATATGTAACAAAAGATGTGGCACGCAACCTCTACTCTCAATACGACGCCATCCTCGGCAAGCTAGTCACCATGATCAACAATCCCGATTGCTGGACCATTTCTTCTAACAAAAAATAACAACTCCAAGTCCCCCAGTCCCCCACGGGCCCCCGGCCCCCCCGCCCCCCCCCCCCCCC
>JBJOMZ010000020.1:0-30127 GCA_046052105.1 Verrucomicrobiota bacterium | reverse complement strand
GCCAGCACGCCGGTGATGACGAGGTCGATCAGTTCCTCCTGGCCGAAAAGGACCTGATGGAGAGCTTGGTTCAGCGAGCGGATGTGCTTGGCGGCATCGGCGACTTCGGTTTCGGTGGCTTGTGACATAGAGTTGATTATTCGAAGAATTTCTTGAGAGCTTTTTGTTCCTGTGGGGCGAGCGATTCCTTCCAGACGCGGTCGCCGCCCTTGCCGGTATCGGACACATCGCCGCCGCCACTGACCTTGCTGGCGCTGGTATCGACGTCGTGTTTGCCGTCCTGCAATTCTAACAAATCGCCGGGCAGGGTGCGGGAAAGATCGGTGGCTTTCAGGCCTTGCATCGCGCCGGTTTCGAGTTCTTGCGAGGCCTTGCCTAACAGATTCGGATCGTGGCCGGGCCCGCGGTTCACGCCACCCTTGCCTGGGCCTTCACCTTCTGCTTCTCCTTCTCCCTCGCCTTGACCTTTGCATTTGCCTTCGCCTTGTTGGTTTCCTGAGCCATCGGCCAGCAATTCGTCCAGCCATTCATCGCCCTGACCACCTTCTCCCTGTTGGCACTGGCCTTGCAACTGTTGGGCATTCTTTTGCATGTTCTGTTGCAACTGCTTCATCTGTTCCGGGCTGAGTTTGCCGAGTTCGTTCGGGTTCAGACCCTTGAGCTGTTCCATCAGCGCTGGGTTCGGCTTCATCGCACCGTTTTGCATGCCTTGCATCGCTTGATCAAATTCGTTCGCGAGGCGGGCTTTTTCATTTTCGCCCAGCTGGGGATTGCTTTGCAGCGCTTCGAGTGCCTTGGTGGCCTTCGACATCTCGCGCTCCAAACGATTGGTTTCCGATCTGTGCTCCTTGCGCATGTTGTCAGTGGCTTCCATCGATGAATGGCTGAACCACTCCTGTGGGTCTTGTGCGCGAAGATCCTCGATTTTTTTTCGCACCTCTTCGATGTATTCTTGGTCGACCACCTTTTCCTCCTCGAGTTTTGCCAGCTCGGATTCCGTGCGTTCCCAGGCCTGCGGTTGATCGGGAGCGGCGGCGGCGGGTAGCAAACGATGCAGGGGAATCAACAATCCGGCACCGAGTAGCAGGAGGGCGGCGAGGGGAGGCAGTAGCACCCGTTGCCAGTTCCAGCGCAGACCGGCGTGCACTTTTTCCGGAACTTCCGGCCAGGGGGCGACGCCGGCCATCGCAGCGGATAGACCGGAACGCAGGCGCATTGCGGCTTCGATGCGAACCATCGATTGCTCAGGCGTCTCGAATTGTCGTCGCACGAAAATCCAGCAGATGCCTGCAATCAAGGTGATGGCCAGTGTAATCATGCCAAGCCACTGCGGTGTGGTAATCTCCGGATGCTGCCGGCGGAACCACAGCAGGGCCGCCGTGCCGATCAGCGTGCCCAGCATCAGAGGTGCAGAAAAACGCTGCAACCACCACGCGAAGTTTACCTTGAGCGCGACGCGACGTGCTTGCGATTGCCATGCGTTCTGTGCGGCTGCTGGATTCGACATCTTGACGTCACTCTACCAAGCCTACGCCCAAACGAAAGCGGGAAATCCGCGCGGTGACTCATTTTTTGTCTTTTCTGCAACATGCCGAAAAAAGTGTGTTTTGTGTTGGTGCGGCTTCCGTGGCAGCGATGATGTGCGGATCTTTAGACTGATCCCTTGCCTGTCCGATTCCTGCGCGAACCAGCCTTTGCAACATCGGCATGATCGGCATTGCAGTTTTTACGGAAAAAGGCTACCATCCACAGCGACACGAATGTTGCAAGACCAGCAAACGCGTCACAGTGCCATAATTGATCCGCCGCCCGCTTCCTCTAACCAGTAACTCGTATGAATCGTATTTTTCCTTTGATCATGATTGTTAGCCTCACCTCGTGCGGGTGGTTCACATCGCGTCCTCAGCCCACTGAGCCGAATGACCTACCGCCACCCTTGGTGGAGATTCCGTATGCTGTGCCGGTAGCAGATAAGCCGGGCTTCGTGCTCAGTCCCTATCACAACAAGGTCGTCGATTGCCAAGGCCTAGCGCGCGACACCTTGGTCTATGATCCCTACGACATCACCGAGCCCAAGCGGAAATTCCGCGTGCCTTGAGCTCAGTAGGTTGTGGTTTCATCCGTGCCGATCGGGATATCGGCACTGAGATCAGAAAAAGATGGGGATCAGGAGGATGGCGACAATATTCACCACCTTGATCATGGGGTTCACGGCGGGGCCTGCGGTGTCCTTGTAGGGATCGCCCACGGTATCGCCAGTCACGGCCGCTTGGTGCGCTTGTGAGCCTTTGCCACCGTGATGGCCTTCTTCAATGAATTTCTTCGCGTTATCCCAAGCGCCACCCGCTGAGGTCATGGCGATGCCCACAAACAGGCCCGTGACAATGGTGCCTACCAATACTCCGCCCAGGGCTTCTTTGCCGAGGAAAGGAATGGCGGCCACTGCCACCACAAAAATGATGGGAAGCAGCGCGGGAACGATCATTTTTTTCAACGCGGCCTTGGTGACGATGTCGACGCATTGGCCGTAGTCGGGGGTGGTTTCGCCGGTGAGAATCCCGGGCAGGGCCTTGACCTGACGGCGCACTTCATTGACCACGGCGCCTGCGGCGGAGCCAACGGCATCCATGGCGTAGGCAGTGAAAATGTAGGGCAGCAGACCACCGATGAAGAGGCCGATGATGATTTGCGGATTGGTGAGATCGAAGTTCAATGCCACACCCGAGTGGAGATGTGCTTTCAGTTCCTCGACGTAGGAGCCGAATAGCACCATCGCGGCGAGTCCTGCGGAGGCGATGGCATAGCCCTTGGTCACCGCTTTCATGGTATTGCCCACGGCATCCAGTTCATCGGTGATCTTGCGCACCTCGGCATCCAGTCCGCTCATCACGGCGATACCGCCGGCGTTATCGGTGATGGGACCGAAGGCATCTAACGAAATGATGATACCTGACAAACTCAGCATGCTAATCACTGCCACGGCGATGCCGTAGAGTCCCGCGAGTTGGTAGCAGCCGAGGATCGATGCCGCGATCAGCACCACGGGCAGGGTGGTCGAGTGATGGCCCACGCTGATGCCTGCGATGATGTTGGTGGCGTGTCCGGTTTCCGAGGCATCCGCGATGCGGCGCACCGGCTTGTGGGCGGTGGAGGTGTAGTAGTTGGTGATCCAAACTGTTGCAAAAGTCAGGGCAATGCCGATCAGCACGCAGGTGAACAAAGCGGGCGCGCCGATCGCTTTGCCAGAGAACTCCAATGCCTGCGGGAACAGCGCGCTGGTGGCGGGGTAGAGCAGTGCCGCGGTGATGACGCCGCTCACACCCACGCCGCCGATCAGTGCCTTTGTCGCATCCGTTTTGCTGAAATTCACGAACCAAATCCCCAGTGCCGAGCCGATGACAGCCAGGCCGCAAATCACAAATGGATAAATGATAGCCGCACTCGCGTGACCCGCGGAAGTCAGGTAGCCGATGAGGATGGCACCGATCAGGCTTACGGCATACGTTTCGAACACATCGGCCGCCATGCCCGCGCAGTCGCCCACATTGTCACCGACGTTATCGGCGATCGTGGCCGGATTGCGCGGATCGTCCTCGTGCAGGTTTTGTTCGATCTTGCCTACTAGGTCGGCGCCCACATCCGCTGCCTTGGTGTAGATGCCACCACCCAATCGGGCGAAGACACTGATCAGAGAACTGCCCAACGCCAAGCCGACGAGCGAGTCGATGGCCACTCGTTCGCTCTGCGAGAAATGCTTGGCGAGCAGATAAAACAGCCCCACCGATACCAGACCCAGACCAACGACCAGTAGTCCCGTCACTGCGCCGCCATTGAAGGCTACGCGCAGGGCGGGGCGGGGGCCGACGGAGGCGGCTTGAGCGGTGCGCACGTTGGCACGCACGGCGATGTTCATGCCGATGTAGCCGGCGATGAGAGAGCAAACCGCTCCGACTACAAATCCCGTGGCGGTGGTCCAGTTGCGCAACCATCCTACGGCGAAGAACATCACCACCGCGATCGAGGAAATCGCCACCACCTGACGGTGCAGGTAGGCTGCCGCACCCGCCTGAATCGCAGCGGCGATCGTCTTCATGCGCTCATTGCCCGCGCTGGAGGCTAGCACGGAGCGTATCAGCCACAGTGCAATGACAAGACTGGCAAAACCGAGACCGATGGCAAGATGAAGGCCGTGTTGGACGAAAAGAGTGTCGAGCATAAACGGGTGTTGGGTGTTTTGGGTTCGGTTAGAATCCACATCGCTCCTGATCTGGCAAGAAAATTCTCAACCTGAATTTGGGCGCCGCAGGATTAGCAATGCAGACGCCCGACGGCAGGAACGTCGGTTGGCAAGCGCTGCTGATGTTGACCTTCCATACCCCCGGCGCCCTCGATCGTATCGGCTCGCGTTTTCACTTGTCCGTCATCAGCAAGTCCGCCATCGCGTGGCCGAGGCGAAGACCGACTTCCATGTAGGTCTCGGCATTGCGGTTGTAGTGAAACCCTTGATCGCGTGGAGAAACAGCGGGCTCGCGCCAGAGGTCGCGGGAGTCAATGCATTTTACGTTGCCGCTAAATTCTGGATGTTTTTTCGCATCGTTCATCGCCAGTTGCGCCTCGGCGATTTGCAGTCCAAAACTTTCGCGTCCCGTGTTACCGCATCCGGTGGCGAGCACAAACTTCGCGTTCGGGGCATTGTAGTCCTTGCGCAGGGCTTTGATGAGATTTACGAGATTTTTCTCATAGAGCTTCGCATACACGTCGCTTTGGTCCTTGTGACCCTGCCACCAGGCGAAGCCGGCGATCTCATAGCCTTGGCCTTTGTATTCTGGATAGAGCTTCGCGAGCTCGGCCAGAGCGGCCTTGGCATTAGCGAGGTCGAGATCGTATTGCAAGCCAGCATGCCATTCGATGGGTTTACCGGCTTTGTCCACGAAAGGGGGCGGCGGGGTATCGATGCCTTTGGCCGGATCGGCATCCCACACAGGAGGTTTTTCGTGATACCCTGCGTAGATCTTCCCGTCCTCGAGGAATCGAGGACTGCCTGGAGGAAGCAGGTCCCAGCCGAGACCGCGATTGCCGATGCAGCTTTTCAAAACCAAAACGGGTTCATCGAGCAGCTCGCCGATGACGAGGCCGAAGCCAAGCTCTGGGCCAATGGTGTTACCGCCGTTGTTCGATAGCGCGCTGAGTGGCGAACATTTTTTCGTGAGGGCATTGTAGAAATACACGTCCTTGCGCTCACTCCATTGGCCTTTTTCATCGAGAAGATACGGATACTTGCCCTGTTGTTTCACCAAAGTGCCCAGAGTGCCCGGCACATCGGTGCGCGTCATCCAGCCGGGATTGGCCACTTGATCGGTGATGTAGGTGACCTTAAACGGATAGGACTTGCCTGCCTCGAAGGTGAATGCCTTTCGCACTGGTGGTTGGCCCGGTTCGCAGCGATAGACCTCTTTGCCCGCGACTTCCATGATGTTGATGGCGGAGGCGCCGTAGCCTGGACTGAACTCATACACGCCCGGTTCCTTGGGCTGAATCTCACCGCGCAGGATGCAGGTGCGTGCGCTCTTGTCGGCCGGTGCGGGCAGGGTCCAGTCCTTGTCCAGCGGCATCTCGATGGTCTCGAGCGCCTTGCGTTTGTCGTAATCCTGATCCGCCGCATAGGCTCCCTCATACACCGACATCACGGTGTTTTTCAACGATGGCCTCCAGGCGGTGTTGCCACCGGCGATGTCGCCCATGCCCACCATGTTCGATTGACCCATCAGGATAAAGACCTTGATTTTTTTCGAATGGTCGGCCGTCTTGCCGTCGGTGCGGGGGATGTTGATTTCGGCTGCGGTGGCTGAGGGTGCCAAGGCCAAAGCCGCCATGACCAGGGAAGAAAGCCCGAGCAGCGCCCGGCGGGATATGTATGCTTTCATAAGTGATAAAGATAATACGAAGAATCAAAAAAAATGATGCATTGAAAAAATACAATCTTTAGCGCCAGAGCCAGCGTAGGCTTTGGGCGAAAATTTTTCCGCCACCCTTGCCGCCGTGGCCGGTATCGTCGGTGACGAACTGGTAATCATATTTGCGGAACTTGAGCGCCGCCGCCATTTCTTGGTTAGCGAGAAACCAGTTGCCGTGTTCGTTATCGAGATCGTTGCTCCCATCCTGCAGGAACACCCGGATTGGGCGGATCGGCTGTTTGCGGATCAACGACGGATAGACGTGGCCACCGCGGATGTTGGTGAAGCTGCCGACGTGGCTCATTACTTTGCCGAACAGATCCGGTCTTTCCCATGCTGCGGTGAAGGCGCAAATGCCGCCGGATGATATGCCGCAGATCGCCCGTTGCGCTGAGTCCTTGCTGAGTAGTTGTTCTTTTTCCGCCAGCGGCAGGATTTCTTTTTCCAGCATCTGCACATACTGCGGCGAAGGGCTGTCATATTCAAATGAACGATTGCTGCGCAGGTCTTTCGGCGTGTTCCAGCCCTGGGGTTGTTTGAGTTCGGTGCCGAAAACACCGGGATTGACGAAAATCAGAATCATGGGCGGCAGGGCGCCTTCGTTGACGAGTTGGTCGATGACCTTGGGTGCATGGAAATCGCCCGCAACGTAGGAGTGACCGTCTTGAAACACCATCAGCGCCGCCGGTTTTTTGGGGTCGAGCTTGGGCGTGCGATGGAAGGCATACTGACGGATCGTGCCGGGAAAAGTGGTGCTCTGCAGGGTGCGCCACTCGATGGCGTGGAGCGGCAGGGCGAGGAGCAAGGAGCAGAGCCAGTGTTTCATGAGCGCAGGATGAATGGAGATTGGGTTGAAAAATGCAAGATTACGTTGCCTCCATGCTATCCAAGACCGGATTCCGAGCAAGCGGGAAATCGGCAGGTTGGTGGAGAGCGGTGCTTGTTCATGCTCGATTGTGGCTAATCGCAAAATTTTCCGCCTCGTAGCTTGCCAAATCGGGGAAATTCTATACTGTCCGCGCGCGACGCATGGTTTCTGCGATGGGAGCCGCGTTGGATGGTTTTTCACTAACACACTCATGAATACACTGCGCACATTCACCACGGGTTCGGGCCAAGAGGGCAAATTCCACTCGCTTCCAGCATTGGCCGAGCAAGGTTACGCAAACCTTTCCCGCTTGCCGATTTCCATCCGCATCGTGCTGGAAAGCTTGCTGCGCAATCACGATGGCCTGAAAGTGACCGACAAGGACATTGCCAATCTGGCTGCCTATCAGCCGAAAAATCCAGGTGATTATGAGATTCCGTTCGTGGTCGCCCGTATCGTCTTGCAAGATTTCACTGGTGTGCCCTTGCTCGTTGACCTCGCGGCCATGCGCTCGGCAGTGGACCGCATGGGCAAGGATGCCAAAATGATCGAGCCGCTGGTTCCCGTGGACCTAGTGGTGGACCACAGTGTGCAGGTGGATTATGCCGGCACCGGTGATTCTCTCTCCCGCAACCTCGATCTCGAGTTCCATCGCAACCGCGAGCGCTATGAGTTCCTGAAATGGGGCGAACAGGCCTTCGATACCTTCAAAGTCGTCCCTCCCGGCATCGGCATCGTTCACCAGGTGAACCTTGAGTATTTGGCGAAATGCGTGCTCGAAAAAGACGGCGTGTTTTACCCCGATACCCTCGTTGGTACAGATTCACACACCACCATGATCAACGGCTTGGGCGTCGTTGGTTGGGGGGTGGGCGGCATCGAGGCGGAAGCGGGTATGCTCGGCCAACCCGTGACGTTCCTCGTGCCCGAAGTGGTGGGCGTCTACCTCAGTGGCGAACTCGCTGCTGGTGTCACCGCGACCGACCTTGTGTTGCGCGTGACCGAAATGCTGCGCAAAACAAAAGTCGTCGGCAAGTTCGTGGAATTCTACGGCCCCGGCGCCAAGGCGCTCTCTCTGCCCGACCGCGCCACCATTGCCAACATGGCCCCGGAATACGGCGCGACGATGGGCTTTTTCGGCATCGACGAAATTACCACCGGCTATCTCCGTGGCACCGGCCGTAGCGAAGAGTTGTGCCAGACTGTGGAAAATTACTTCAAGGCTCAAGGCCTCTGGGGGATTCCTACCGACAAGGACGCGCTGGAGTTCAGCCAAGTCGTTGAGCTCGATATCTCGAGCGTCAAGCCCGGCGTCGCCGGCCCGAAGCGCCCGCAAGATCGCATCGATGTGGATGCCCTGAAATTGAAGTGGGCGGAAATCCTCGCCGCCCCCGCACCCGATGGCTACGGCAAGTCCGAGATGAAAACCGCCACCGTCACCGTCGATAGCAAAGGCGGCATCACCGATTCCATTTCGCACGGCTCCGTTCTCATCGCCGCGATCACGAGCTGCACCAACACTTCCAACCCCAGCGTGATGCTCGCCGCAGGATTGCTGGCGAAAAAAGCCAACGCGCTCGGCCTGACCGTCAAGCCTTCGGTGAAAACCTCGCTGGGACCCGGCTCGCGCGTGGTGACGGATTACCTCAACAAAACCGGTCTGCAAGATGAGCTCGACAAACTCGGTTTCCAAACCGTGGGCTATGGCTGCACGACTTGCATCGGCAACTCCGGTCCGCTCGACAAGGGCATCGAGGATGTGGTGAAGTCCGAGGACATCGTCGCCGCTTCCGTGCTTTCCGGTAATCGCAACTTCGAGGCCCGCGTGCACCAGTCGATCAAAGCGAACTTCCTGATGTCACCTCCGCTCGTCGTGGCCTACGCCATCGCCGGCACGGTGGACATCGATCTGAGCAAGGACGCTCTGGGCACCTCTGCCGATGGCAAGCCTGTTTATCTCGCCGACATCTGGCCTACTTCAGCCGAAGTCGAGGCTGCGATGAATGCCTCTCTGAAACCCGATGTTTTCCAGCGTCTCTACACCGGTTTTTCCGACCAGAATCCGAAGTGGAACAACATCAAGTCCTCCACCGGCAATGTGTATGAGTGGGATCGTCAATCGACCTACATCCAGGAGCCGCCGTTCTTTGATGGCTTTACACCAACTCCGCGCAACATCGAGGAAATCATCGATGCGAAACCTCTCGGCATCTTCGGCGATAGCGTCACCACTGACCACATTTCGCCCGCAGGTGCGATCAAGAAAGACAGCCCAGGCGGGCGCTATCTAACGGAACATGGTGTCGAGTTCGCCGACTTCAATTCCTACGGTTCGCGTCGTGGCAATGACCGCATTATGACCCGCGGCACCTTTGCCAACGTGCGTATCAAGAACCTCATGGTTCCTGGTGTGGAAGGTGGTGTCACCAAGTTCAACGGCGAAACCGTGGCGATCTACGATGCCGCCGTGTCTCACGCGCAAAACGGCACGTCACTCATCGTGATCGGCGGTGAGGATTACGGCATGGGCTCCAGCCGCGACTGGGCCGCGAAAGGTACCAACCTTCTTGGCGTCAAGGCCGTGATCACGAAGTCCTTCGAGCGTATCCACCGCAGCAACCTCGTCGGCATGGGCGTGCTGCCCTGCAACTTTGTCAACAAGGAGGACTACGATAAGGTCAAAGACCTCGCCGGTGCTACCTTCAGTCTTGTCGGCATCAGCAACGATATCAAACCGCAGGGTCAGGCGACTCTGGTCGTGAAGCAAGCCGATGGCTCAAGCTTCGATGTGCCCGTTGTCGTCCGTCTCGATACCCCCGTTGAGATCGACTACTACCGCGCTGGTGGCATTTTGCCTTACGTGCTCGGTCAGATCATTGCCTAAGCCTCCTTACCAAAAATCATCACGCCCGCTTTTCCGCGCGAAAAGCGGGCTTTTTGTTGACTCGCTGGAGCGCGGACTTCAGTCCGCGCACCGATGGAACTGCGCTATGGAAGGGCAAGAAGCGGACCGGGAGGTCCGCGCTCCGGTGGGTCACTATTCATTTTTTCCTGCAAAGCGCGGGCGTTTTTCGTTTGCATTTCTTAAGCACCATCTCGCTGATGGAGCATGGCATGGATCTTGCTTGTCTTTTTTTTGCCTATGGTCGGGAGATTCGATCCACAAGCACAACAATCGAATGTGCTAGCGAGTTCCTTCCATAGGTGACGACTTTGTTTCCATAAACGCCCTTCCACAGGAAGGAATCTTGAATATTGGTTCATTGCTACAAGAAAAATTTAATAACCACAACATACCATGCATTTCAACATATCGTTACATCGTGTTTCTACTATGAGTCAACGTTATCGTAGGTTGTTCTCAGTTGCATTTCTTAGTGTATTAGGAATTGTGATTTCATCTGCGATCGCAGTTGCACAGGTCTCGATCACTTCAAGTTCGGCATTGAATCAAAATTACGATGGCATGGGGTCCAGTGCTGCCGCGAGCTTGCCCTCTGGTTTTAGAATCGGAGCAGACTGGTCGACCGGAACTTTAGTGACGACCCAAGCGTATGGCACTTCGTCCACGGGAGCAGTAACTAGCTCATCATCGGGCGGTGTGGTCAACTGGGCAAATGGTGTGACGGGTTCATCCACGGATCGAGCCTTGGGCTTTTTGACAACCAGTGGTTTTGCAGCGCCTCGCAGTGTGATGTATGCTTTCACGAACAACACGGGTGCCACCGTCATATCCATTGATCTATCGTGGGACTATGAAAAGTATCGCACGGGAACAAGGGCGTTTGATTGGACATTTTTTCATGGATCCACGTCCGCTGCTACGACAGCAGCCACGTCGGGAAATCAGTCATATGCGGCAGATGCGGCCAACGCAGCAGTTAATCCTCCCACGTCTATTAACAAATCGTTTTCGATTACGGGGTTGAGTATTCCTCACGGATCCACCTACTACTTGCGCTGGACATATACGGGAGTGGGTGGTTCCACCAACGCCCAAGGATTGGCGATCGACAATTTTACCATCAAGGCGAATCCCGATCCTACACAGCCTATCATCACAGGAATTGCTTCAGCCACGGCCTTCACAACGACATATGGTACAGCCTCCGCAGCGCAAAGTTTCCCTATTTCTGGTGCGAATCTCACCTCTGATATTCTTGCTTCCGCTCCTGCGGGATTCGAGGTTTCTTCGGATGGTGTGAATTACGGCGACAGCACCACCTTTCCACCTACGGCGGGATCCGTGACCGGAACTCTGCGCATCCGTTTGGCTGCAACGGCATCTGCGGGAACTTACAACTCGCAGAACATCAGCCTTTCCAGCACTGGCGCTTCTTCAGTTACCATCACAACGGCTTCCACGGGTAATTCGGTTGCGACGAAGTCTTTGACGATCACGGGCATAACAGCGCAAAACAAGAATTGGGACGGAACGACCGAGGCTTTTGTGGTCGGAACTCCGGCATACGAAGGTCTGATGAATGGACAAACATTTTCGGTGGGGGGGACTGTCACCTGGACTTTCGCGGATGCCAATGTGGGCACAAGCAAATCACTGGTGAGAACAGGAAGTTATCTGCCACCTTCTTCCAACTACACGGTGGTTCAGCCAAGTTTCAGTGCTTCCATTCTCGGAGTTGTGCCTCCTGCTCCTACGATTACCGCCATTACTTCGGGCAACCAACAGCTCAGTGTCGCTTTTACTGCGCCTGTCAACAACGGCGGGGTGTCCATTACCAATTATGAGTATACCGTGAACGGGGGTAGCGACTGGATCACTCCTGCTCCTGCCGTCAACTCCAGTCCTCTGCTGATCTCCGGTTTGACTAACGGCACCATCTATGACGTCCAGATTCGTGCCGTGAACGCAATCGGCAGCGGTGCGGCATCCACCACCACCCAAGGCGCGCCGGAAGCACCCGCCGATGCGACCATTTCTGTGACGCCAGCGATTCTGAGTGCTGCTCTCAGTTCCACTTATGGCACGGCATCCACTCCTCAGAATTTCACTGTTTCTGGCTCCACTCTTTCGGGGGACTTGACGGTTACGGCACCCACAGGCTTGGAAGTTTCTTTGTCATCCGGGTCCGGTTACACCGATCAGTTGAGCCTCGTCGCCACGGAAGGAGCTGTTTCCGCGACTGTGGTGTATGTCCGCCTCAAGGCGAGCGCTGCCGCAGGTCCATACAATAGTGCAAGTGTCACGGTATCGGGTGGCGGAGCTGTTTCCCAGAGCACGTCTACCACAGCTGCGGGTAATACCCAGGCCACGAAGGAGCTCACGGTTACTGGTCTTTCGGCAGCGAACAAGGAATATGACGGCACCACCGATGCCAGCGTGACGGGCACCGCAGAGTATAGCGGCATGGTCAACGGTGAATCCTCTTCTCCCGCGAACACGGTGACGTGGGCCTTTGCCAACAAGGCCGTGGGCAACGGTAAAACTCTGGTGCGCACGGGCGAATACGCTGCCCCGACTGCCAACTACACTGTGACCCAACCGACCTTGTCGGCCAATATTACAGCGAAAAACCTAAACGTCATCGGCGCCGTCGTCACCACTCGCCCTTACAATACCAATACTACGGCCACGCTCGTCGGTGCCACGCTTGACGGAGTAATTGGTAGCGATGTTGTCTCTCTCACGAATGACACGGCTGGGACGTTCGCTCAAGCGAATGTTGGGGAAAACATCGTTGTCACAACATCGATGCAAATTACCGGCACAGATGCCACCAATTACACTCTGATCCAGCCTTCCCTCACGGGAACCATCGTCAAAGCAGATCAAACGATCAATTTCGGTGAACTGGCGGCGCGCTCGATCGCCGACGCCCCATTTACCATTTCCGCCACTGCGACTTCGACTTTGCCCGTTACGTTTGCCAACTCGAATGAGTCGGTTGCGACTTTGTCGGGTTCCACGGTTACGATCGTCGGTCTCGGTTCTACCACGATCACTGCCAGTCAAGCGGGCGACGACAACTACAACCCTGCCATAGCGGTAGAGAGGGTTTTGGTCATCACTCCGGTGCCACTCCTGTGGAATTTTACTGGCGGTGTCGACACAGCTGCAAGTTCTCCCGCCAACGTTACGGTATCGGCTTTTTCCCGCGGAAATAACTTTGGAACAACCAATACACTCATCAATTCAACATCACCATCGACCTCATCGTTGGGTCTCAGTGGCACAAATAATGCTGGATTGGCGGCTCGCACGGGTGTGCTGAATCAGGCAGCGAACGGCAGTGGCTATTTTGAGTTTACCGTCACTCCCGCAGCTGGATTTAAGTCGACCATCACTGACTTCAGCTTTGGTGCACGCAGCACAGGAACGGGACCACAGGCTTACACGATTCGCAGCTCTGCGGATGGTTTTGTCGCTGATTTGGTCACTGGCACTTTCCTCAATGACAGCATATGGGCCTTGAAGTCGCATAGCAGCCTGTCCATTGCTTTCGGATCACAACAAACCTTCCGCATATATGGTTATGCGGGTGCTGGTAACCCATCGCAGAACTCGACCAACTGGCGCGTGGATGACATTCGCTTGCTGATGACAGTCGAAGAGAAAGCAACTCCTACCATCACGACGGCACCCACAGCAGCGGCCATTACCGTCGGTCAAACCCTTGCGTCCTCCACTCTCAGCGGTGGCGCTGCCAGCGTGGATGGATCATTTGCCTTCACTTCACCCACCACAGCTCCTGCTGTAGGTATCAGCAGTGAGAGTGTGACCTTTACGCCTACGGATAGCATCAATTACAAATCAGTTTCGCTGTCTGTGGATGTCACGACCAATCGGAACACGCCTACCATCACCACGGCACCAACGGCCTCGGCGATTACGGTTGGGCAGACACTTGCCTCTTCCACACTCACCGGTGGGGTCGCCAGTGTGCCTGGCACTTTTGCCTTCACAAGCCCTACGACATCTCCTGCGCAAGGAACGAGTGCACAGAGTGTGACATTTACCCCCACGGATTCGACCAATTACAATTCAGTCACATTGAACGTGAATGTGACGGTCAATGCCGTGGTTACAGAAGATCCGCTCTTCACCGATGCGAGCAAGAACGCTATGCTTTCGGATTTCACGGGTGGTGCGAAACGCCTCAGCTTTAGCGGTATTCCCGGACGTGTCTATGGCATCCAGCGCTCCTCCGACCTGACGGGATGGACACAGATTGGCACAGCGACCGCACCGCAGGATGGTTCGGTTACCTTTGATGATCCGAATCCTCTCGTCGGCAAGGGTTTCTATCGCATCGTCTACCCAGCAGCGGACAATTGATCACTGACGGCCCGCGGATGGGACTTCTCATGGCGGGCACTCTTTCTCCCTGACAAAAAACAAAAACAAAAAACAGAAGACTCCGGGCCATTGTCTCGGAGTCTTTTTCGTATTCCTCGCTTGAATTTTTTCCGCTGTCATCTCAGTCTGTGTCCGCACGTGCCCGTAGCTCAGTTGGATAGAGCTCCCGCCTTCTAAGCGGATTGTCGCAGGTTCGAATCCTGCCGGGCACGCTTTGCTTTTTCGATCATGGCTCAGGAATCAGCATCTCAGGGTTTGTTCATCGTTCTGGAAGGAATCGATGGCACGGGTAAGTCGAGTCATGCAAAACGGCTTGCCAGCTATTTTTCCTCCCTAGGGCGTGAGGTGGTGCTGAGCCGCGAGCCGACGGATGGACCGTGGGGACGGAAATTGCGGGAATCTGCATCCACGGGGCGCCTCGATCCCGAATCGGAACTGGAGTATTTCCTGCGTGATCGCCGAGAGCACGTGGAGCAATTGATCAGACCCGCTCTCGCCGAAGGTAAGGTGGTGATTCTCGATCGCTATTATTTTTCCACCATGGCCTACCAAGGATCGCGTGGCTTCGATCCTCAGGAAATCCGACGTCGCAACGAGGAATTCGCCCCCGTGCCCGACTGGCTCTTTATCCTCGATGTGGAAATCGATACCGCATTGCAACGCATCGGACATCGTGGTGATACAGCGAATCATTTCGAGCGAAGAGATGCGTTGCAGCGCTGCCGTGAAATTTTCTTGAGCTTGCGCGAGGAGCCTTTTGCTCGCGTGATTTCCGCCGAAGGGGGTATGGATGAAATCGCGCACCGTATCGTCGATTTTCTCGAAGAGCCGAAAGGATGACACAACCGCCCGCGTAAACGGGGGTATGTTGAAACGCATCCTTTTGTCGCTATGGTGTCTCGGAATCTTGGCACAAGCCGAGGAAACCTCTGAGAAAGCTGTCGCCGAGATCACGCAGGCTGCCACGGCCTTTCTGGCAAGTCTTTCGCCTGAGCAGAAGGGAAAAGCGGAATTCGCCTTCGCTGATCAGGAGCGAGAGAATTGGAAATTCACTCCACAGGCACGCCGGGGCGTGTCGCTGGAAATGCTCGATGCCGCGCAGCAGACGCTCGCGAAGAAGCTCCTGGCCACCGTGCTGAGCGAGCAGGGGATGCTCAAGGCAAACACCATCGAGGATCTGGAAAAATTGTTAGGCGAGATGGAAAACAATCCTGTGCGCCGCAATCACAAGGCGTATTTCACATCCATCTTCGGCAATCCAGGCGACAAAGCCACCTGGGGGTATCGCTATGAGGGGCATCATCTCGCGGTCAATGTGACCATCATAGATGGCGTTCGTATCATTGCCACACCCACCTTCATGGGTGCGAGTCCTGCCAAGGTGGCCGAGGGTAGACTCAAAGGCACGCATATTCTTGGCAAAGAAGAGGATCTTGCTCGTGCGTTGGCTCTTTCCTTGCAGCAATCAGGTAAAGGCGTGCTCTACAGCGACAAGGCTCCAGGCGACATCCTCACGGGAGAAAAGCGTGTGGCGCAACAACTGGAGCCCGTTGGTGTGACGGCGGATGTTTTCACCGAGGAGCAAACGAAGCTGTTGCATGCTTTGATCGCGCAGTTCGCGAACCGCCACCGCAGGGCCATTGCCGACTCGGAAATCAAGAAGATCGCAGCACTTGATCCAAAGCAAATCCGCTTCGGATGGGCTGGATCAATGGAGGTCGGCAAGGCCTACTACTTCCGCGTGCAAACACCTCATGTTTTGATCGAAGCCGCGAACAGCCAGAACAATGCCAACCACATTCACACGGTGTGGCGCGATCACAAGGACGACTTCGGTCGCGATTCGCTAGGCGAGCACTACAAGCATGACGCTCATTGAGCTGGGAATCATACGACATCCTCGATAGGTTCAGACGTTCCGATTTTCATCAAACCCACAAATCATATGCGTAGTCTTTTATTCCTAATCTTTGGCGCATCATTCGTATCAGCACAGTTTTCCATAAAGTCTGTCGATGGCACAGTGACGCTTCGGAAAAACAATGAGCTGGTGACTCAGTATCGCACCGATTCGAAGGTTCCTTATCTCTATCCGATCTCTGCTCCTAGCGGCACCAATCTCAGTCGCCATTGGCCGATGGACCAGGATGCGGCGGGCGAGGAGACGGATCATCCGCATCACCGATCGTTCTGGCTTTCGCACGGTTCCGTCAACGGATACGATTTCTGGGCGTGGACAGGAAACAAAGACGCGCGAATCGTCCATCAGTCTACCGGCACTGTGAACGCGCAGGGCAACAAGGCTTCCTTCTCCGTGAAGCTCGCATGGCAGGGTGATAAAAAAACGATCCTTGAGGAGTCGCGACAGTATTCAATCGAGGATATCGATGAGGCGACGCGGGTTATCGATGTCAGTTCCACCCTCAAGGCGGTAGCGGGCGATGTGGTCTTTGGCGATACCAAGGAAGGGTTTTGCGCCTTCCGCGTCGATCGCACCCTTCGTCTCAAGGGCCCGACGGCCAAGGGCGGCATCATGGACAGTCACGGAAGAAAAAATGCCGAGTGCTGGGGCAAAAAGTCTGCCTACGTTGCTTTCCACGGTCCCGATGATCAGGGTAAACCTGCGGTCATTACAATGATGGATCATCCGAGTAATCTTCGTCACGAGACATGGTGGCATGCTCGTGACTACGGTTTGCTCGCTGCCAATCCCTTCGGTATCCACGACTTCGAAGGCAAAAAAGACAAGACTTTGGGCAATCACACGCTCAAGGACCAACAGGTTCTCACGTTCCGCTATCGTCTGGTGTTGCACCGTGGTGAAGTGGATGATGCGAAAATCGCAAACTGGTGGAAATCATACAGTCAATCCTAATAAAAAAACTACTCACTCTATTTTATGAAACGACGTCAACTTCTTCAGACATCGGTCTTTGCCGGCACTTGGTCATTGCTTTCACCTCTCGCCCGTGCTGCTGGTGCCAACGGCGATGTCCGCGTGGCCGTCATCGGATTCAACGGACGTGGCAACGGTCACATTGATGATCTTCTGAAAACCAAAGGTTGCCGGTTGGTGGCTCTGTGCGATTGTGATGAAACCGTTCTCGCCAAGGGCAAGGAGCGTCTTGCGAAAAAAGGCGTGACGGTACAGACCTTCACCGATTACCGCAAGCTCTGCGAGTCCAAGGAGATCGACGCGGTCAGCATTGCCACCCCCAATCACACCCACGTGCTGATCGCCCTCACGGCGGCGGCCCACGGCAAGCATGTTTATGTGGAAAAACCGGTGTCTCACAACGTGTGGGAAGGTCGGCAACTGGCGCTCGGTGCGGAAAAACACAAGGTCATCATTCAGCATGGTTTTCAACGCCGCTCCGAGACTTCCTGGGCCGACGCGTTTGCTTGGTTGAAAGAAGGCCCCATCGGTGAACTGAAACTCGCCCGAGGTTTTTGTTACAAGCCACGCCCGTCCATTGGGAAGTCCGATTCCGCGCTGCAAATTCCCTCGTCGGTTCACGCCGATCTCTGGTTTGGACCTCGCGAGGTCGTGCCGTTGATGCGCAAAAAACTCCACTATGATTGGCACTGGCAAAGTCCTTATGGCAATGGCGACCTGGGTAATCAGGGACCACACCAACTGGATGTTTGCCGCTGGGCGCTGGGGGATCCGCACCTGCCGGAGTCGATCGTTTCGTTAGGCGGACGCGTGGGGTATGAGGATGATGGCGATACCGCCAACACGCAATTGCTGTGGCTGGAGCACAAGGGCAAGGCACCGATCCTGTTTGAGGTTCGAGGTTTGCCCAAGTCCGGTATGAACTATAGCAGTGGCATGGACAAATACAAAGGGCAGGATATTGGCAACGTGATCGAATACGATGGCGGCTATCTCGCCGGTGGGCATAACAGCAGTTGCAAAGTATACGACAAAGAGGGCAAGGTGATCAAGTCGTTCCAAGGCGCTGTGATGCATCATCAGAATTGGATTGATTCGATTAAGGCGTCGAAGATCGACGCGATTCGAGGCGCGGAGTGCGGTCACTATTCCGCGGCTCTCGCTCACCTCGGCGGCGTATCACTGGCATTGGGCAAAAAGGAAAATTTCAAAACGTGGTTGGCCGGCAACAAAAACCCGTTGTTGGGAGAGGCGGCGGAGCGCATGGCGGCCCATCTCGATGCCAATAGCGTGGATCTGGATAAGACCCCGCTCTCGATGGGGGCGCCGTTGTCGTTTGATCCGAAAACGGAACTGTTCACGGGTGATCTAGCCGCGAAAGCGAATCTGTTGCTCAAAGGGGACTACCGTAAGGAATTCTCTTTGCCCATCTGATGCGTGGATCCGATGATCTGCTAGCTTCCGGTGTTTTCTTTCACGAGAAAACACCGCTTTGTTTCTATTCCGTTTCACCAAGTCCCTGCCATGAAATCCGTCTTGCTGCTCTTGTGTTTGCTGATGAGCGTGCGCGCCACAGTGATTGACGTCGTGACCATCCATCAACCGTTGAGTCTGCACGGATCCGATGTGGATGATGAAGTCGACGACACCGGTGAGTCCTTGCAAGCGGCGATCCACGCGCGTCCTATGGCTTTGACAGGGGGATTTCCCGAGGTGCTTGTCGAGGCGATCGCGATGCCGCATCAATTGCCGACAAACAATCCGAATTATGCGATCAAGGAAGTCAACCTCGTGGTGCTATGTGGGTTGAAGGTTGCGGCGGAAATGGCTGACTCAGGAGAATTGCAAGTGGAAATCAACCTCGCCAATTTTGCCATCCCCGACGGGGTTGATCTCACCGCCCGCCAAGTGCTCAAGCTGGTCTGCGGATCGATTCGCAAGACTCTCGGTGACTACAACGCGGATCAGAAAGATGATCTCAAGATTACGTTGCGTGTGGTCGGCACCAATGAAAGCAATCGCTCACTGGAGGACTTGGGCGCACAATACAAAATTCCCGGCAAAGGCGCGTGAATCTACAGGGGCATGATGGAAAATTTTAGAGAATTTGACGAATCGGCAACGTTTAGTAGAGTGAATCTATGAAACTGCGATTGATTGGATGGTTGTGTTTGCTGCATCTCGCTCATGCAGAACCCGTTCAGGATCTTCAGGATTTGCTGGCAGTCGAAGCGAAGGTACAAACAGTGGCCCAGAAACGTGTTCCGCTCACGGTGGCTTTGGTTGCAGCGGATGCTTCCAGTTCTGGTTCCGGAGTTATCACGGGTGAGGACGGTTTGATTCTCACCGCCGCCCACGTGGTGCAGGGGAGTGAGACGATGGATGTGGTATTTCCGGATGGCAAAACAGTCAAAGGCAAGGTCCTGGGCGCCAACTACGGCAAGGACTTGGCAATGGTGAGAATCGAGGGGGAGGAGAAATGGTCAACTGCCCCTCGCGGCACATCGAAAACGCTGGAGGTGGGCGACTGGGTGGTGGCCACAGGCCATGCCGCTGGGTTTGATCCGGCCCGTACTCCTCCTGTCCGTTTCGGTCGTGTGGTGTCCAAGGGCCCCGGCAATTTTTTCACTACCGACTGCACCCTCATCGGCGGTGATTCCGGTGGACCGATTTTTGATTTGGATGGCAATATTATTGGCATCAATTCAAGCATAGGTCAGGCGCTCAAGATCAACAACCATGCGGGAGTCGATGGCTTCAAGGAAGATTGGGACAGAATGCTGAAGGGCGAACAATGGGGTAAGCTGGAGCTGGATCCATTGCAAAACGAAGACATGCCGGTGCTGGGTGTGGCCATCGGTTGGTCGCGTGCGGGCCTGGTGGTCGGCGAGGTCAGTCGCGGATCCAAAGCAACAGAGGCTGGCATTCAGCCGGGTGATTTGATCATTTCGTTAGAAGGCCAGCGCATTCGCAACCTCGATGACCTCCGCAACGAGTTGCTGCGCAAGCAGGTGGGGGATCGGGTGGAGTTGGCGATCGAGCGAGATGGTGCACAACTGGTCAAACAAGTGGAACTGGTGCGTCGCGGAGACGCGCGATAACAACAAAAGATGACGATGATGAATCGACAAGTTTTTCTCTCATGGATGTTGGCCCTGCCACTGATGTCGCAGGATTTGCCATTACAGAAAGAGCAGGATCGCGCCGTGCTGAGGAGGCAATCGGGTGAGGTGTTCGATGTGGTTTCTCCTATCGCACAGAAAGTGGGCAAATCCGTGGTGTGGGTCTGGGCTGGTGGTAAGCGCCAGTTGTGCGTGGGCACAGTGGTGGGTGATGGGTCGCAAGTGCTTGCCAAGTGGAGTGAGATCGCGAAGGCCAAGGGCCTGCCCCTGCAATGCGTGGGCGCGGGCAACGTGACGTTTGATGCGACTGTGGACGGGGTGTTCGAAGACGAGGACATGGCTCTGTTGCAATTAAAGAATTCTTCCTTGCGGCCCGTGACTTTCTCTACGAGTGCGAAGCCGGAACTGGGCCGTTTCCTGCTTGCTCCCGGTCCGGGGGACGTCACCTTGGGGATGGGTGTGGTCAGTGTGATGGAGCGGACCTTACGCGAGAGTGACCAAGCTTTTGTGGGGGTGGGTGTGGAAAATCATAACGAAGGCAAGGGCGTGATTGTCCGCCAATTGGCGGAAGGTTCACCTGCGGAAAAGGCGGGGCTAAGGGAGGATGACATCATTCTCAATCTCAACGGCAAGGTGGTGGGTAGCATGATGGAATTCCGCTCGTTGCTCAGCACTCTCAAACCCGGCGAGTCGGTCAAACTGCTTTTTTCCCGCGGAGGTGAAACAAAAAATCTGGAATTGGTTCTGGGATCAAAACCGGTCATTGGGCAGTTCCCTCAGCGCCGTCTCGAGGTGATGGAGCGAATGGGCGGCGAAATTAGCCAGGTTCGCGATGGATTTCCCTCGGTGATCCAGACCGATATGGTGCTCAATCCCGAGGAGTGCGGTGGCCCTGTGCTGGATTTGCAAGGTCATGTGGTGGGCATCGTCGCCGCCCGCGCCGGCCGGATCCGCAGTTACGTTTTTCCTGCCCAGTCAATCGTTGCCATGCTTCAGCGCAAGCCGGTGGATGCCACTCTGGCGAAGGTGAAAACGCCTGATCCCGGACCTCAACTGTCAAGGAATCGGCAGGTGCTCCCACGCCCCAATCGTTCAGACATGGAGCGTATGCGAGCCCGCATGAAGGAAATGAAGCAGTTCATGCGCCAGCTCGACGCTGAATTGGGTGATCTCGACCAGTGAGTCGCTTCCGTCTTGCTTTCTTCATCCGCTGTGTCAACCTATCGCCTGATGGCAACTGATCATAAACATTCCGAGTTGCTCGTCGGCACCTTTTGTTTGGTGGGTCTTTTGCTTCTGGGCAGCTTGATCCTGCAGTTCGGTCGCTTCGGCGATCGTTTCAACGAGTCGTATCGGTTGACATTACTGGTCAATGATGCGGCCGGCATCATCAAGGGTTCCGAAGTTCGTATGGGGGGCGCCAAAATCGGACGCGTGGCCCGATTGCCGATATTGACGGAGAATGCAACCGTGCAGATTGATCTGTTGATTGAAAACCGCTTTCGCATTCCTGAGGGTTCCACACTCGGGGTAGCATCGGCCTCATTGCTTGGTGACAAGATGGTCATTGTCACCCCTCCTTCCAAACAAGTCGGCACATTCATCGCTGCCGATAGTGTCATTCTCGGATCAGGACCCTCGGGGCTTGACGCGATCCAGAGCAATGCCGAAATCCTCAGTCGCGATGCACGCAAACTCATGGATGGCGCGACAGCTACCTTGCATAACGTCGATGCGGCTATTGTCGACATTCGCTCTTCCTCACAGGAACTGACCAAGACCATCAAGAAAGTCAACGAATCCATCCTCAAACCCGAAAATCTGGCATTGGTGGATGGGGCGATTCAGAATGTGAACCAGAGCACCGTGCAATGGAAGAAGGTAAGCGAGGACCTAGCTCCAGCGATGCAGGATGCCCGTTCGGCGATTCAAGCGATGGAAAAAGCGGCGATAGGTGCGGAGCGCACATTGACAAAGATTGACCAGAGGGTGGATGATTTAGGACCGACTCTTGCTGAGTTACCCAAGGCTACCAAGGCCATCGCAAAAGCCGCCGACAAGGCGAACGAAACGATGGATCACGTGGTACAAGGTCGGGGATTATTGGGCGCATTGACTCATGACGACGAAGTTACGGCCGATGCCAAGGCTTTCATCCGCAATCTGAAGGAGCGTGGTATTTTGCGATATCAGGATGGTGAATCCTTGCATCCGGCTGATGATCCGCGCAATCGTTTCCGCGGCAAACGCCGCTAACTCCGGCGCTAGCAGCCATGCAAAGTCAGAAAACTGAATCCACTGGGAAAAAACGTGATCCTCACGCCGTTCCGCGGGTAGCGTTGCTGATCGAGACGTCGAACGGATACGCGCGTTCGATTCTGCATGGTGTGGAGGACTTCATCCGCAACCATCAACCCTGGCATATTTTTCTGGCCGAGCGACGCAGGGGGGACTCGCCACCGAAGTGGTTGGAGAATTGGCATGGTGATGGCGTCATCGCCCGAATTGAAAACAAAAACACGGCTCAGGTTTTGTCGCGCCTCCGCGTGCCGGTAGTGGATCTGAGTTCCTATCGCTATCTGCCAGAGGTGCCCGGCGTAATGACCGACGGCGCGGCGATCGCTGAGATGGCGGCCATGCATTTTTTGAACCGTGGATTCGAGCATTTTGCCTACTGCGGCGTGCCGCGCTTTCCTTGGTCGCGTCAGCGTGGTGAGCATTTTCTCAAAATTCTTCATGAGAAACAGATCTGTTGTCATTGTTATCATAGCACCCAAAAAAGCGGGGATGATAACGAGCATGAAACGGATGACATAGCCCGTTGGTTGTTGGATTTGCCGAAACCTGTTGCGGTATTCGCCTGCTACGATGCGCGTGGTAGACAGATCCTTGATGCCTGCCATCGCGCCCGTTTATCGGTGCCGGAAGAGGTTGCGGTTTTGGGCGTGGACGATGACGAATTGCTGTGCGAGCTGAGTCCACAACCGCTCTCAAGCATTGATCCCAATCCGCGTCGTTGCGGTTGGGTGGCGGCCGAAATGCTCGAGATGATGATGGCGGGCCAAAATCCTGATCCTCTGATCCAGGTTGTCACACCCATCGGCATTAGCACCCGCCAGAGCACGGATGTATTCGCCATCGAGGATGTCAATCTTGTCAAAGCCCTCCGCTTCATCCGAGAGCATGCGTGTCGCGGGATTTCCGTGGATGAAGTTGCGCGCGTTGCAGGTTTGGCTCGCAGGACGATGGAGGCCCGTTTCAAAAAAATGTTAGACCGTAGTCCGCACGAAGAGATCATGCGCATCCAGGTCATGCGTGCTCAGCGTTTGCTGTTGTATAGCAATTTACCCATCGCTCTGATTGCCGAACGAGTGGGATTCGAGACACCTGAATACTTCAGTGTTGCGTTCAAACGAATCACAGGAATGCCACCGGTGACTTATCGGAAAAAACGCGGGGAAGTGAGGTGAGAGCTGATCTGTATCTGCCGGATTCTAGGAACCCGGCAGATCCGCGTCTGTGATCAGATGAATTCGTTGAGGATATTTTCCATCAGTTCCTGACGGCCGGAACCAATGGTGGGCTCACCGTTGCCAAGAGCGTAGGTGCTGAGTTCCTCGAGAGTGGTTTGTTTGGCTTCAATCTTGGAACCGATACCGCTGTCCCATGATGAGTAGCGTTTGGCGACGAATTCGGCAATGCGACCATCGGCCCGCATGCGTGCCGCTGCCTTGAGGCCGCGGGCAAAGGCGTCCATGCCACCAATGTGGGCGTGGAATAGATCGGATGGATCGTGGGATTCGCGACGACGTTTTGCATCGAAGTTGAGACCGCCCGTGGTGAAGCCACCCATTTCCAAGACCTTCTGCATGATGCTGGTGGTGAGGTAGAGGTCCGTGGGGAATTGGTCGGTGTCCCAGCCGATGAGCTCATCGCCTTGGTTGGCATCGATGGATCCCAGTGAGTCAGCTGCGATGGCAACTGTCATCTCATGCAGCATGGTGTGGCCAGCAAGCGTGGCGTGGTTGGTCTCGAGATTGAGTTTGAAGTGCCCCATGAGACCGTATTCACGCAGGAAGTTCAGGCAAGCGGCCGAATCGGAATCGTATTGGTGCGTGGAAGGTTCGCGAGGCTTTGGCTCGATGTAGAACTGTCCGGTGAAGCCGATTTTTTTCGCGTAGTCGACCGCCATGTGCAACAATGCAGCGAGGTGATCGAGCTCGCGCTTCATGTCGGTATTAAGAAGTGTGGAGTAGCCTTCGCGACCGCCCCAGAAGGTGTAACCCTCGCCACCGAGTGCCAGAGTGGCATCCATGGCAGCTTTGACCTGGGCGGCTCCGTAGGCGAACACATCGGCACTGGGAGAAGTTCCGGCTCCCTGTGCATAGCGCGGGTGCGAGAACAGACACGCCGTGCCCCACAGCAACTTTTTGCCATGAGCCTGTTGCAGGCCTTTCAAGTGTGCGGTGACTTTTTCCAATGCCGCATTCGATTTTGACAAGTCGTTGAGCTCAGGGGCGATGTCGCGATCATGGAAGCAATAGTAATCAATGCCGGTCTTGTCGAGGAATTCGAAAAACACATCGGCTCGCTTGAGAGCGTTGTCAACACTGTCGGACTGGTCGTCCCATGGCATCAGGGCTGTAGCGCCGCCGAAGGGGTCGGAGAGACCATTGCGCATGACGTGCCAATAGGCCGCAGCGAAACGCATGTGGTCGCGCATGGTTTTGCCTTCCACGAGTTCATCGGGATTGTAGTGCTTGAACGCGAAAGGATTCTTTGACTGATGACCTTCGTAGCTGATTTTGGGAATGTCGGGAAAAAATGCCATGCGCAATGGTTAGCAAGATACCGATGACCACGCAAGAGGATAAATTGTCAGGATAAATTGTCAGTGCATCACACGGCGTTTCGTTCGCTCCAACATTGATCTTGCGTTACCAGCCCGGCGGTTTAGTTTGATCAAGTATCGTTACTCTAACGCAAGAAACCATGCTTACCTCGTTCCGTAATTTTTACGCCATCAGTTTGATTTTTTTGGCGAATGCAGGCATTGCGCTGGCGGGAGAATCCGTGTCCCCCGTGGTGGCCGGGCTTCATCAAAAACATCCGCTCAACGAAGTTCAGCAGGGTGCTGTGCTGATGGCGGAGTTGCGCTGTGCGGCCTGCCACGACGGGTTGGATGCCAGTCAGATGAAAATGGCTCCGGATCTGCGTGAAGCGGGATCACGCCTCACTTTTGAGGCCATGCAGAAGTTCATTGCCAATCCTGCGAAATTTCATCCCGGTAGCACGATGCCGCAGATGCTCGCGGGCGAGACTAACGAAAAACGCGAGGAGATCAGCAGGGCGATCAGTCATTACTTGCTCTCCATATCGAAGTCAGCAGTGGACCTCAGTCCGTTACCTGACGAGGCACACGATGGATTCGAGCGTTTTCACAGCCTCGGTTGTGTGGCATGCCACCCACCGCGCGATCAGGCTGGCAAAGAAATCGCTCCCGAGGGGTATGCATCGCTCGCCCATGTTGCGGACAAGTATCAACCACGTGCCTTGGCCGCATTTCTTTATGAGCCGCTGAAAATACGTCCGGGTGGCCGCATGCCGGACATGAATCTGAATCCATACGATGCCGAGGCCCTTGCCGCGTATCTGATGGCTGACAAAAAAGCCCATGCCGAAGCCAAGGCAAGTCCCCAACTTGCCGAGCAGGGCGCCAAGCATTTCCGCGCTTACAACTGCGTTTCCTGTCACCAGTTGGGCGATGACTTCAAAGCCCCGTTGCCCGGCGCGCCGCCTTCGCGTGCGAAGATGAAACTCGATCAGGGTTGTCTCTCGGATGCACCGGGCAAAGCACCAGATTTTTCTCTTAATGATAAACAGCGTCAGGCGATCCGAGCTGCACTCACTCAACACACCGATCTCGCCGTGGCCGATCGCCTCAAGATGAAACTCACACAACTCAATTGCATCTCCTGTCACCAGCGTGATGACTACGGTGGAGTGGTCGCCAGTCGGGATGCGTTTTTCCATTCGAAGGAAGAGGCTTTGGGCAACGAGTCGCGCATTCCACCGCCGCTGACAGGGGTAGGGGGGAAATTGCGAGTGGATTGGTTGAACCGCTTGCTCTACGATCGCGAGCGTTCGCGCCCATACATGATCACGCGCATGCCACATTACGGTGAGGTCGCGTTGCGGGATCTAACGGAATGGTTGGCCGAAATGGATCGTATGAAGCCCGTGGTTGTGCCCGAGCCGGACAATGAAAAACGCAACCAACTCCGCGATGCGGGCTTGCAGTTGTTAGGCGACAAGGGCCTTAACTGCATCGCTTGCCACAACTACAACGGCACCGAATCGCCAGGCATGAAGGGCATCGATCTGATGACAAGCTACCAACGCCTCACTCCCGAGTGGTTTTTCGCCTATATGAAAAATCCCGCTTCTTTCCGCCCGGGTATCATTATGCCAAGTTACTGGCCCGAAGGTAAAGCCCTGCAGACGGAAGTTCTTAACGGTGATACCGAAAGCCAGTTGCAGGCTCTGTGGTATACGTTTTCGTTAGGCCGCTCGGCGCGGGATCCTTCGGGTTTAAAGCAGTCGGACATCCGACTCGCAGTAAAGGACAAGGCCGTGGTTCATCGCGGCCGCAGCCGCATTGCCGGGTATCGCGGCGTTGCCGTGGGCTTACCTGGCGGGTTGAATTATGCTTTCAATGCGCAAAATGGCTCGCTCGCTGCGATCTGGTTCGGTGATTTCGTTTCGGTGAACTGGAAGTCGCAAGGGGCGGGGGATTTTCATCCCATCGGCAAATACGCATCATTGCCTCAAGATGTGAGTTTTCTGCCTCAAGCCACCGCGCCAGCAAGTTGGCCCTTGTTGCCTGTCACCACCAAGGAATCCCCCGTGAATCCCGATCCCACTTATCCGCGTGCGCATGGGTATTCCTTCGGCGGATACACTCTCGACGAAAATGATATTCCCACGTTCCACTATCGCAGCGGTGAAGTGACGATCACGGATGTCATCCGTCCGCATCCCATGGTTCCCAGTAGCGCGCCGAGCCAAACCTTGCGCCGTGAACTGATTTTCTCCACGGAAAAAGAAACGTCCTTGGTGTTTCGCGTTCTCACCGGTCCCATCACTGCGTCAGGTGCGGGGATCTATCAGACGAAAGAGCTGAAATTGTTTTTCTCCGCATCTGCAGAAATCCGCCCCTTCGCGGGACGCGATGGAGCGCAGGAATTGCTGCTACCGCTTTCTCTGAAGAAAGGAACCACCACCCTCACTCTCGATTATACTCCACTGCCCTGAACTCACAAATTGGGGAACAGGCGTCTCGCCTGTTGATTGCCACCTCAACGACACATTCTTCCCACTCATGATTCTCTTCCGAAACATCTTCATCATCAGCCTCACGCTGTTTTCCCTTCACGCCGAGGAAGTGGGTGAACGCTGGGGCACCGAGGTTAGAGAACGCGAATACTATCGCATCGCCGATCTTCCTCTGCCAAAGGACCCGGTCATCGAGGCCGGCGCCTTTGCCGCCTTGCCCGATGGCCGCATCGCCGTCGGCACCCGCCACGGTGACATCATTCTCATTTCTGGCATCGATGCCGAAAAGCCGCAGCCGAAGTATGAAATCTTCGCCTCGGGCATGGATGAAATTTTCGGCCTCGCTTGGAAAGATGGATCGTTTTATGTGACTCAAACGTGTGAGTTGACGAAAGTTTCTGACACCAATGGCGATGGTAAGGCGGACCGCTTCGATTGTGTGTCCGATGCCTGGGGTTTCGGCACCTATCACGAATACGCCTTCGGCTCAAAGTTCGACAAGGATGGCAACCTGTATGTCGCGCTGGGATTGTCGATGTCCTACAATTCATGGCAGCTTCTGCGTGGATGGGCGATGAAGATTACGCCGGACGGCAGGAGCATTCCCATTGCCAGCGGTATGCGCAGTCCCGGCGGCATCGGCATGAACGAACACGGCGCGTTGTTTTATATCGAGAGCCAGGGACCTTGGAATTCCTCGTGCAGTCTGAAGTTCGTGAAGGAAGGAGGATTCATGGGCCACCCTGCCAGCTACAATTGGTATCCATACGCGCAAAACGTCGGCTCGGTACCCGAGATGCCCAAGTCCGGCTCGCGCACCTGGATCGAAAAATCGCACATCCCTCAGCTCGATCCCTACGCAGTGATTTTCCCTTACATTCGCATGGGTCGTTCGGTCACGGGCTTTGTTATCAACGATACCAAGGGTAAATTTGGTCCCTTTGAAAATCAGCTGTTCCTCGGCGACTACACACTTTCACTGGTCATGCGAGCCACTACGGAAAAAGTCAACGGCGTGTGGCAAGGTGCCTGCTATCCTTTCCGCGAGGGGCTTTCCACTGGCATCATGAACGTTCAGTTCACCCCAGGCGGTCGTCTGCTCACTGGTGGCACCAACCGTGGTTGGCCCGTGCGCGGATTAAAGCCCTTTGCTCTGGAAAGGTTGGAATGGACCGGAGTCATGCCCTTTGAAATCGAACGAGTGACGATTACCCCGCAAGGATTTCTCGTGACATTCACCAAGCCTGTTGATCCGGTAACCGGCTCCGACCCGAAAAACTACGTGATCAAAACCTTCACTCATCCGTATCACGCAGGTTACGGTGGACCGGAGATCGATCAACAAACACCTTCCGTCAAATCTGCAGTGGTATCGGCCGATGGTATGACCTCCGAGATTGTGGTCGAGCGATTCAAAGGTCACTGTCATGAACTCGACCTCATCGCCCTTCGCTCACGTGACAAAGAGGAACTGTTGCACAGGAACGCCTTCTACACGGTGAATGAAATACCGAAATGAGCGCTGAAGCGTGAATGCTCTCTGGCGACCATGGGTGGCGGCACACCGAGGGACGAGTCCGCGTTCATACAGCGTCACGAGTTATAGCGACCAACCGAAACATTGTACAGAAAGTCTCCCGTGGAATGTCGCAAGCCTCAGACTTACTTGAGGAACGAGCAGATATACTCACAGATGCCGTCGCTGACAGCGATGGAGAATCCACTGTTGGCAGGAACATCGAAAAACGTGCCTTCGGCGTAGTGCACGGTGTCGGTGGCGCCATCAAGTGTGACTTCGCAGGAACCAGCGACAATTTCCATGCGTTCGGCTGCGGCGGTGCCGAAGTGGTATTCGCCTGGATAAATAAGACCAAGCGTTTTTTTTGATCCATCGGAAAAATGGACGGAGTGAGATACGACCTTGCCGTCGAAATAGACGTTGGCTTTGGTATCGACGGATACGGCGGAAAAAGATGTAGGATGGCTCATGATGTTATTCTTCAGTTTCGTTAGAATCGGGAAATTCCGGCTGTTCGCGCAATGACTGGCGCGCTTGGGATTTCAGGCGCAGACGATGTGCGATGGTGCGATCGAAGCCGTGTAGTCTCTTGCGCAGCGTGGGCGGCAGGTCCGCAACTCGTTTTTCGATCATGCGCAGCAAGGGCTTGCGACGCTTGCGCGGTTTGCGTTTGCGCGACTTCGCTTCCTTGGGTTCTTTGGACTTGGTCGGAGCGGCTTTCTCTGTCTTGGCAGGCGTAGCCTCAGCCTTGCGGCGCAAAGGTAGGATCAGCGTGTCATCGGCAAATAGCAGAAGATGGCCCTGTGACAGAAGCCAGAATAAGTCCGCAAGCCATTCGGCGGACGGATCGGTCTCGCCTTCAGGCAAAACCGATTTCCAGAGCTTGGACAATTTCGTTTCCGGATTCGCGCGCATCCACAACACGATCCGCTCCATGCGATCGGCGAATGCGGTATCATCAGGAATTGGGTGTGGGCGCGAGGGGCCAGCGTAGAGTTTGCCTTGTTTCTTGAAAACCGGCAGGTGCTCTTTTTCGAGCAGGGTGCACACCGTGGGTATGATGATGGCCGCATGTTGAGCCGCGTGCCGTGCGGCATTCTTGAAATTCACCAACA
>JBJOMZ010000019.1:0-30795 GCA_046052105.1 Verrucomicrobiota bacterium | reverse complement strand
GGAAGCAATGGATGGCGTATGTCGTCTGGCATTTACGTGTGCGACGCCATGACAACAGGGCTGCTTTACCGGATCGATTGGTATCCTGGTGCGCTCTTTGATCCAGCATCAGCACAGAAGATCCATGGCGAGCTTTACGAAGTCGACGATCAACTCCTTCATGACCTTGATCACTTCGAGGGAGAGGAGTATCGGCGTGTCTGTGTTCAGGTATCAACGTCGCAAGGAATTCGTCAAGCATGGGCCTGGGAATTTGTTCAAAACGTCACATCGGAACAACAAATCGTCAGCGGAGATTGGCTCAAGGAATATCATGAATGATATTTCTACTCTCCGCGGAATCGCTGGATCAGCGATTGCGCATTTGGCAAACGAGATTATGGTCAAGAAGTGCGATGCCAGACGACCAGTCGAAAAGTCGAAGCAGAATGGTTGGATTCGCTTCCACCAGAGGATGCTCGGGCGCGGAGATCCAGAAAAGAATTGAGATGGATCAACGCGTTGATGGGCAATGAACGCTGGATTCTTCATCAATTGCAAAAGCGCCGATCGTCACTTGCGGGCACAATTGTAGAATGGGGTGCGGGAGATGGTGAGCTGTGTCGGAAGATTCATCAGCGTTTCCCGCAATATCCGATTTCAGGCATCGATTTTTTGCCTAACCCCTGTGATCATGAAAATCAGATAACATGGCGTTCTGGTAATTTGTTAGAAATGCAACCGCATAACAATGATCGCGTTATCATTGCGAATCTGTTTCTTCATCACCTGACGGATGAAGAATTGCGTGGTTTGGGAATATGGATCCAACAAGCAGACTTGCTTATCATCAGCGAGCCTTTGCGCAAAAAAAGCTCCCATACTTGGGGAAAAATCCTTCATCCCATCCTGCATGAGGTCACTCGTCATGACATGCATGTCAGCATCGATGCCGGATTTGTCAGCGATGAATTATCCACCATTTGGTCAGATAACCGCGCAGCGTGGGTTGTAGAAGAATGGGAACAATGGCCCGGAGCTTATCGAAGTGTATGGCGCAGGAAATAAAAACCATTCGTATCGCGGGTGGCGGTCTGGCCGGCCTGAGCTTGGGCATCGCGCTGCGTTTGCGTAAGATCCCCGTGATTCTACATGAAGCCTTGCAATATCCCCGACATCGCGTTTGTGGTGAATTCATATCCGGTGTGCAAACGGATACTCTGGAAACATTGGGAATTCGGAATTTCTTGGAGAAAGTTTCGCGACCTAACCAAGCAACATGGTGGTCGTATGAGAATTTCCTAGGAACCTTTGCCCTCCCGGAAGCGGCTTACGCGATATCGCGTTATCATCTCGATCATCAACTCAGCGAGCATCTTCGGCAACTGGGAGGAGAGATTCATGAAAAATCGCGTTTGCAGCCTGACGCCAGCGAAGGAACCGTTTGGAGCGCGGGGCGTAGGCCTACACATGGTCCATGGATTGGACTGAAAGCACACATCAGAGATATCGACCTCAAAGCAGGTTTGGAAATGCATCTGGGGACTAAAGCTTATGTAGGAATGGTGGGAATCGAAAATGGATGGATCAATGTCTGCGGCATTTTTCCATTGCGAGAAAATCTAACGAGAAAAGACCCGCCATTGTTGTTAACTTATCTGGACGCGGTTGGATTGTCATCCCTTAGCAAACGCTTAAGCGCCGCCACATGGAGGGAAAATTCACAGAGCGCAGTGGCAGGTTTTCGATTGGGCAAACAAGCGGAATTACCTCAACTGGCATGCATTGGAGACTCCCATAGCATCATTCCACCTTTTACGGGGAATGGCATGAGCATGGCATTGGAAGCTGCGGCCTTGGCTGTCGAGCCATTGGTCGATTACGCGCATCACGACAGTTCGTGGGAAGAGACCTTGCAACGAATTCAATCTGCCGCCGAAGAAAAATTTCACAGACGTCTTCAGTTAGCGGACATTTGCCAACAATTGCTTCTTGCTCCATGGTTTCGCAAACCGTTGGAAATCCTCGCTCATGATTCTCTTTTACCATTTCATTCGCTTTTTTCACTGACCCGCCGCTGATGTTTTTACAATCCATTGCTTCTTTCACACCTGAACATGTCCTATCACAAAAGGATTGCTATGCACTGATCTGCAACAGCTCTTGGTTCGGCGACTGCTCACCGGCAGCGCGTCAATTGCTGGAAAAAGTCATGTGTGGCGGTTCAGGCATCAATCAACGTTATTATGCAACGAATGATCTGCATCGTTTGTTTTCGTTGAATGCTCAGGAATTGAATGAAAGCTACGAAAGTCAAGCCCCACGACTGGCTGCCGCGGCTTTGCACAAAGCCTTGGATCGCTGCCACATCAAAGCGGAGGAACTGGATGCACTTTTCGTTTGCACATGTACCGGATATCTTTGTCCAGGCGTGTCATCGCATCTTGCCGAATCGTTAGGTATGCGGCATGATGCTTATCTTTGCGATATTGTCGGACTTGGATGCGGTGCAGCCATTCCCGCGTTGCGAGCTGCAGATCATTTCATCAAAGCCCATCCGGGAGCGAGAGTTGCCGTCGTTCCAGTCGAAATTTGCTCCGCGGCATTTTTTGTCAACAATGACCCGGGAGTGCTTATCAGCCTCTGCTTGTTCGGTGACGGTGCTTCGGCTTCCATCTGGACGGGTGATGGTGATTCAGATCAGTGGCAATTGGGACATTTTGCCACCACACACCGGCCCGAGCATCGGGAGAAAATCCGCTTTCGGAATGATCAAGGAAAACTCCGCAACCAGTTGCATCGAAGCGTGCCGCAATTAGCCGCCGCCGCTGTAGCGGATCTCTACCAACTCCGTCATGCCGATCCGGACCAAGTGATTGCTCATTCTGGCGGCCGTGATGTGATTGATGCCTTGGAGAGCGTGCTGGCATTATCGCTCAATGAGACACGCGACGTCCTGTCGCGTTGCGGCAACATGAGCAGTCCGTCGGTGATGTTTGCGCTCGAACAGCGTCTTACATCGGCGTTTGCAGAGTCCGACCGGAGATATTGGCTCACAGCATTCGGTGCCGGATTCGCCGCTCATTCTTGTGAAATGTGGCGGTGAGGCGACGAGCTTGGCGCTTGCCGCGCCAACTGCGTGAGTTTACGATATCGACATGTTGCGTTGGCTTATTGTCTGTCTCTCCCATTTGGGCATGTTGCATGCGCAGGAGCAGTGGTTGTTTTTTGACAATGGCAAGGTTCGGGTCGGAATCAATCTGCAAGCGGGTGGAAGCATGGGTTGGTTGTCGAAATCTCATTCTCCCGACAACTTGCTGAATTCTTACGATCATGGTAGGTATGTGCAGCAATCTTTCTACGGGGATGTTGACGGATCCGACTGGAATGGCAAGTCATGGCGTTACAATCCGGTGCAGGGAGGCAGTTGGAAGGGAGTGCCAGCGGTGGTTTTGGAACATCGTGAGACTGCGGTGGATTCTTATGTCAAAACTCAGCCGCGACAATGGGCCAGTGGCTCCTTGGTGGAGGACATGGTCATGGAACAATGGTTGAAACTTGTGGGTGACCAGGTGCATTTGCGCTATCGCATGACGTATCGGGGTTCTCTCTCCCACAAACCGCGCCATCAGGAGATGCCCGCGGTCTTTGTGACACCACGATGTGATACCCTTGTGTTTTGTGAAAAAGCCACACAACAAGTGGTCAACAAACAGCCGGGACCGAAGAACGAATATTTTCATCTGCATGAACCATGGATCGCATGGGTGGATGACCGACAAGAGGGAATGGGCGTCTATTGCGCGGGCACCAACTTTCTTACCGCTTACCGCGTGCGCGGTGGGCATAAGGGGGATGTATCCTATGCCGCACCCTTGCGCACCCTTGCGCTTACTCCTGGCTATCAACTTGAATACCGCGTGGTGTTGTTGTTAGGCAAAATCGACTACATGCGAAACGTTTTTGCAGAGCTGGCGAAAATCCCCCTACCGATCGATTCATGAAGCAAGGCGAAATTTTTTTCGAAATGCGACAAGCCCACGTTTGGCGTGGTGATCGTTGCATTCTTTCTGACTGGTCCGTCGATTTCCGTCACGGTGAAAGCGTGGCGATCCTTGGACCAAACGGCTCGGGAAAAAGCACCTTGGTGCAGGTGCTAACAGGAGACCTGTCGGTGGAGTTTTCCCATGATCGGGTATGCCGGTTGTTTGGCGAGGAGCTCTGGTGTCTGGAAGATCTGCGTCACGCCATCGGTTTTGTTTCTCCGGAACAGGCAAGATATTTCGATGACACTGAAACTACGATGGATGTAGTACTTTCGGCGTGGCGTGGAGCCTATGGCAGGACGCGTGAAATGAGATTTTCTCGTGCGGAAAAACTCGCTGCGGAGGAAGCGATGGAAATCACGGGAGTTTTGCATTTGGCACGGAGATGCATCGGACAGCTATCGTCCGGCGAAAAGCGCAGGCTGCTGATCGCGCGTGCCATGGTTCATGGACCGCGCGTGTTGGTAATGGACGAGCCAACCACCGCCCTAGATTTTGCCGGATCTCAGCTCTTGATTCAGAGTCTGCGCCGCGCCATGGCATCAGGCTGCACTGTGGTGCTCGTAACCCATCATCCGGAAGAAATTCCGCCGGAGATTGCCCGCGTGCTATTGTTGAAAAACGGCAAACTCTGGGCCGATGGGCCGAAGCGCAAAGTCCTCAGTCCCGAAAGTTTGAGCCAGCTTTACGATCTTCCCATCGAGCTTCATTGGCGCAAGGGTTGGTGCCACGCACGGGCACGAAACAGTTGAGCACGGAAAATGGTCATGTACCTCGCCATGAAATCACCAAGTTTCCTTGAAAAATCTGCATGAAACCTGCTTATCCCAGCGCAAGATGACGGCCGAAAAACAAAGATTGATCGAGGATCGCGAGAGACGGGCGAATTGGAAGCGCTGGGGCTCGTATCTCAGCGAGCGCCAGTGGGGCACGGTTCGCGAGGATCACTCGGACCATGGTCATAGTTGGTCGGCGGTGACTCACGATCACGCACGTTTTCGCGCCTATCGATGGGGAGAGGACGGGTTGCATGGTTGGTGCAATCGACGCGGTCAGCTGTGTTTTGCGCCTGCGCTTTGGAACGGTCAGGACGCCATCCTCAAAGAGCGACTCTTCGGGCTCGGTGGTAATGAGGGCAACCACGGCGAGGATGTGAAGGAATGTTACTACTATCTCGATGCCACACCGACGCATTCCTATACCAAGGCACTTTACAAGTATCCGCAGCGTGCTTTTCCCTACGCGGATATTGTGGCGGAAAACCAGAAACTTACGCGAGATGATCCTGAGTTGGAAATTGCCGACATGGGTGTTTTTGATCAGGGCCGCTATTTTGATGTTTTGCAGGAAGTGGCCAAACGTTCTCCAGAAGATTTGCTATGGCGTCTGACGATCACCAATCACGGTCCGCAGGAAGCGGCTATCGATGTCCTGCCAACCCTG
Organism: Verrucomicrobiota bacterium; assembly: GCA_046052105.1. Classification (GTDB taxonomy): domain Bacteria; phylum Verrucomicrobiota; class Verrucomicrobiia; order Verrucomicrobiales; family Akkermansiaceae; genus UBA956. Next base: position 25,327 of record JBJOMZ010000019.1, on the reverse strand, counting down.
TGGTTTCGCAACACCTGGAGCTGGGGCAATGAAAGCGAAGCGACTCTGCGCAAGCCAAGCATCGAGCTGGTAGACCAGCATCTGTTGGTAAAACATGAAACGATGGGCGTCTATCGCTTTTATGCCGAGGCTGAATCCGCCTGGCCGACCCGCTGGCTGTTTACGGAAAATGAGAGCAACCTTGAGGCCATGGGCGAGGGACAAAATCCATGTCCGTATGTGAAAGATGCTTTTCATCGCTATCTGATTCACGGTGAGACGCAGGCGGTGAAGCCCTTGCCCCAGGGCACCAAGTCTGCCGCACACATGCGTTTCGTCATCCCGCCTGGAGAATCCGTTACGGTGCGCTGCCGTTTGCATGCCGAGCGTGAGCACAATGACTGTCAAGGTTTGGAGCGATTTGATGAGATCTTCGCACTTCGTATAGCTGAGGCGGATGAGTTTTACGAAGACGTCATTCCCTCGAACATCCCCCATGCCGAGCGTTTGATTTGTCGACAAGGCTATGCCGGACTGTTGTGGACAAAGCAATTTTATCATTACGTCGTGGATGACTGGCTTCAATGTGATCCGAAAGGGCCAGCTCCCTCACCTGCGCGGCTCAAGGGAAGGAATTCCGATTGGAAACATTTTTTCGCGCGCGACATCCTTTCCATGCCTGACAAGTGGGAATACCCGTGGTTCGCGGCATGGGACACGGCCTTTCACATGATTCCATTTGCGAGCATTGATCCTGATTTCACGAAGGATCAACTTCTTTTACTGTTGCGCGAGTGGTACATGCATCCGAATGGTCAATTGCCTGCGTACGAATGGAATTTTTCCGACGTCAATCCGCCAGTACATGCGGGGGCGGTGTGGCGGGTTTATAAAATTGCCGATGCCAAAGGCCAGCGCGATGTTCTTTTTCTCGAGCGGGCTTTTCAGAAGCTGTTGATCAATTTCACATGGTGGGTCAACCGCAAGGACACGGAAGGTCGCCATGTTTTCGGAGGTGGCTTTTTGGGTCTGGACAATATCGGTGTATTTGATCGATCGCACGCGTTGCCTGGAGGTGGACACCTTCATCAGGCCGATGGAACGGCTTGGATGGCGTATTATTGTTTGTCGATGCTTTCCATGGCTTTGGAACTTGCGACCGTGAATCCGGCATATGAGGACATTGCCTCGAAATTTTTCGAACATTACGTCAACATCACGGATGCCATCAACAGCCTCGGTGGCACAGGCCTTTGGGATGAGGAAGATGGATTTTATTATGACCAGCTTATCATCAATCATGAGAAGCCGATCCCGCTGCGCATTCGTTCTTTGGTGGGATTGTTGCCCTTGTGTGCGGTGACGGTACTCAAGCAGAAAACCATCGATGCCTTGCCCGGTTTCCGCAAGCGTTTGGATTGGTTTCTCAGTCACAGACCTGATTTGTTGAAATACATTCGGGTGCGCCGAGCCAGTGGTTCCAAAAATCCCGGTCGTTGCCTGCTCGCCCTGCCGAACGAGGATCGGCTCCGCAAAACCTTGGAACGCATGTTCTCGGAAGAGGAGTTTCTCTCACCCTACGGCATCCGATCGATGAGCAAAATCCACGAAAAGCATCCTTTTGTATTCGAGCATGGAGGCAATCGCAACGAGGTGAGATATACACCCGGAGAGTCGAACACCGATATGTTTGGCGGCAATTCTAACTGGCGCGGGCCGATCTGGTTTCCGACGAACTTTCTGATCATCGAAGCATTGGAGCGATATCATTACTTTTATGGTGACTCGTTTACCGTTGAATATCCCACCGGGTCAGGCAACATGAAAACCTTGATCGAAGTGGCGATCGATTTGTGCGATCGTTTGATCTCGTTGTTTGTTCCCGATAAGAAAGGATACCGTCCTTGCTTCGGCGATGCGCCACGTTACAGCGATGTCGAGCATTGGCGCGAACTGTTGCTTTTCCACGAGTATTTTCATGCCGAAACAGGCGAAGGTCTGGGGGCTTCGCATCAGACTGGCTGGACTTCGCTGGTCGTGCGTCTGGTGCGCCAGAGGCATGAGAAACTGGCTCTGCAACTCAGGGCTGCTTCGGAGTAAGGAACAAGTTCTTGCGCATTCTATTATTTTAAGGAACAGTGTTGCTGATAACAGAACCCACTTTTCCGAAAATGAAAATCCTGCCCCATCAATTCGGAGCCACCGGCGCACTCAGCGTGCTTGGATTTGCTTGTTTCATGATGCCGAAAGCTAGTGCTCTTGTTAGCAGTTTTGGGGGTACTAACATTTTCAACGGAGTATACATCAATGAGGTGATCGGAGCCGATGCCTTTTACAATCAGGGTTTCGGCGGTCAAAGGGCAGTGATCGCCAATATTGAGGCGGGTACGATCTGGGGTGGTCATGAAACGATGCAAGGCAGGACGATACAAACATTGTACGATCCTTCGATTACTGGCACACAGCTGGGCCAGGCGGATTGGCACGCGACTTTTGTCGGCCAGGCCCTCGCTGGCAGAGGACTTTATACGCATCAGGATGGAATCGCGCCGCTTGCTCAGCTGTGGTCGGGTTCGATCGCTACTTCTTGGTCGGGAGCACCATTGGAGCAATACGTTGGTTCCTTTGACATCACGGAAGCGAGTTTGTTGTATCCCTATCGCGCGGCGATGGTCACGGGAGTCAATGGCACGCGTGCGGATGTGATTAATAGCAGTTGGGGTTATGCTGATCCTACAGGCTCTTCAGCGGAAGCCGTAGCCATCGATGCCATGCTGCGCAGTAGCGGTGTGATCGGCGTTTTTGCCGCGGGAAATTCCGGTCCGAATGGTAATACGGTCATTGCTCCGGGCAGCGGTTACAACGGTATCACGGTCGGCGCTTTGACCAATACCGAGTCGCGCCCGATCTATGACACCGTGGCCGATTTTTCCAGTCGTGGATGGAACGATGCCTACAATCCCCAAACTAACGTGGTTATCAGCAACGCCCGTGCTGCGGTGGATTTGGTGGCTCCCGGAGACAATCTCACGATGGCCTTTTATGGTGGACTCACGGGCGGCCACATTGCGGGCACGGATCCTACAGCAGGTAGCGGTCAGTATTATGTTTCCGGGATGAGCGGCACCAGTTTTGCCGCACCCATTGTCGCGGGAGCTGCCGCTTTGATGGTCGATGCTGGAAAGGCATTTGGTAACTCCGAGATGGTTCATCCATTGGTGGTAAAAGCAGCTCTCATGGCGGGGGCAACGCCCACGCAAGGCTGGAACAATGGGCAATATCTTGATGGTTCGGTGATTCGCACATCGCAGGCCTTGGACTTGGCGGCTGGCGCGGGAGCCTTGAATTTGGAGAAGACTCATTCGATTTACATCGGTGGTTCTCTTTTGTTGGCGCAATCGGTCTATGCGACCGACGGCATGAATACCCTCGGTGTTTCGGGCATGTCGGGAGCGGCCAACCTTGCTGCCCAAGGTTGGGATCTCGGTGGCATTCAAGGGGGCGCAAACCTATACACACTGGCGGGCGTGATGGCGGCAGGTAGTCAGTTTTCGGCAGTTCTCACGTGGTATGCGGCCCGCGGTTTTGATGTCGCTCTCTCCAGTGCCCAAGAGATCGCGCTTTCCAACTTGTCATTGGAATTGTGGTGTCTGGATCAGAATCAAGGAGATCGACTCGTTGGGCGCTCCGAGTCCCCGTGGGGAACGACGGAACACTTGCGTTTCACGCTATCCGAAACCGGTCGATATCAAATCCGCGTGGTGTGGGAGGATCAGAATTATCAAATGGCTACCGAGCCCAATTTGTTTACAGATTATGGCTTAGCTTGGTCGATCACACCGGTTCCTGAACCCTCAGTGGCTCTGTTGTTGGGTTTGTCCGCGATGTATTGGGCGAATAGGCGTCATCGCAGGGTGATCTTGTGATCAGGTCTTTTTTCTTGTGAGGTTCATCGGAACGGAGCAACCTAGGCGACATGAACCTGATTGCATCCCGTAAATCGTCATGGTCACGTCGTGATTTTCTTGTTCGTGCGGCGATGGGTGCTGCATTTTTCACGACACCGGGTTTGTATGCCGAGGCCTTGACTGTCACACCTCGGCAGACAGAAGGTCCTTTTTATCCCGATCATTTGCCTCTGGACACTGACAATGATCTGTTGATTTTGAACAGTGCGCTGACGCCCGCTGTGGGCGAAGTCACTTACCTGAGCGGGCGCATTTTGGATGCCAAGGGCGAGCCGATGCGTGGTGTGGAAGTGGAAATCTGGCAATGCGATGCGGAAGGCGCCTATCTTCACAGCAAGGGACAAAGCGGGGCAAAGCGCGATGGCAATTTCCAGGGGTTCGGGCGTTTTGTCACCGGAATCAAAGGAGAATACCTGTTCCGCACCATCAAACCGGTAAGCTACCCAGGGCGCACCCCTCACATTCATTACAAAATCAAATCCAAGGGCAAGGACCTGTTGGTCACACAGTGTTACATCAAGGGCGATGGGCGCAACGCGAAAGATGGGGTCTTTCAAAGCATCAAGAATCCCCAAGCGCGTGCGGCCTTGGAGGTGGATTTCCGAAAAATTCCCAACAACAAGGCGGGCGAACTGATGGCATCGTTCGATGTGGTGTTGGGTCTGACGCCTGAAGGTTGACAACTCGCATCAGTTCTCCATAGGCCGTGGGATTGCCCTTGTGACTGCTGATGCGGTAGGCGGTTGCGGTGGTTTACGCTCTTTTTTCCAAAAAGACCGCATGATCGGTGGCGCGATTTGTTAGATTTTTTATGTTGTGCGATCACTCGGGATCAAGCAAACTGTTGTTGATATGGAACTACTTGTTGCAACCCTATGTGATACCGCCGTGGAAAACCAAGGCAAACTCAATGTTCTCGGAGCTTTTGATGCGATTGTCGCCCAAAGTTTTCCTGCACGTTTTGCCTGCAATCTGGCATTGCGTTTCAGCTTCACTTCTGCCGACCATGGCAGCCACAAATTCTCGATCCTGTTGGTCGACGATTCCGAGGCTCCTACGGAAAACACGCAGGAAGAATCCGATATGCAAGTGAACATGCCCGAGGGCACCGCTGGATTCTCCACGCAAAACCTGATTACTCCGCTGCAAGGCACAGTGGCCAAAGCCGGCACCTATCATTTCGACATCCGTTTTGATGGCAAAGTGCTTGTTCGTGTGCCGCTGCGCGTGATCAGCCAGTCCGATATCGCTCAACCTGCCTAATCGTCTTTCATCAATTGACCAACTCTCCATCCCGTCTCTCCCTGCGAGAGGCGGGATTTTTTTCGCCTTAGCCGATCGAAGGCATAAGGTATCCGCATGTATTGCTGTTGCGGAATGGTGCAACTGGCTTTTGATGCATCGTCAGGACTTGACTCGCCACCCTAGCGAGTGAGTCCGACTCAAGCCGGTTCTTTGTCGAGCTTGAAGGCATCGTGCACGGCACGGGCGGCGTCTTCGATGAAACGTTCGTCCACGGTGACGGCGATTTTGATTTCCGAAGTGGAGATCATGCCAATATTAATTCCTGCATCGCCCAGAGCCTTAAACATGGTGGCGGCTACTCCCGAGTGAGAGCGCATGCCGATGCCGACGGCGGAGAGCTTGGCAATGCCGCCTTCGGTTTCGACCTTGGCATGGGTGCCGAGTTTTTCAAGGACCGGCTTCAATGCGGCCTGGGCTTTGCCGAGGTCGTTCGAATGCATGGTGAAGGAGTGACGGGCGAAACCATCGTTGGCAATGTTGGAAATGATCATGTCCAGATTGATTTCGGCATCGCCGAGCGCGCCGAGAATGGCGCCTGACATACCCGGTGCGTCGGGGATGCCGGTGACGGTGACGCGAGCTTGGGAGCGTTCGATGCTGATTCCACGAATGACGACGTTTTCCATGGCGGGATGTTCTTCTAGGACTAAGGTTCCGGGATTTTGATTGAGACTGGATCGCACCTCGAATACCACGCCGTATTTTTTGGCGAATTCGACGGAGCGGGATTGCATGACTTTTGATCCGGAAGATGCCATTTCCAGCATTTCATCGTAGGAAATTTCCGGAAGTTTGCGGGCATTCGGCACGATGCGCGGATCACAGGTGTAGACGCCATCGACGTCGGTGAGAATTTGGCAAACATCGGCCTTGATAGCTGCGGCGATAGCGATGGCAGTAAGATCGGAGCCACCACGTCCCAAGGTATGGATCATGCCTTCGGGAGTGACACCTTGGAAACCGGCCACGACCAAGGTTTTACCTTCGCCAAGCAGTTGGTTCATCAAGGTCGGATCGATGTCGAGAATGCGGCCGCGAGTGTGCGAGCCGGTGGTGAAAATTCCCGCTTGGCGTCCGGTGATGGAAGCGGAGTCGACACCTAGGTCCTGAAGCGCCATGGCCACCAAAGCAATGGATTGTTGTTCTCCTGTGGACACCAATACATCGAGTTCGCGCTCGGAAGGATGTGGCGTCAGTTCATGGGCCATTTTGAGTAGGCCATCGGTCACACCGGACATCGCGGATACCACAGCTACCACCTGATTGCCGTCATCGCGCGTTTTTTTCAGACGCGTGGCAACGTTGCGAATGCGATCAAGCGAACCAACGGACGTGCCGCCATATTTTTGAACGATGAGAGCCATGATGAGGTAGCGGCGGGAAATAAAAGAGAAATCGGCATGCTTGGCAAGCCATGATTTGGTCACCCATCGACTGCATGGACCAATTTGGCATTGTCTGTTGTGGTAATTCTGCTACGGCTTCTCGCGTCGCAGTGTGGTTCATTTGGGAATCCGCCCTAGTGATTTTGCCTCACGTTTTCCGGCCCGTTTCTCATGACCGATATCTCTTATTGGAGCCGAAGGCTCACCGACCGTTCCCAACCTTTGCGCGTGCATCTCATCGGAGTGGCTGGTTCCGGTATGAGTGGTTTGGCACTGCTTTTGTTAGGCATGGGGCATAAGGTCAGTGGATCGGACCGGGTTACCAGCCAGGAAACTGAGAGGCTGCAGGGCGTGGGCTTACGATTTTCCTCACCGCATGCTGCCGATGCGGTCAGGGGAGTGGACCTGGTGGTTTTTAGCTCGGCCATTCGTGCGGAAAATCCAGCTTATGCCGCCGCCCATGAGGCTCGAGTTCCCTTACTGCGTCGGGCTGAATGTCTTGCCGCCATTTTGCATACGAAAAAGGGCATCGTGATCTCCGGCACCCATGGCAAAACCACGACATCGTCGATGACCGCGCACATCCTGCGCGAGGCGGGACTGAAACCAAGCCACTATGTGGGCGCGGAAATCCCAGTATTGGGCAGCAACGCCCGGTGGGATGAAGAGGGCGAGTATATGGTCGCAGAAGGCGATGAAAGCGATGGCACGCTCGCTCTTTATCAAACGGAATGTTCCATCGTGCTCAACATCGAGGCCGAGCATCTCGATTATTATCGGGATCTCGATCATATCTGCGAAGTCTTTGCGAAACTCCTGGACCAGACTCGCGGGCGCATCGTCTATTGCAAGGAATGCCCCGTCGCTACGCGCCTCAACCAAGGAAGGACCAACGCTGTTTCCTACGGCTGGAGTGATGCGAACTATGTTGCTGCAGACATCCGCGAATTGCGCGGATCGACAGCCTTCGCCGTCTGGCGCGATGGCGAGCTGTTAGGCAAGATCGAATTGGGGATTCCCGGAAAACACAATGTTCTCAATGCTCTGGGGGCGATTGCCCTAGCTGATGGCGCGGGCGCGAGTTTTCCACTCATCGCGCGCGCACTTTCGACATTTGCCGGTGCCAAACGCCGTTTCGAAACAAAATATCTATCGCGTGATTTCCGCATAGTGGACGACTATGGCCACCATCCGACCGAGTTGGCCGCCACCTTGCAAACCGCGCGTTCCTTGAATCCCGGGCGGGTCGTCGTGTTGTTTCAACCGCACCGTTATACCCGCACGCAGGCTCTTGCAGATGATTTCGGCAAGGTCTTGCAAGCGGCGGATCGCGTGTTTCTCACCGATGTCTATGCGGCCAGCGAAAAACCCATCGAGGGCATCAGTGGCATGACATTGGTGGATGCCATGAAACGTCATGGCGACTGCAAGGTTTCCTACACACCCGAAGTGGCGCGCGCCCATTATGAGGTGGGCAATTGCTTAGAACCGGGAGATTTGTTGATCACGCTCGGTGCAGGAAACGTTCATGAGGCGGGCACACGCATTGCCGATGATCTAAAGATTTTGGAGGAAATGCTGCGCCTGGTGCCTTCGGATGAAATGGTGGGGAAATTGTATGAGCCCATGCGTCGGCATACGACCATGATGGCTGGTGGTCCAGCGCAATACTGGTTGGAGCCGCATAGCTATCGCGCGTTAGCCGAGGTTGTGGGTTACTGTCGTGAACGGGGCATTCCCCTCCGCGTGATAGGCAGGGGATCGAATCTGTTGGTACGCGATGGCGGGATTCGCGGGGCCGTGATTCATCCGAGCGGCGGCGCGTTTTCTCAAGTGCGCGTGGAAAACGGCAGGGTGATCGCCGGCGCTGGTGCGCGTTTGAAAAAAGTGGCCAGTGTGGCCCAAGCCGCGGGCTTGGGCGGATTCGAGTGGATGGAAGGAATTCCCGGAAATGTCGGCGGAGCACTACGCATGAATGCCGGTGCCATGGGCGTGGAAATGTTCGATCAGGTGTTGGATGTCACTGTTCTCGATGAGGAAGGAAACATCCGCACGCGTATGCGTGAGGACGTCGATGTCGAATATCGCAACGTGCCTTTCTTGAGCAGGAATTTTGCATTGGAAGTTACACTCACAGGCCCGCCCGATACCGCCGAAAACATTCAGGAGCGATGGGATGTTTCACGCAACAAGCGTCGTGTTTCTCAACCCATTGCTGCCAGTGCAGGATGTATGTTTAAAAATCCGACCGCGGTTCCAGCGGGGAAACTGGTGGACGAACTCGGTCTCAAGGGCACTCGTCATGGTAAGGCTGAGGTTTCTTCCGTTCACGGAAATTTCATCGTCAATACCGGTGGCGCGAACACCCGCGACATTCTCGCCTTGGTCGAGGAGATCCGTCTGAAAGCACGCACGCAACGTGGTATTGAGATGGAAATGGAAGTGAAAGTCATCGGTGAGGATGAAGCCACGTTTTGATCATCGTATCTCCCTGCATGGCGCCCATTCCCTGCTTTGCTTGACGGAAAATGTGTGCTAGTTCCATTTCATGCGCCGTTCCTTTTTTCCGCTTTTGACTCTGGGAGTTTTTATTTCACCGTTGTTCGCACAAAAGCAGGCAACAATACCTCGATTGCAGGCGAGCGAGTGGGCTGATGATTCTTTGCTGGGCAGTCCAGTGGCAATTTCCATGGATCACCAAGGGCGCGCTTATGTGACACAAACGGTGCGCCGCAAGGAAAGTGAACTCGATATCCGTTCGCATCGCGATTGGGTCATTCCGACATTGGCGATGGAGAGTGTGGCGGATCGTGAGGCGTTTTATCGTCGCGTGATGTCTCCGGAAATGAGCGCGCGAAACAAAAGTTGGTTGAAGGATCGGAATGGCGATGGCGTTTCGGATTTCCGCGACCTCGCCGTTCTATCGGAAAAAATTCTGCGCATCGAGGACAAGAGCGGCAAGGGACGTGCGGACACCTCCACGGTATTTGTCGATGGCCTCAATGACGCCATGACTGGTGTGGCGGCGGGCGTAATGAGCCATCAGGGAAACATTTACCTCACGGCACTTCCGCGCCTTTGGAAATTTGATGCTGAGCGCAAGCCTAGATCGGCGGATTACAAAAAGGAAATCATGTTCGAAGGATTCGGGGTGCACATCGCCTATTCCGGTCATGATATGCATGGATTGACTGTAGGGGCTGACGGGAGGATCTACTGGAGCATTGGTGATAAAGGACTGAACGTGACCGACCAGAAAGGTAAGGTTCATAAAGTCGCTCACGAAGGTGCGATTCTTCGTTGCGAGTTGGACGGCAGCGGCTTCGAAGTTTTTGCCCGTGGTTTGCGCAATCCGCAAGAGATTGCCTTTGATCAATGGGGCAATCTTTTCACCGTCGATAATGACGGTGATTTCAAAGGTGAACGGGAGCGTTTCGTCTACATCACTGAGGGCAGCGATACCGGATGGCGTTGCAACTGGCAGTATCGCGGGGGCGGATACAATCCATGGATGGATGAAAAACTCGCGGTGCCTGCATGGGATGGTCAGGCGGCTTATATCACTCCGCCTTTGTCCAATTATTCGGATGGTCCCAGCGGTTTTGTGTACAATCCTGGCTCCGCTCTCGGCGATGAGTGGAAGGACACGTTTTTTCTGACACAATTTCCCGGCCGTAAACTCACGGCTTTTCAAGTGGAACCCGTAGGTGCAGGTTTTCAGATGGTCCATGAAAGACTCGCGCACAGCGGCCCGATGATGACGGGATTATCTTGGGGTCCCGATGGAGCCTTGTATGTGGCCGATTGGAATAGCGCCGTGTGGGAGCCTCACAACAAAGGCAAAATTTGGAAACTGGATGTGGAGGAAAAATCCCGCAATGCAGCGCGCGCGGAGACGCAAGCCCTTTTGCGCGATGGCCTTTTGAAAAAAACCAAAGATGAGCTGATCCGACTTTTGAGTCACAGCGATCAACGTGTGCGCGTAACGGCTCAATTGGCTCTGGTGGAAATAGGAGCGGGGCAGGAATTGCTCTCTCATGCAATCGAGCGGGGAGATGTCATGGGACGCATTCATGCGATCTGGGGACTGGGGCAATTGGGTCGTCGCCATGCCTTTCCGCTTACGGGTATCACATCGCTGCTGAAGGACAAAGAGGCTGAGGTGCGCGCGCAAACGGCAAAAGTGCTGGGCGACGCATCCGTCAGCGCAGCAGCACCCTTTCTTAAAAATTTGTTAGACGATGCCGCGCCACGCGTCAGTTTCCATGCCGCGCTGGCACTTGCCAAAACGGGAACTCTGGCGGACCTGCCGGCCATTGTGCAAATGCTCGATAGGCGCGCGACAACCGACCGGTTTCTCCGGCACGCGGGCATCACAGCGCTCGCCGGCTGTGCGACAAAACATCCCGATGCACTGATACGACTTCATGATCATAAAAACACGACGGTCCGAATTTCTGCTGTCGTCGCGCTGCGGCGTTTGCATGCAAAAGAGGTGGCGGTTTTTCTCAAGGATCCTGACCCGCTTGTTGCGGCCGAGGCTGCGCGTGCGATCCACGATGACGATTCGATTCCCGCCGCCCTTCCTGCGCTTGCGAATTTTCTCACAACATATTCCGGAGTTGATCCTGTGATCCTGCGTCGTGCCATTTCCGCCAACATGCGTGTGGGTGGATCTGCCGCCGCACAATCGTTGGCGAACTTCGCGGTCACGACCACCGCGCCGGAAAGCATGAGGATGGAAGCCCTGGAGACTCTCCTCACCTGGTGTGAGCCGGAGTCCCTCGATCGAGTGGAGGGTCGTTACCGGCCGCTGGAGAAACGACCGGTGGGGGACTTGCAAGCGGCGCTCGCCAGCACTGCGGAAAAGCTGTTAGGCGATGCCTCAGCAAAAATCCGCGAGGTTTCTTGTCAGCTCTTGCGCGTGGCCCAGTATCAGCAGGCGAGCGATACTTTGCATCGTCTGGTAGCTGATGAAAAACTGACTGGCGGTTTGCGCAAGGCCGCTTTGGAAACCTTGGCTGCCTTGAAGAATGCCGATTTGCCCCGCGCAAGCGGCGTCGCGCTGCAATCGGGTGATGCCGCTTTGCGCAACAGCGCCCTGCAGTTGTTGGCGCGTTCAGGAAACGCACCAACGCATCTGGTGCCCACTTTGGAAAAAATTCTAACAGGAGGAAAAACTGCGGAAATGCAAGAGGCCTTTGCCATTCTCGGCGGAGTGAAAACTCCGCAGGCACGACAGCTTCTGGCGCAATGGATGATACAACTACGCGAGGGAAATGTCCCGCCCGTCGTAGTTCTTGATTTGTTAGAAGCCGCGCGCGCTCAGCAAGACGCGGGATTGAACGATTCCTTGAAAGCCCATGAAGCGGCTCGCTCGCCGCAGGATCCGTTGGCGGCTTATCGCGAGACTCTGGAAGGTGGAACCGCTTCGAAGGGCAGACAGATCGCCCTGGAGCACCTCGCCGCCCAATGCACCCGCTGTCACAAGATCGGCGGCGAGGGCGCGGAAGTGGGACCGGATTTGTCAAAGATCGGCAAGCACATGAACCGCGAGCAATTGCTGGAGTCGTTGGTGCTGCCCAACGCCCGCATCGCCAAGGGCTTCGACCTCATAATGATCACACTCAAGGACGGGAAAACCATCAGCGGCAGTGTGGAGAAGGAAAGTGCGCGCGAGTTGCAAGTCCGCGGAGCAGACAAATCGTTGACAGCTGTGGCCATCGATCAGATTGCCCAGCGTACGACTCCGATGTCGATGATGCCGCCTATGGATTCGATGCTTCAGAAACGGGAATTGCGCGATTTGATCGAATACCTCACCACTTTGAAATGAGAGGCGTCGATTTCACGGGGCTTGCGGATGATCCTTGAGCCATTGCTCGGTTTCCTGCGGTTTGTTGTTTTTCCACTCGTCCAGCAATTGCTCCATGGTCTCTCGGCGAATGACCGGATCCGAGATGGCACTTGCCATTTCCACGGCTTCGCGGGGAGTTTTGTCGACGAGTATCGTGGCGGCTGTGACTCGCAGCCGGTCTGCCTCAGGACCCGCGGGCTGTTGTTGAATCCATGAGGTCAGAGCATCCTGCTCTTGGATCGACCAAGTCCGCACCGCTTGGTCGAGGGCATCGGATTGCTCGGCGGATTCAGGCAAATTCAGAGTCCATCTCACCGCGGCCGCAGGATCGATGGCGGCCCATGTCTCCGCCAGCACAGGAATCGCCCGCTCTCTTGTCTCCCCTGCGGGGAACTGTGCGGCCCATTGTGCCGCCTTGGCGGGATCCGCGGAACCCCATACCGATAGAATCATCGCAAAAGCTGCTTCTTTCAGGGAATCGGGAAGGCGGTTGGCCCACGCTGCGGCAGCGACGGGGTCATTCGACGACCACTCGTTCAACAAGGTGTCCACCATGACACCCGCGCCATGCTCGTGGGCATGAGCCGCAATCCACTCTCCAGCAGCATGCGGATCCGCGGCGGACCATTCGAGCACCAGATGGAGTTGTGCCTGATCTCTAAGTTCCCCTTCCGGTTGGGATTCAACCCACGCAGCGGCAGTCTTGGAATCTCGGTCCAGCCAAGTCATCATGGCTTTGGATAAGGCGGCTTCCGCCACCGTGGATGGTTGCAAGCCAATGGCCCATTGAGCCGCGGCATGAGGATCTAGCTCGGACCAGCTGGCAGCGATCGCAGCGCAAGATCCGCTGAGCTGCGTGCCTGTGAGATGTTCCTTTGCCCATGCCGCCGCCGCCTGAGGATCTTTCGCCGCCCAGCCACCACAAGCCGCCGCTAGACATTCGTTTTTGAGTCGACCGCTACCCAGCGTTTGCACCGCCCGCAATGCCGCCTGGGGATCTTTCCTCGCCCATTCTTGCAAGACGTTTTCCAGATGCTCAAGGCGCAAGCGCTGGTTGGCCATGTTCAAGCCTTGTTGCCAATCTTGCTCGAAATCCCCCGATGATTTTTCGCCACGTGATTCATGGGAGCGAATGCCTGAAGTGTTCGGTGTCGATAGACCGAGCGTGTTTTGAACCGAGTCATGCGGCGGAGCTTCATGCTGTCGGGTAAAAATCGCGACACCTGATTTTCCTACAAGAAAGACAGCGGAACCGCCGATAAGTAGACCCAATAAAAACAAGATTCCGGGCAAGCGTTCCGTCGGGGCGGGCATGGTGATGCTAGGGAAAGTAGGTGAAGAAGGGAAACAAGAACTCCAGCAACTTCTGTCGCTGGAGTTCCTCATTCATGCTGGCAAAAGGGAGGGATCAGTCATCGTCCTCATCGTCATCCACGTCATCATCTCCGTCTCCGTCATCGTCGTCGTCCTCATCATCGTCAAGGTCGTCGCCATCGTCATCGTCGTCCTCATCGGCACCTTTGCCGTCACCATCGCAGTCATCGTCGAGATCATCCTTGATCGCATCGCCATCGATGTCGTCCTCGCTATCGGCACTGTCGTCTTTCTCATCGCCATCGATGTCCAGCTCGGCGGAAGAATTATCATCTAGGCTATCGCCATCGATGTCGAGTTCGTCGAGATCGTCGTCTTCGAGTCCATCACCATCGATGTCGAGTTCGGATACGGTTTGGTCAAGTTTGCCATCGCCATCGATGTCCTTTTCCCGCGATGAATCATCATCGAATTCGTCACCATCGATGTTTTTCTCCTCATCCTCATCGTCCTCAAGACCATCGCCATCGATGTCATCTTCGTCTTCCGAATCATCTTTCAGACCGTCGCCGTCAATGTCCAGCTCACTCGAATAGCCGTCCAGTCTGCCGTCACCGTCAATGTCGCGCTCGGCTGCCGAGTCGTCAGCAAGTCCGTCGCCATCAATATCAAGTTCGAGATCATCGTCATCGGCGAAACCGTCATCATCAATGTCGGTCTCCGCTGGATCGCCGTTCAGAAGTCGATCCCCGATGTATTTTTTCCGATAAGGACCTGATCGAGCGATCCCGCCGTCGACATTGCTGTCGCGACCATTCGGGCGTCCGTCGTTGTCGATATCCGGATCATTCACATTCCAGATGCCATCACCGTCGAGATCGCGAATGGAGATGCCCTCTGCCTGTGCGGTGAGGGAGGTGAGAGACAGCGAGCCGGTGATGATGAGAGGCATGCTGACATTTCTGGCGAGCCTGACAATCAAAGGTGATTTTGCTTTCATAGGTTTTTTGCGAAATTACAATGACCATACTCGACCAATGCAATTGATGAGTCAAGAGGAAAAATTTCGGAACTTTGTTTTTGTCGCGAAAAGAGCCATCGCTATCAGTTTTCATCCATGATCGTCGGCGTTGTAGCGGGAAATCGTCCAGTTTCGGCTTGACCGGTGGGGGGGACGTCGCAGACTGAAGACTGCCCCGCGCGGGCCATGCGGCATGAAAGTGTTTGTCCTACGAATTGCGAATCTTTCTCTCATCGAGGCGCAGGGACAGAATCGCGGCAGGGAGGCGCGGCTGGCGTAAACGGATGTCGGGGATGCCTTCATGGTTGCAGCGGTATGGCGCCTTGCCCCGTTGTGTGTTGTGGTTCGCCGTTGGACAGTTTTTGATCAATCTGATCAACACGGCTCAGTTCCTGTTGTTGAATTTGTTTTTGCGTTCGCATCATCTCGATGACCCGACGATCGCGGCGCTGACATCGCAGCGTTTTGTCGGCACGTTTTTCCTGGCGATCCCGGCGGGCTTGTGGCTGCGCGGGCGATGTCTGCGCTGGCCCCTGGTGATCGGCGCGGTGTTGTTTCCGTTGACCGCGCTGGCTTCCTTGGAGGCGGTGCAGCACGGGGCGATGGATGCGGCCTCTTGGTGCTTTTTGCTGATGGGTTTCGCCGGGCTGGTGCTGAATGTGGGCAGCATGCCCATGGTGTTGCGCATGGTCAGTGCGGAAAAATCGAGCGAGGCGCTGAGCCTGATGTTCGCCACCTGGGCGGCGGCCAGCATTTGCGGCGGCTTGCTGTCCAGCGTGCTGCAGGGCATGGGGCAGATTGATCTTTTCGGCTGGCATGTGGTGCTGGACGAATACGCGACTTTGTTGTTGCTGACGGTTGCGGGATTGGGTGCTCCCTTTATTTATGCCCGCATGCCGGATCCACCGCCGGATGCTTCGGTGTCGAAAAAATGGCTGCACCTGCACCGCGAGGACATGCCGGTGTTGCTGCGATCCTTGTTGCCTTCCATCGTCATCGCGACCGGTGCGGGGCTGAGCATCCAGTTCCTCAATTTGTTTTTCAATACGGTGCACCAGGTGACGTCCACGCAGTATTCGACCTACGGCACGATCAGCAATGTGCTCGTGCTGTTCACCGGTTTGATGGTGCCGGAAATCCGACGCCGCTACGGTTGGCGCGGGGCGATCATCGGCGTGCAGAGCATCGCGGTGCTGTTGCTGGTGATCATGGGTCTTACAGAGCTCTGGAATCATCTGCTATGGTCGCTGCCCTTGGCGGTGGGTTGTTTCATCCTGCGCCAACCATTGATGAGCATGGCGGGCCCGGCGATCAGTGAGTTGACCATGTCCTACGTGGGCGAACGGAATCGCGAACTGGTCAGCGCCTGCAACGGAGCGATCTGGAGCGGTGCGTGGTGGCTGGCCGCAAGGGTGTTCCAGGTGCTTCGGGCGTCTGACTTTCCTTATTGGGCGGTGTTTCTGATCACGGCGGTCTTGTATTTCACAGGCACAATGTTTTATCTGAAAATCATCCATGCGATGGATCGACGTGACGATGGCAAGGCTCCGCATCTGCATGATCCCAGCCCGACGCCCGAATCGATGTGACAAAAACGCAGACGAATTCTTCTTGCTCATGAAAACGGAGCGGGCAGAATGCCGCTGTGATCTCTCTCGCAAAAATTTTCGGAAAGTCGGACCGTTTCTTTGAATTGTTGAACGCCAGTGCCAAGGCATCCTACCAGAGCATTGAGGCGCTGGAGCGAGTGTTGAGGCAATCGGACGGTCAGGTATCCCTGGCGGAACTCGCCGTCACTCGCCGTAACGAGAAAAAAATCGCCGAGGCCATCAGCGAGGAACTGGTGAACACTTTCGTCACCACCCTGGACCGCGAGGACATCGAAGCCTTGTCGCGCGCACTCTATCGGATTCCCAAGACCGTGGAAAAATTCGGTGAGCGATTCGACATCATGCATCATCACGTCACCGCCGCCGATTTCGCTCCGCAGATGAGCATCGCCAAGGAAGCGGCGACGGTCGTATGCCGCATGGTGGAAATGGTTTCCAAGAGCCCCAAGCTGGAGGACATCAAGTTTCAGAACGATCAATTGCAGGAGCTGGAAGGACGTGCGGACCAACTGGTACTCGGATATCTCAAGGAAATCTACAGCGGTCGAGTGGAACCGATCAAGGCCATGGCCATGCGCGATCTTTACGATCTGTTGGAAAAAGTGATCGATCGCTGTCGCGATGCCGGCAATGTGGTGACGCAAATCGTGTTGAAAAACTCCTGATCTTTTTCGCATGAGCTTGTGGATCATTTTTTTCGTCATCTTTGTGGCGCTGGCCTTTGAGTACATCAACGGCTTTCATGACACGGCGAACTCGATCGCCACGGTGGTGGGCACCAAGGTGCTGACGCCGCGTCAGGCGATCGCACTCGCGGCCATCACGAACCTCATCGGTGCGCTGGCGGGTCATGCCGTGGCCAAGACGGTGTCTTCGGGACTTGTCGATTCCGCGTATGTCTCGCCGCTGGTGATCGCCTGTGCGCTCCTGGGTGGCATTGTCTGGAATCTCATCACCTGGTGGTTCGGACTTCCGTCCAGCTCCACGCATGCGTTGGTGGGCGGGATCTGCGGCGCCACGTTTGCTAGCGCCCATCATAACCCCAAGGCCATCATCTGGTCAGTGGAAAAAATGAAGGACGGCAAGATGGTGATGGAAGGCGTGCTGCACAAGGTGGTGATGCCCATGATCACCTCGCCGGTCATTGGATTCGTCGGCGGATTCGTCATCATGGGATTGTTCTATCTGCTCTTGCGCAATGCGCGTCCGCGTTTTGTGAATCGTTTTTTCGGCAAGGCACAAATTGCCAGTGCGGCATACATGGGCTTTGCGCACGGTCTGGCGGACGCCCAGAAAACCATGGGTGTGATCACCCTGGCACTGGTGACGGCCACCGCCGCAGGAAGTTTTCAGGATTTACCCGGCTGGTGTTCGTTTTTGAAAATGGACAAGACCCAGCAGGCCGAGCAAGCACTCAAATCACTGCAAGGCAAGGATCTGGCGGAAAATACCATCGTCGATGCCGCCACGGTGCTGGAGAATGAAGCCCTGCGACTGAAAAACGGCGAGTTCCGTGAGGCCTTTCTCACCATGTCCGCGTATGCCTATCAGGAAGCGGGCCGGACCGATGCCTCGCAGCGGGCGATGGCCGCGGCGCGCAAAACCCATGCGGATTTGTTGGATCACGAAGCCCGGCGCTGGTTGCCGAAAACCCCGTTGGTGGGCAAGATGGTGGCGGCGAAATTCACCGACTGGAAAAAAACGCTGGATGCAGAAATGGCGGGAGCCATCGCAGCGAAAAAAGTGCCTTTGTCCGTGGCTGCGGGCAAGGTCAAGGATCTCTCCCCCGATGTGCCGGCCTGGATCAAGATCATCTGCGCGCTGACCATGGCGGCCGGAACGGCGGCGGGTGGTTGGAAAATCATCAAGACCCTCGGTCACAAGATGGTGAAACTTCATCCCGTGCACGGCTTTGCCGCCGAAACCACAGCCGCGACCTTGTTGGCGGTGACGGGCAGCATGGGCATGACGGTTTCTACCACGCACAGCATCACCACGTCCATCATGGGCGTGGGCTGTGCCAAACGTTTCAACGCGCTGAAGCTCTCGCTCGTGGAGCGCATCATCTGGGCCTGGGTCCTGACCCTGCCAGCCGCCGGCTTGGTGGGTTATCTGATGGTGAAGTTGTTCCAACTCTGCGGCTGGCTGCCTTGATCACGGCAGTTGCGGCCGCAGTTCCGCGCCTTTTTTGTCGCGTGGATACTGGGCTTTGTGGTCGTCCAATGATTGGATGAGTTTCCCCATCATGCGTTTCAGCGTGGCTGGATCCTTTGCAGCTAGATCGTTTTGCTCGAAGGGATCGTTCTTGAGGTGGAATAACTGGTAATGCGGACCGTTTTTCTTGGGGAGATAGTGATAGATGACTTTCCATTCGCCATCGCGCAAGCTGCTCCAGTAGTCGCTGCGATGGGGTGCATGGGGATAATGCATGAGAAAATGTTCGCGGTGGCTGGCATCCTTGTTTCCAAGCAGCAAGGGCCGGAGGTCGCGTCCATCCACGATGTGCGTTTCGGGTGCTCTTACGCCTGCCAGCGTCAGCACTGTGGGGAAAAGATCTTCCACCGATGCCAGTTCGTTTCGCAACCGGCCCGCAGGAATGCTCAGGTTTTTCTGATGGGCGTTCGCGGCATCCACCTGGGCCCACGCGGCGATGAACGGCACCCGCACACCTCCTTCGTAGTGCGAGCCTTTTTTCCCTCGCAACGGAGCCGAGCTGCCGACGTTGTGCGCCTCGCCCAAGGGGGAGTCGCTGCCATTGTCGCCGAGGAAAAAGACCATCGTGTTTTTCGCTTCGCCCGTTTTTTCCAGATGATTGAGCAGCATGCCGAGGGATTCGTCCATGCTTTCGATCAAGGTGGCGAATGCTTTCGCCTGAGGCGAGCGATCGCTTTTCGCATAGTTTGCGGCGAAGCGGGGATTGGCCTGGAACGGCGAGTGCACCGCGTATTGGGCGAAGTAGAGAAAGAACGGCTTTTGGTCGCGAAGGCTGGCATCGATCTGCTTGTTCGCCTCGCGGGCCAGTGCTTCGGTCAGAAACGTGGACGATCCATGATATTCTTCCAAATGCGGCACCGCTTGTTTGGATCCTTTGCCGTAGTTTTTTTCGCCATAGTAGCTGCCCGGATGCCCGTAGGAATTGCCGCCGATGTTCACATCGAAGCCCAACTGTCTGGGATCTGATCCCTCCGTATCATTGGGTCCGAAGTGCCCTTTGCCGACGTGGATGGTGCGGTATCCCTGTTGTTGCAGGAGTTTCGGCAAGGTGATGTCGCTCTTGTCCAAGCCGCGCCAATCCCAATCCGGCGGCCCCTGTGGACCTCGATTGTTGGCATCCGGATTGATCCAGTTCGTCACATGATGGCGCGCGGCGTTCTGCCCCGTGAGCAGGGAAACACGCGTGGGAGAGCAGACACTCATCGCACAAAATTGCGAGAAACGCACCCCCTGACGCGCAAGACGCTCCATGTTCGGGGTGCGATACCAGGCATTGAGCGGATAGGCCTTGGGCGCGCCGGTTTCATCGGTCAGGAACGGCACCGAGGTGTCCATGACACCCATGTCATCCACGAGAAACACCACGATGTTCGGCGCCTTGGCGGCCATACCGTGGGTGCAGAGCCAGGCAACACAGCCGAGCATGAGGGCGAAACATTTCATCCACCTGCATACGTGCGCTTCGGATCTTCCTTACAAGTGAGCTTCCACGCGCGTTTTCAGGTGATGCGTTTCTTTCGATGAAACATCTGCGTCCGTAATTCCGTTATGGATAAGAATTCACTCGTTATGGTCCATCCATCTTCCACCCGTCGTTCGTTCCTCAAGATTGCCGGCTCCGCCTCGGCCAGTCTGTTGGGTTTTCCCGCCATTCTTCACGCGCAAAACAAAGGAGAAAAACTCCGCGTCGCTCTCATCGCCACCGGTGGCAAGGGCGGGGCCCACATCAACATGGTTAAGCAGGCCGGTGACATCGTGGTCGCGCATTGCGACGTGGATACCAAACGCCAGGGCGGCGTGCCCAAGATCTGGCCGGAATCGCGGTTCTATCAGGATTACCGCATTTTGTTAGAGAAGGAGATGAAGAACATCGATGCCGTGATGATTTCCACGCCCGATCATCATCACTACCTGCCCACCGCGCTGGCGATGGAAGGCGGCAAGCACGTTTACACCCAGAAACCGTTGGTGCACACGGTGTGGGAGGCGCGGCAGTTGCTGGCTGCCACGAAAAAATTCAAGGTCGCCACGCAGATGGGCAACCAGGGACACTCGGGTCGCGGCAACCGCGAGATCTACGAATACGTCAACAGCGGCATGCTGGGTGACATCACCGAGATCCATTGCTGCACGAATCGTCCGGTGTGGCCGCAAGGTCTCGACCGCCCGGCGGGAGAGGATCCGGTGCCGGCGAATTTGGACTGGGATCTTTTCCTCGGCTGTGCGCCGTTCCGTCCCTACAAGGACAAACGCGTTTATCATGATTTCAACTGGCGCGGATGGTATGACTTCGGCGGCGGCGCGTTGGCGGACATGGCCTGCCACACGATGGACAGCATTTTCTGGTCGATGAACCTCGGCCTGCCGCAGAGCGTGGAAGTCGTGGAAATCCACGGCCACACCACCGAGACATTCCCCAAGGGAGCGATCTTCCGTTGGACCTATGCCGCGGGTACGTTGCCCAACGGCAAACCGCGCCCGGAACTGGTGATTTATTGGTACGAGGGCAAGTTGATGAAAGACGGCGTGGAAGTGATGGCCTCCGAGCGCATGCGTCGACCGGAAAAACTCGCCGCGGATGTGAAGCTGGCCGCCAGCGGCAATGTCTACTTCGGCACCAAACACGACCTCATCGTCGAGGGCAGCTACGGCGATGTCTCGCGCATCGCCCAGACGCCCGAGGAAAAGAACAACCAACCCATCGCCAAGGCTCCGGAAATGTTGCCGCGCAATCCCGATGGCGAGGGCGACTTCGGTCAATACATGGATTGGCAGCGCGCGTGCAAGGGCGAGAAGTCCTGGGACAGCCCCGGCTCGAATTTCCTCTATTCCGCCCCGTTCACCGAATCCATTCTGTTAGGCAACATCGCCCTGCGCGTGGGCAAGGCGAATGAAAAGCTCCTCTACGATGGTGCGAACATGAAATTCACCAACAACGATCAGGCCAACGGTTTTCTCACGAAAGAGTACCGCAAAGGATGGTTCCACCAATTGGTGTGATTTCCTCCCGCGTGACTTTTCCTCAAGCCTCCGCGTGCTCTTTGCGTTGCGCGGGGGCGATGCGGTCGATGGCGGCAAGAACGTCGGCCGCGAGCGCGGGCACATCCAGCGCGGCGAGGTTATCGTGAAGTTGTGCGACCGTTCGTGCGCCGATGATCAGCGAAGTCACGCCTTGTTGTTGGAGAGCCCAGCGCAGCGCCAGGTGGTGCAACGGGATGCCGAGGTCGCAGGCGATCGCATGCAGCGCGCGAATTTTTTCCTGCTGTGCCAGCACTTGCGCCTCTTGCAGAAAACCTTCGGGCCGTGCGGCACGGGAGCCGGAGGGAATGCCATCGACATACTTGGGCGTCAGCATGCCTTGCGCCAGCGGGCTGAACACAATCGAGCCGATGCCCTCGTTTTCCAACCAGGCGTGAATGCCCTCGGCTTCCGGCCAACGGTTGAGAATGGAATACGGCGGTTGATAGATCAGCGGCCGCACGCCCATGTCCCGCAGCAATGCCACGGCTTCTTCCAGCATGGGCAGAGGATATTTCGAGAGGCCGACATACAGCGCGCGACCGGATTGCACGGCAGTGGCCAGCGCTGACATGGTTTCTTCCAACGGCGTATCAGGATCGGGGCGATGCGAGTAAAAAATGTCCACATAGGGCAAACGCATCCGTTGCAGGGATTGATCGAGCGACGCCAGCACATGCTTGCGCGAGCCCCATTCGCCATACACGCCCGGCCACATGGTGTGCCCGGCTTTGGTGGAGATCACCATCTCATCGCGGTGCGCGGCGAGATCCTGATGGAAAATGGTACCAAAATTTTTCTCCGCGGATCCCGGCGGCGGTCCGTAGTTGTTCGCGAGGTCGAAGTGCGTGATGCCCGCATCAAAAGCCGCGAGAATCATCGCGCGGGCTTCTTGCGCGTCATCGACGTCGCCAAAGTTGTGCCACAGGCCTAACGAAATTTCCGGCAACAACAGGCCCGAATGACCACAGCGACGATAAGGAGTCATAGACGGAATCTTTCGCGAGGATCGCGCGTTCGACAAGGAGGAAAACCACCGTCGGTCGGATTCACAGGATCGGTGATAGCAATCGCGCGGCGCGGCATGCCGCTTGGAAATACCAGGGCCGTTGCGTGGCGTCTTCCAGACTGGTGGGCAGGGATTGCTCGAAATCCCGTTGCAGCATTTCCGCGACTTCATTTACAAACGCCGCATCGCTACTGACGCCCGTGATTTCAAAATTCAATCGGAAGGAACGGTTGTCGAGATTTCCCGTGCCCACCGCGGCATAGCCATCACTGAGAACGACTTTCTGGTGCAGGAAACCGGTTTGATAGCGGAAAATTTTCACTCCCGATGGCAGGATTTGTTCGAAGTAGGAATGCGCCGCCCAGTTGACCAGGCGGCTGTCCGCGCGCTCCGGAATCAAAATGCGCACATCCACTCTGCGCAGCGCGGCGGCTTGCAGGGCCGAGGTCACTCCGCCATCGGGCACAAAGTACGGCGAGGCGATCCACAATCGCTCTTGCGCGTGCTGGCAGGCGGCCACGATGAACAGTTGCCATGAATCCAACACATCGGCCGGCCCCGTGGGCAGGATGAGCAGCGATTGATTGTCCGCTTGTGCTTGGGTATCGGGTTCACAGGACAACATGGACCCGCAGGCCCAGTACCAATCTTCCTCAAACACCAGCTGCACCCCCAGCACGGCGGGTCCAGTGATGCGCATGTGGGTGTCGCGCCAATACCCGAGCTCCGGATGCCAGCCGAGGTATTCATCGGCGACATTCAAGCCGCCAATGTAGGCTTCCCTGCCATCACACACGACGATCTTGCGGTGATTGCGGAAATTGTACTGCAAGCGCGACCACCAGAATCGATTGGTGCCGAAGTGATGGAAATGCACCCCCGCCTCTTTCATTTCCCGTAGGAATCGATGCGGCAGTTTGCCGGAGCCGAATTCATCGAACAAGAGACACACCTTGACTCCGGCGCGGGCTTTTGCGACGAGGATTTTTTGCAAGGCCTCGCCAATGATGTCATGCCGCATGATGTAGTAGCTGACCAGCACATAGGATCGGGCGTTTTCGATCGAATGAAACAAGGCATCGAAGGTTTTTTTGCCATCGGTGAAAAGATCCAGCCGGTTTCCCGAGAGCAGCGGCAAGCCCGATAATTCGATGGCCGCCGCCATGAAAGGACTGTCGCCGTTCTGCTGGAATGCCTGATAGCGTTGATGAAAATCCTGTGCTTGTTGCGACAGGGCCTGATTGTTGTGCCGGCGCGCGCGCACGTAGCCGGTGAAGCGGTCGCGTCCGAAAAACCAATAGAGCGGCACCGCGAAATACGGCATGAACACTAGGGCCATGATCCACGCGATGCTGCCCTGCGAGGTGCGTGCCCGCATCAAGGCATGACCCGCATGCAGCAAACCCGCTCCATGAAACAACAGGACCACGCCCGCGATGATTTCCGCCAGCCACCACATCCGCGCCATCCTCGCACCATTTCCCTGCGACGACGAGCAAATATGACGACCCTTGGTTTGAGCATGAAGTCAGGGAAACGATTTCTTCCTAGATCAGATGTTCGTGCTTGCCTGCATTCTGTTGGAATTTCTCCGCTGGTATTTCGGCATGGATTTTAGGCAAGCAGTCTAAAAGTAAAGCAGCATGCGCGATGTGATGGGGATTCCGCTGAGAAATGAGAGTGGTAGTCCATGATTCATCCATCCGCCGTCTCCCCGTTCCCCCTCAAGGTTTGAGCGATTCGATCAAGCGGTGGATCAATGCGGCATCCTCGTTTTCGTCATGACGTTGCAACGATACTTCCAGATTGCGAAGGATGCGAATGAGAATTTCCCCCGGTGTCGCGCTGGTAGAAAGGGCGCGGGCGATGTTGTCATCGATCTCCTCCCGACGGGAAAGGATGTCGTTGAGATCATGCATGCGTCCGCTGTTGAAACAATCGACCAACAGTTGTTGTCCGCTGTGTTCGACACGACAGAGGAAATGCCCCGGGAAGTTCACTCCTTCCACTTCCAGACCGAGACGTTGGGCGATGAGAATGAAAATTGTGGCCAGACCGATGGGGTTGGATTTGCCGGATTCGATGGCCCAGGCGAGATCGGAATTGCGGGGATCGTGGTAATGCTCGTGATTGCCCTTGAAGCGACCACTTTCAAAAAGATAGATGCGCAGACCATCGATGCCCGCCTCATCACAGGCTTGCTGGGCTTCCTCCGCAAGCAGATCGAGTTGATCAGAAAGCGGTGGACGCAGTGAGACACCGTCGTGCAGGAAGTCGGAAATTTGCCGCAGGCAAGCTTCCAGACGATCCCAATCATCATCCATCGCCCGCCATCCGTGAAAGGGCACTTCCCAATCGACCAACAAGGCATCGCGGCGGCAGGGCTTGAGCACATCCGATAGCAGACCGATCTCCGAATCGGTGAGGGGGTGGCTGCATTCCGCCAACACCTCGCTGACATCGCCACCGTATTCCCGCAATTTTTCACTCACCATGTCACGCACCGCGGGGGTGTCGTCATCCAGCAGACGAAGCAGCGATTCGAATTGAGCGACGGATGACATAAACGGATGCCTGAATCTACGCTTTGTATGCCGACTTCCGCAAGCGGGAATTGCGCGCGACTAATGCATTGCATTTGTCGCTT
>JBJOMZ010000018.1:0-31218 GCA_046052105.1 Verrucomicrobiota bacterium | reverse complement strand
TACATGTGCGAGAGTGTCACCTCGGGAAATTCTTTGGCGATTTCGTTCGCCGTTTCACGCCACAACACGGACGAGGCAAGAACGTTGGCTTTATCGACAGAGACAAGTTTTTTGCCGCGTCCCATCGCAGCAGTGAAAGCCACACGAAGGATGCGTTCGATTTCCGATTTTTTGTAGACCATGGTATCGAAGGCGACAGCTTCGCCATTTTCCTCACGACGGCCTTTGGGTTGGCCAAAATACACGCCGCCGGTGAGCTCGCGCACGCACAGCACGTCAAAGCCGTTGGGAATCAATTCGTTTTTCACGGGTGAAGCGTGAATCAATGCGGGTAAGCAGACTCCTGGACGAAGATTGGCGAATAGGCCAAAGTGCTTTCTCAGCGGCAACAAAGCGCCGCGTTCAGGCTGGATATCGGGTGGCAGGGATTCCCATTTGGGGCCACCGACCGAACCGAACAGGATGGCGTCCGCTTTCTCAGAAGCAGCTACGGTTTCCTGTGGTAGCGGGTGGCCGGCGGCATCGATGGCGGCACCGCCGACGAGGTGTTCACTACGCGAGATCTTGAAGCGGAATTTTTCCGCTGCGGCATCGAGAACGCGCAGCGCCTGGGTCATGACTTCGGGGCCGATGCCGTCGCCGGAGAGAATGGTAATGGTATGCATGATGAATCGGTTTTCTTTTGTGAAAAAGGACCGCGTAGGGTTTGTTAAAAAGCCCGTGAAATCAAGAGGAATGTTCTTCTCAGTTTTTTTCCATGCGCTAGATTCTCGTCATGCGTGCAGTGTGGATCGTATTGGACTCGGTGGGATGTGGCGGTGCGCCCGATGCCGCGGACTTCGGTGATGAAGGGGCGGATACACTGGGACATTTGATCGAACGCGAGGGATTGGAGTTGCCGCACATGGCGAGTCTGGGGCTTTATGAAATCATGCGAGGTTGCAGCGCGGTAGTGCCGCCAACTCTGCAGTTGCGCGCGGGAGCAGAGGCCTGTCGTATGACCGAGAAGTCCATAGGCAAGGATACCACCACAGGTCACTGGGAGCTAGCGGGTTTGGTTCTTGAACAGCCATTCGCGACCTACGAATCTTTTCCCCTGGATTTCATCGCCGCACTGGAAGAGCGCTCTGGAGTGACGTTTCTGGGAAATATCGCCGCCTCGGGCACGCACATATTACAACAACTTGGCGAGGAACACATTCGCACAGGCAAGCCGATCCTCTACACGAGTGCGGATTCTGTATTGCAGATCGCGGCTCATGAAGCGGAGGATATTTTCGGTCTGCGGCGATTGCTTGATTTGTGCTCCATCGCGCGTGAGTTGTTAGACCAGCGGGGCATGAGGGTAGGGCGTGTGATCGCCAGACCTTTTGTGGGAAATCATGCCGGCGATTTTCAGAGAACTGCTCATCGCAGGGATTTTTCATTGCTGCCTGCCGAAACCGTGCTCGATCGGTTGCAGGAAAAAGGAGTGAAGGTGATCGGCGTGGGCAAAATTTCCGACATATTCGCCGGGCAGGGTATCAGTGAAACTTACCCCACAAAATCCAATGCGGCGGGCATGGAAATGGTGGCTGAGTTATGGAATAAAACGCACGAGGGAGACGTGCTGATCGCGGTCAATCTCGTCGATTTTGATATGCTTTATGGGCACAGGCGCGATCCCCGTGGTTATGCCCAGGCTCTGCGGGAATTCGATGCCTGGCTCGGTGCATGGTTGGCATGCGTGAGAGTGCAAGATTTCGTGATCATCACGGCGGATCATGGCAACGATCCGTATCATTACGGCACTGATCACACGCGCGAGCAAGTGCCTTTGCTGACCCTAAACAGTCCTCGACCCTTGCGCAAGGGGTGTGATTTCACGGAAGTGGCGGCATTGTTGGAGATGTTTTTCCGTTGAGGAAGCCCCGACACGCATACGCGAAAAACACCGCACTGGAAGCCAGTGCGGTGTCATGGAAATAGAATCGCGCGAGGCGAGAATTACAGTGCGTCCACGACGAGAACTTTACGGTCCTTGTAGTATCCGCAGGAAGGGCATGCGATGTGGGAAGGCACTTTCGTTCCGCACTCAGGGCAAGATTTCAACAAAGGTGCTTTCCAGCGTTTGGCGCCACGACGCATTTTCTGGCGGCTCTTGGATTGACGGCGTTTTGGTACGGCCATGGTAGTGTGTAGTTAGTGGTTGTCGTTCAGATCTGAGAGGGCATCGAGAGCCGACCAGCGGGTGTCCGCCGGCGGCGGGGGCGGAGAACTTAGATCAGAGTCTGCGGTTTTGTCGAGTACTAAATACGGAGAATTTAATTGGCACTCCATGGGCACGTCGCCTTCATCGCAGCGGGGATCGGCGGGCATTTCAATGACGATCTCCTCGCGCAGAGCTTCGGCGATGTTGATGGGCGCTTCGTTTTCGAGCTCAAGGGAGATCGCGATGTCGCTCAAGTGGATGGTTTGCACAAATCGCTGCAGGGTGACCACGCAGGTAAATTCGAAACGCGCTGAAAGATCACCGCGCAGCAGCAACTCGGAACCGAAGCGCTGGGCAAAGATTTCGTAACTCAAAGGACTCACAGCCCTGGCCTCGTCGTGTGCCGGAAAATCGAAAATCTCGGCGGGTAGTTCCCCTCGGAGCGATAGTCCATCTTCGGGCAGCGTCGAGGGATCAAGAAAAAGTGTCATGGCGGAGTGTAGCACGGGCGGCGGTGATGGGCAAGTTCGGACCGGCAGGAGCGGCGAGTTGTCAGGCAAGCTAGGAGGAGCGTGACGTCGTCGTATGGAAGGAGAAAATCCACAGGAGCGTCCGCTATTGTGCTCCGGAGCTTGCCATGACGAAACCATGGACCTAAGCTCGCGGCGTGAGAGAATTGAGAGGATGGATCGTGAAGGTCATGGAAGTGCGTTTCATGCCGGAACTGGAAGCACCGGCGGAGAAACCCTACCCCTTTTTGTACGCCATCACCATTTGCAACGAGTCCGAAGAAAACGTGACCTTGCGCGGTCGCAAGTGGGTGGTGCGCGAGGACAATGGTGACACCGTGGTGGTGGAGGGTGAGGGGGTAGTGGGCGAGATGCCTTTCTTCGAGAAGGGCGTCGAGTTTTCCTACAACAGTTATCACGTGGTGGCGGATTCGGCGACGGTCCAAGGAGCATATTTCGGGGAGACTGAAAGTGGCGAAAAAGTGTTCGCGCGCATTCCTGAATTTCGCTTGATGGTGCCGTAGGTGGCACACAGGAGTGAAAATATTTCACGGCGAAACCTTGACCAGAGCGGTAAAGGGAGCTATGGCGTTGCGCGCCTATGAAAGCACCCATCACTGTTTCTGTTACTGGAGCCGCTGGCCAGATTGGCTATGCCTTGTTGTTTCGCATCGCCTCCGGCTGGGTTTTTGGTCCTGACCAGCCAGTGAACCTGCGCTTGATTGAAATCGAACCTGCCCTGCCAGCACTGGAAGGTGTGGTGATGGAGCTGGATGACTGCGCATTTCCGTTGCTGAATGAAGTGGTGCCCACTGCTGACCTCAACGAAGGATTTCGCAACACGAATTGGGCTTTGTTGGTCGGATCCGTGCCGCGCAAAGCGGGTATGGAGCGTGGCGACCTGCTCGGCATCAATGGCAAGATTTTTACGGGCCAAGGAAAAGCCATCGCCCGCAATTCAGCCAAAGACGTGCGCGTGCTGGTAGTAGGCAATCCCTGCAACACCAACGCGCTCATCGCGATGAACAATGCTGATGGTGTGCCGAAAGACCGATTCTTTGCTATGACTCGTCTTGACGAAAACCGCGCGAAGAGCCAGTTGGCGAAAAAAGCTTCAGTGCATCAGTCGAAAGTGACCAACATGTGCATTTGGGGCAATCACTCTGCCACCCAATACCCTGATTTCACCAATGCGAAAATCAACGGCCGCCCCGTGACAGAAGTCATTTCCCATGTGGAGTGGCTCAAAGGCGAATTCATTTCCACTGTGCAACAGCGCGGTGCCGCGATCATCAAGGCACGTGGCGCTTCTTCGGCTGCGTCCGCAGCCAATGCCGCACTGGACACCGTCAAGAGCTTGATCACACCTACTCCTGCTGGCGATTGGCACAGCGTCGCGGTTTGCTCGGACGGATCCTATGGGATTGAAAAAGGACTCATGGCTTCGATGCCGATTCGCACCATCGAAAATGGCAAATGGGAAGTAGTGCAGGGCGTGCCGATCGATGCTTTCAGCCAAGAGAAAATTGACCTCACCATCAATGAACTCAAAGAAGAGCGCGATGCGGTGAAAGACCTGCTGCCGAAGTAATCGGTAACTCCATCGAAAAAAGCCACTGCTTCATTGCAGTGGCTTTTTTTTGCCCGGATATCAGGCTCCGGGGTGGCGCCACTGCAGTCCCGGGAAACGAGCAAATCCCCGGTCGAGACTGATCAGCGTGGCGTTTTGTTCCATGGCGAGCGCTGCAAGCCAAGCATCGTTCACATCGTTGCCAATGAGGTCGAGGTCAGTGATCCATTTACTTAGTAGTGGGTTGTGTGAGTGACTTGGCTGGATCCGGCGAATATTCGGGTGTCTCCAAAGTGCTTCGTTCCAAAAAAGCAACGCTTCACGCATCGGAGCAATGCGTATGTTTGGCAGGGTGCAAATGCGCAAAAAGGCAATTTCCACTTGCTCGCAAAGGCCGATCTCATTGCCGTGGAGGCTGGTATTTCTCAGCCAATCGGAACAAATTTGATGCTCCGGTGCTTCCTTGCGAAAGGCATTGATCAGGATGTTCGCATCAGGAATGTGCAGTGACATGGGCGGGGGCGATATGGGATTGTTTCAGTTTTTCACAATCGTATTTCTCTTGCTCCTCCTGATCGATTCGTTTCAGGTCTTCGTTGCTGAAGGGAAAAGGAGTGTTGGATTGATAAACACGGAAATCATACGCAGCACGCGGATGCGGTTTTTGCAATCGGAGTTTGAGCGCTTCTTCGAGAAATTTTGTCAATGTCACCCCTTCTCGAGCTGCACAGGATTTGGCTTCCCGGTATAGTTCATCGTCGATGCGGAGTGTGGTTTGCATGAAAGAAATCTTTCATAAGAAAGATTTCTGTCAAGAGGGATCGACTGCAAAAAAGCCGCTGCGTGGAGCAGCGGCTTGGGGAAGTGAGGGATTTTGTCAGCGGGAATGTTGTCGATTGCCTCCACTCTGCCCGCGGCGTTGACCACCGCGTTGCGGGGGGCGACCACCACCCGGGCGCTGGCCTGAACCCGCTGTGCGAGCTCCGCGCAGGTGACGATCGGCGACGCTTTCTTCATGCCAGTTGTGATTGTCCCAGCGTGGGATCGCCATGCGAATCGTTTTTTCAATGTCGCGCAGATAATCCAGTTCATCTTCCGAGCAAAAAGATACCGCGCGACCTTCGGCCCCGGCACGGGCCGTGCGGCCAATGCGATGCACGTAGGCTTCCGGTTCGTTGGGCAAATCGAAATTTACGACCAAGCCGACGTCTTTGACATCGACCCCGCGAGCAGCGACATCGGTGGCAACAAGAATGGGCGTGAGGCCTTTTTTGAAACGATCCAGTGCTTTTTCGCGTTGGGCCTGGGATTTGTTGCCGTGGATGGCATCGGAGGGGAAGCCTGCAGCACTCAGACTCTTGGCGAGTTTGTTGGCACCGTGTTTGGTTCGACTGAAAACGATCGTGAGTTTCTGGGCGCTGGCTTCGGCTTGGCCACGCAGCAGTTGCTCCAAAAGGGGACGTTTGGATTCCTTGGAGACAAAGCAAACTTGCTGGTCGATTTTTTCCGCTGTTGTGGTTTCTGGTGTGATGCTGACATGAGCCGGATCATGAAGAATGCTATGGGCAAGATCGACAATGTTCGGAGCCAGGGTGGCGGAAAAGAACAACGATTGGCGTTTGGCGGGGAGCAGGGCGACGATGCGCTTCACATCGCGCAAAAAACCCATGTCGAGCATCCGGTCCACTTCATCGAGAACAAAAAATTCGACTTGTGAGAGATCGACGTGTCCTTGGTTCACCAAATCGAGCAAGCGGCCCGGGCAGGCAACCAAGACATCGACGCCCCGTTGCATGGCTTGCACCTGAGGGTTTTGGCCAACGCCGCCGTAGATCAAGGTGTGACGGAAGGGAACGTATTTGCCATAAGTGGCGAAACTTTTTCCGACCTGGAGTGCGAGTTCTCGCGTAGGCGCGAGCACGAGAGTGCGGCAGCTACGCGGCTTCGCTTTAGTTGGATTTTTTTGCAGTGAGTGCAGGATGGGCAGCGCGAAGCTTGCAGTTTTTCCAGTGCCTGTCTGGGCGCATCCCAATAAATCACGCCCTTCGAGCAAAATCGGAATGGCTTGTTGTTGGATGGGTGAGGGAGTGGAGTATTGCAGTTCTTGCAATACGCGTTGCAAGGGCGCTGCTAAGGGCAGCGCTTCGAATGTCGTAGCGTTCATAGGTAGGAAAGCCAGCACGCACCGGTGATCGGTGGCTGGTGATGCGATGAGTTGTAGGGTGAAACCTCAAACAATCTTTCTCATCGACGAAGACCGGAAAAGGGCGATGCTCACGAGAGCGCCATTTGTGCCACATAACGTGGCTAGACCAAAAACATGGCCGTGATCCGCGCTCATGTCAACTTCATTCGCATGCGATGAACAGGGAAAGTGAGCCGTGTTCTTGGACAGAACATGTGCCTCACGATTGACGTTTGCTTTTCCTACCGTAGGATGCGCTCTGCAGAATATTATGATAACTGCGAGATTACTCCTACTGGTGTTTCCATTAAGCGCGATACTCGCCAATGAAGAGTATGGTCAATTCAGTGGCAAACCTTACAAGAGCGACTCTCCAAACCGGCGCTTTTCGGTAAGGGCCGACCAGAAGAAGGGATACGGGAAATTCGATGTGCAGATCTTAGCGACTGATTCGCATACCCCACTTTTGACCTTTTGCCCGAAAGCACGCTTTATCGGTGCAGCTTGGAGTCACGATAGCAAGTTCGTTGCCATTGAAGAGAACAGGAGCGTGCATCACACCGCGGTATTGGTATTTGCGATCGTTCCTCAAGCCGCCAGGGCTCTTCGTTTGCCTCGTGAATGTGACGATGAGAGTGCTGCCGTGTTCGCATTGTCAACGCGGAACAAAGCACAAAAATACGATTCTATGGGATTCCATTGGACGTCTGAAGGTCTTCAGATCGTGAAGTGGTCATCTCCGAACGAACTAGTCCTTTCCGCTTCGGGATTAGGATGGTGGGGGCAAGAAGCCGCCAAAGAAACGGATCTTCGTTTCCTTGCGGAATACGAACTCACCTTGCGCTTTTCTGTTGATGGCACATCCTCCCTACAAAAAATAACAGTAAAAAAATACGAGGAAATGTAGCACTCGATGCTTGTTCTGGAATTGCGTGACATGGAAGCAATTCACATATTTCCTCCATCATGATTGACAATATTCGATTTGACCTAGGTTGGAGGCATGTCCGATGAAAGGATTTGATTCTTCCCATTATTCTTCTTGGTGACTGTGCTTTGCTATAGCGCGAGGGGTCATATCGATCATTCTGTTCCTGTGCCTCTTGCGATTCTCTTGTGTTTTTGTTGACTCCGATTTTGATCATGGTGCATCGGCGCGCCTTTTACCGACTGTTAATATCGGCCACCAGTGACATGTGGATCATCAAGGAGGGGAGGTTTTTTGTGAAGGAATTTGTCATGAATGGACCATTCATTCGGAAAGGAATGCGACACTCTCCCAAAGGGCCAAATGCTTATTGGCTCTCTGTTCAGGACCATGCATTGAGAAACCACAAGTTCGGTGAATTGCTGCGTGAAGCTGTGTTTGATTCGGTTGTTCCTTCGCTTGTGCCCATCACGCGATTGCCTGCTGAAATAGAAATGAATTTTGAACAGAAATCACCGTGACCATTCCGTGGTCCTGTTCCCAGTAGAGCGATCTTTGGTTGTTGGCTCATGATCGCATGAGCCTGCAAAATCGCTGGGCTTTTGTTGACGGTTTTGATTGAGTTTCGCATGGATTTTTGGCACCGACGAATTTCAACCATGGTTTTCGCTTGGATCGTATGTCTTGGCACAGGGGCGACATATGCTAGTGTTAGTCCAGCACCGGGTGCGGTGACAACGAATCCCTTTCCCGGCTTTCTCTGGGCGGCTCATGCGGATGCGTTCCGGGATGTCGCTCATCCGGTCGAATACGAAATCCGTATTTCGCGAGAGGCTTCAGGATCTTGGCATATCGTGGATGAAGATCGCGTGGCGCTGAATCGCTATGTGCACGATCAGGCGCTGGAGCCCGGTCGTTACCGATGGCAGGTGCGTGCTCATCATCGCGGTGTGGCCGGTGCATGGGGCGAAGCTTCGGTCTTTACCATTCGCGAGGCGGAGCGTGTGCTGTTTGTCGATCCCGCTCGTGGTTTGATCGAGGGCTTACGGGATGTTCTGAAGCAGGTTGATGCGGAAAAGGTATCTTCGGCGCGGATTGTGATTCGTCCCGGTGAATACCGTCTCGATCCATCATTCCAAGGATACCTGCTCGATGTATCGGGGCGAACGAACCTGATCATCGACGGTCGTGGAGCGCGTGTGCTCTTTGCATCGAGAAAGCAGGGATTGATGCTGGCGAAAGATGCGAGGGAAATTGTCATTCAGGGGTTTGATTGCACGTATGCCAAGGGTAGTCTGAGGGTGCAGGGGACGGTGCGTTCGGTCGATCGTGCTGGTCATCGCATCACGCTGGCTGTGGACGAGGGTTTTCCCGGATTCGATGCGTCTGACAACACGAAGCAGGACATTTTGTATTTGTTGGAGGAAGGAAAAGTAGGACGCCTGAAAACCGCCGCACCGAGTTTTCTTCGTGCCGATGGCCCGATCATACGCAGACCTGATGGAACATGGATCTTTCCCTGCGCCCGTGAGCTTGATTTCTGTCGTGATGGGGATCGCTATGGTTTTAATTTCCGCTCGGGTTCGTTGCATCTTGTTGATGCCAGTGGTGCGCATGGGGTCACTGCATCCGGTATTAAGACCAACGGCTGGGGTGGCATGCAGTTTGTGTCGATCGAAGGCGGTGACATGCGACTGCTTCACTGCAAAACACGGATGGACGAGGGGCAATGCATGACTGGCAATGCTGACGGAGTGCACATTCGAGGCCATGACCTCGGTCCGTGGATCGAGGGGTTGCAAATCCATGCCATCGGTGACGATGCCATAGCGCTCTACGCCAGACCTTCCACGATCAAAACGGTGGCGGCTGGCGAGGACCGTCGCACGGTTCTTTGCCGCAGTGAGTGGTTCAACCTGTCAGCTGGTGACGATGTGTCGTTTTTTCAACCGTTGGAAGGCCTTGTTCTGCAAGAGACCCAGGTTGAGAAAGTTGTTGCGGAAAAGGGAGCTTATCGTGTGAGCTTTGCGCATGCATTGCCGGATGGCATGCGTTGTGAAGGCCCCGTGCAACAGGCTACGCAAATCTGGAACAGATCCAAATCTTGCGGTGATTTCATGGTGAGGAATAGCCGCTTCACAAACATCCGGCGTTATGGAACGGTCTTCCGCTCGCGGCGCGGTGTGGTGGAGAACAATCATTACGCGGGCATCTCCTCGCGCGCGGTGGTTTTCCGGAACGAAGCGGAATGGCCCAACGGTCTGTATGCTTCGGAGATCATCATTCGCGGCAATACGATGATCGACACCGGTTTTGACAATCCGGGTCTCCAACCAGCGGTGGCGTTTCTTTTCACCGGATACCAACGAGCTGCGGGTGGGATCGGTCCACGTCACATCCTGATCGAGCGCAACACGTTTGAAAAAGGTTCCAAACCGCAAATGCAATTTACCGGCACGCGAGACGTGGTATTGCGCGGCAACCGGGTGAGAGCCGATGAGGGAACATTCGTTTCAGCTACATACCAAGCTCGCAACTCCGAGGAAATACGCGATGTCGAGCCCTGACTCGGCAGTTCCCCAAAAAGTGATGGAATTTCTCGTCTTTGACAGCTCTTACGCGTGATAGAGCAGAATCGAATTTGCCGTGAAGTGATCGGAGAGCATGTCGGACACGATCACGATAGGCGTGCCAGGTTGCGCCAAGTTGTTCTGGCGGAGAATTTCGGCAGCGCGCTGGATCGTTTCATCGATGGTCGGTGAAAACGGCAGCACAAAGGAGCTTACCCCTCGCGATAGTGCAAGCTGGCGACAGACCTTTTCTTTCGGTGAAAAAGCATACAGCGGCGTCCGTGGACGCAGCAGCGCCGTGTGATTCGCCACGATGCCGCGACGCGTGAGAACGATGAGGCAGGCCCCCGGCAGGGAGTCGGCGAGGATCACGGCGGCGCGGCAGGTTTTCTGGCGTTCGTCACGCAGGATCGCATGCTCCGCATAGCCCAGTCCTCCGCTGCGTTCGATGCGCGAGGCAATGCGAACAAATGCTTCAATGCAGCGCAAAGGATAGGCCCCGACGGACGTTTCACCTGAAAGCATCAAGGCATCGGCTTCCTCGAAGGTCGCGTTCGAAACATCTGTCACCTCAGCACGCGTGGGCGTGGGATTGGTGATCATCGACTCTAACAATTGGGTGGCCACGATGACTCGGCGTCCGAGCTCGAGGCAGCGCTTTACGATGCGGCGTTGCAGGATGGGGAGCTCCTCAAATTCCACCTCTACGCCCAGATCTCCGCGCGCGATCATGATCACATCGGTGGCTTGGATGATGGAATCGATGTGACGAATGGCTTCTTGGTCCTCGATTTTGGAGACGATCTGAGCGTTTCCTTCGAGCTTTTCCATGGCGCTACGCAGTTCGCTCACGTGGGCGGCGTCGCGCACGAAGGAACCAGCCACGAAGTCCGCATCGCATTCCACGGCCAGTGCCAGGTCACGATGATCCTTTTCTGTTAGCGCGGGCAAATTGAGACGCACACCGGGTAGATTGATGTGGCGACGAGATCCCAGCTTGCCGGGAGTTTTCACCTCGCAGGTGATGGCATCGGGTCGCACGTTTTTGATCAGCATGAGCATCGCGCCGTTGTCTACCACGAGGGTGTTACCTTCACTGACATCTTCCATCAAGCCATCATAATTGACCGTGGTGGACAGGGGAATGGTGGCATCCGCGTTCGCTTTGCGAAATTCCACAAGATCACCTTCTTTGAGTTCGAAAGGTTTTTCTAGATCGCCTGTCCGTATGGAAGGCCCGGTGAGATCGAACAATACGGCGATGTGAGCGTTGCGATCCTTGGCTTGTTTGCGCACGCGGCGGGTCATTTCACGGGCCCACTCGTGCTTGGCATGCGACATGTTGAGGCGGAAGACATCGGCCCCAATATCGATGAGCGAGCCGATGATTTCTTCCGACTCAGTTGCGGGACCGAGAGTGCAAATAAACTTGGTGCGAGGCTGTGCAGGCATGGTTGCCACCAACTAACACGCGAACCAGCGAAATGGCAAGTCATTGCTTGCAGTTGTGGCATGACTGCCGCTTTTCCCCCTGTCAGCAGGAAAGGGGTGTGCAGAGTTTCACCAAATCACGGTCGATCATATAGCGAGATCCGGCCACTTTGTCGATGGGCAGGCTGCTGAATGACCCGTCCTTGTATGTCATGATGGCATTGGTTTGTCCTGCAAGCAGGGAATCAACGGCGGCGACGGCAAATTTGTAGGCCATGATGCGGTCGTGCACGGTGGGAGAGCCGCCGCGCTGCACGTGACCAAGCACGGTCAGACGGGCATCCATATTCATCGAATCGGTAAGCCAGCGGGTGAGATGCTCGGACATGCGTGTGCCTTCGGCCACGATGGCAAGCACGTAACTGCGACCGTTTTTCTTTTCTTCCGTGAGCCGAGCGCCGATGGAGTCGAGATCGTAGGGAACTTCAGGGATGAGGCAGATTTCCGCACCGCTGGAAAGGGCGGAAACCATTGCGAGATAACCGCAGTGACGACCCATGACTTCGATCACAAAGGCGCGCGAAAACGAAGTGGCTGTATCACGGATCGAGTCCACCGACTGGCGAATCATGTTGAGAGCGGTATCCACGCCGAGACAGTAGTCGGTGCCTGGGATGTCATTATCGATCGTGGCGGGGATCCCAGCAAAGGGAACGCCGAAGTCCGCATAAAACTGATTGAGCGCGCTGAAAGAGCCATCGCCACCGATCACGATCATTTGACCGATACCGCGGCGTTGGAGGTTTTCGTAGGCCTGTTGTCGATATTGCAGTTCGAAAAAACGTTTGGAGCGAGAGGAACGCAGAAAGGTGCCACCGCGATGAAGAATGCCGGAGCAGCGTTCGCGAGTGGCCTCCACGATTTGATCGTCAATCAACCCGCGCAGCCCATCATATACCAGATAAGGGGTGAATCCTTGTTTTCTGGCATACTCGACGCAGCATTTGATGGCGGGATTCATTCCGGCGCTGTCGCCGCCGGATGTCATGATAGCGAGTCCTTTTGACATGTCGGGACGAGAAAACGTTTTCACTTGGGAAATTGCAAGCAATTCATCGGCCAAGCCGCAGGAAAATCGTGGAATTTCGTTTGTTGCTTGGAATCGTGGCGCGGATGTTCATGCTGGCGGCGCATGACAGAACGAGAAATCCGCCAAGTGCTCAACCTCACCGGTGTGATGCCCAGTCGCCAACTAGGGCAGAATTTTCTTGCCGATGCCGCCACGGCATGTGCGATCGTCGATCACCTTGATCTGCGGGAGGGCGATACGGTTGTGGAAGTGGGACCTGGTACAGGCGCGTTGACACAACATGTGGTGGGCCGGGTGAAGAGGGTCATTCTGGTCGAGTTTGATTCCCGTTTGGCCGCTGCCTTGAAAGAAAAGTTTGCGTCGCGCGATGACGTCGAGGTTGTTCACCAGGATGCCGTGGAATTTGATGTGCGGCGTTTGTTCGCCCATCGACCGGTGAAATTTCTCGGAAATCTTCCCTACGCGAGTGGTGGTGCCATTATGAAAAATTTCCTGTCGGTGCCGCATCCGTTTGAGCGAGCGGTGATCATGTTGCAAAAAGAGGTGATTGATCGCCTGAGCGCTCAGCCCGGCCACGGCGACTACGGGCTATTGTCGCTGCGCGTGCAGAGTGCCTGGCATGCCGAGACGGTGATGGAAGTGCCGCCCGAGGTATTCTATCCAATTCCCCAAGTGGACTCAAGTGTGGCGGTTCTGACGCCGCG
Source organism: Verrucomicrobiota bacterium (assembly GCA_046052105.1). Classification (GTDB taxonomy): domain Bacteria; phylum Verrucomicrobiota; class Verrucomicrobiia; order Verrucomicrobiales; family Akkermansiaceae; genus UBA956. The sequence continues at coordinate 18,040 of JBJOMZ010000018.1, read as the reverse complement.
CACGGACTTGCCGGTCTTTGATCGCAGGTTGTTCGATGAATTGATACGCCGCGGTTTCGGCCAGCGTCGCAAACAATTGCACAAGTTGTTGCCGCCCTGCGATGATTGGAGCGCGCTGGTTGATCGATTGGGTGTGCCCATGACGGTAAGGGCGGAGGAACTTGACTTGGAGCAGTGGCTGAAAATCACTCATCATTTTGACGATCATCCATTGAAGGAAATCCCGCAAAAAGGCTCGGAAATATTTGATGTGGTGGATGAGTCTGACCACGTGGTGGGTCAGAGCACTCGTGCGGAAATCCATGCGCAAAAAAAGCTCCACCGTGCCGTGCACATTTTTGTGTTTAACAAACGCAAGGACTTGTTATTGCAACTTCGTTCACAATGGAAGGATGTTCATCCCCATACCTGGGACTCCAGTGCTGCCGGTCATCTGGATACGGGTGAGGATTATCATACTTGTGCGGTGCGCGAGTTGAAAGAAGAACTGGGGATTGAAATCGAATCGTTGGTGGAAATCGGAAAAATCTCACCCTGTGCCGCGACAGGATGGGAATTTGTGATGTTGTATGCCGTGCAGTATCAGGGAGCTCTGCGATATCCCTGCTCGGAGATCGAAGCTGTTCAATGGTTCCCTCGCGCCACCCTCGAAGAATGGATGAAAAACCATCCGGAAGACTTTGCCAGTGGCTTCTTGGAATGCTGGAAGTTGTTTTGCCAGATTGCTTCCAATTAGTAGAAGGTTTGATAAAATTGATGTATAAAAAAATGCTTCGTATCGGAAAATACGAAGCATTTTTGGATGAATGTTTTGAGAGGAATCAGTCGATGGCGGCGCGGATTTCTTTGCGCAGTTCCTTCGCCTCGCGATTGAGCTTGGCGAGTTGCTTTTCTGCTTTGGCGATTTCCGACTTCACCGTATTGAGGCGATCCCACAGCTTGCTGGGGTTGCGGGTTTTCTTGACGGCTTTACCGGCCTTCTTGGCTTTTTTTCCTGACTTTTTACCCCAAGCAGCGAGCGTGGCGGCGGTCACTCCGAATTTTTTGATCGCCACGGTTTGTCCACCACGGCCTTTTTCGGCATTGTGTTTTTCAATGAAAGCGAGAATTTCGCTTTTTTGCTCTTCAGTATATCGTTTAATTGCTTTTTTAGCTGGCATAGCACAAGATTTATAGTTCATGTTTCACTGTATGGCAATGATTATCTGACAAGAAATTTCATGTAACAATTGCGTTCCTCGCATCGCCGCAATGACGGATGTGGCACAAGCACGCGAAAACTTGATTTTTCGGCATTGCAAGCGATGCGCAAAGCTGTCATACCGTCCGCGCATTGATGCATCCTTGTTATGATTGATTACACCAGTATTGTTGAAATTCGTGGCCGCGAAGTGATTGACTCGCGCGGCAATCCCACCGTCGAGGTGGATGTGACTCTTGAAGGCGGCGCCGTGGGCCGCGCATCGGTTCCCTCCGGCGCTTCCACCGGCGAACACGAGGCCTGTGAGCTTCGCGATGGCGATAAAGCCCGTTATTGCGGCAAAGGCGTTCAGAATGCCGTGGCCAATGTGAATGAAAAAATCGCACCTGCCTTGTTTGGTACGGATGCGACCCAGCAGGCTGCGATCGACAAGATCATGCGTGAGCTTGATGGCAGCTCGAACAAGAAAGTTCTCGGAGCGAACGCCATCCTCGGCGTTTCCATGGCTGTGGCCAAGGCCGCTGCTTCCCAGTTGGGCGTGCCGCTTTACAAATACCTCGGTGGGCCGAATGCCAAGGTGCTGCCCGTACCGATGATGAATGTGATCAATGGTGGAGCGCACTCGGATGCTCCGATCGACTTCCAGGAATTCATGATCATGCCCGTGGGTGCTCCCACCTTCCGTGAATCACTTCGTTACGGTGCTGAGGTGTTCCATGCATTGAAAAAAGTGCTGCACGATCGCGGTCTGTCCACTGCTGTGGGTGATGAAGGCGGATTCGCTCCCAAGCTCGACAGTGCGGAAGATGCGCTGGGCGTGATCGCCAAGGCCATCGAGTCGGCAGGATATGAACTCGGTAAGGACATCTGCATCGCTCTCGATGTGGCCTCTTCCGAATTTTATGACGCTTCGAAAAATGCCTACGTGTTCAAAAAGTCGGACAAGTCCGTGCGCAGTGCCGCCGAACTCGTCGATTTCTACGCTGACCTGAAAAAGCGCTTCCCCATCATTTCCATCGAAGATGGTTGTGCCGAAAACGATTGGGACGGTTGGAAACTGCTGACCGATAAACTCGCCTCAACCACTCAGCTCGTAGGCGATGACCTATTCGTCACCAACGTTGATTTCCTGGCGAAAGGCATCAAACTCGGCGTGGCGAATTCCATTCTCGTCAAAGTCAATCAGATCGGTTCTCTTACCGAGACCTTTGATGCTGTGGAGCTGGCGAAAGAAAACAGCTACACCTCCGTTATTTCCCATCGCTCCGGCGAAACGGAAGACGCTACGATCGCTGACATCGCGGTGGCTACCAACGCCGGTCAGATCAAGACCGGTTCCATGAGCCGCTCGGATAGGATTGCCAAATACAATCAACTGCTGCGCATCGAAGAGGAGCTCGGCGAAGAGGCTGTCTTCGGTGGCAAGCTGAAGGTGAAGTTCTGATTCCAACGGATATTCATCCGTCAAAAAAGGTCACACGGCAACGTGTGGCCTTTTTCTGTAAAACACTGATCACTCCGCACTCGCCACTGCTACTTCACTTCCCGTCAATCGACTTTGGTTTTTTCTCTTTCAGGGAATGTTCCAAAAACTGGATGATGGCATCCGCACAATTTTTGTTCGTGGCGTTTTCTATGCCCTCCAATCCCGGCGATGAGTTTACCTCGATGACCAATGGCCCGCGGTTCGATCTCAGCAAATCAACACCCGCTAGGTTAAGTCCCATTACCTTAGCGGCCTTGATGGCAGTTTTGCGTTCTTCCGCTGTGATGGAAATTTTTTTCGCTTTGCCACCGCGATGCAGGTTCGAGCGGAACTCTCCATCGATGCCCTGCCGCTCCATGGCGGCAATGACTTTTTTCCCTAACACAATGCAGCGGATGTCGGCGCCTTTCGATTCGGCGATGTATTCCTGCACCAAAATATCGGCACGCACTTCCTTAAAAGCCTCGATGACAGATTCCGCGGCTTTTTTCGTTTCCGCCAATACCACACCCATGCCTTGGGTGCCTTGTAGGAGTTTTACGACCAGAGGAGCGCCGCCGCACATGGAGATCAGCTCGCTGGTGGCATCGATGGAGTGCGCGAAGCCTGTGACGGGAAGTCCGATGCCCTTTTTGGCCAGCAGCTGCAGGCTGCGCAGTTTATCACGCGAGCGTGAAATCGCGACGCTGTCATTGAGCGTCAGCACGCCCATCATTTCGAATTGGCGAACGACGGCATTGCCGTATGCGGTGTGTTGCACGGCGATGCGGGGAATGATGGCATCGGCTTTCAGTTCTTCGCCTTCCAGGTAAATGCGTGGCTTGCTGGAAGTGATGTTCATGTAACAGCGGAGATAATCCACCACACGCACGGAGTGGCCGCGGGCGATGGCAGCTTGGACGAGGGCATCGGTGCTATACAAAGCTGGATTGCGCGAGAGAATGATGAGGTTCATCGTGATGTGGGGTAGGGAGGGGAGGAGAGAAAATCGTCGAGATTGCCGAGCAGATAGTCGGATTGGGGATCAACAAGAAAATAGCCGGACATCGCACGCCGTCCTAGCAGCATGGGGCACTTCATGTGACTTCGATCGGCCAGTGTCAGTTCGATCGGAAATGTCAATCCTCCTGCGAAGGTGGCAGTGGTTCGGATGAGCACACGGTGTTGTGTGTTGCCCGTGGAATTGCGGATGGTTTTGAAGCGGGACAACGGTGCCGAGCAGGAGATGATAGTCCCCGCATGGTCTCGGGTTTCGAATGACACGGTATGACTGTGCTCGTCGATTTCGATTCGCGACGCGTGCAAGGTGGAAGTGCGCGCACCGGTGTCGGTCTTAGCGATCCATGGTAGCACTCCCAAATCCGGTAAACCGACCCATTCATGGCGGCCAATCAGCAGTCTTGTACTGGCGCGAAGGGTGGTGGGCAGTTGATGCTCGCGCGCCAGCTCCGCCGCATGGCTTTTGACAAACACACGTCGCGCTTTCCAGACTCCTTGCCGTCGGATTTTCATATGAGTTGGACCGACCGTATCATGAAACGGGAGGAATAAAACTGCAATCGTTGTGACGAGATGGTTGCCATGATCGGGGATTTTGCGTAAACAGCGGCACGTTGTTCAAAAAAATTCCAGCCATGGGAAGGGGAGGAGTGGTAGCGGTCTCGCTGCTGCTCGGGCTGATGCTCTGCTGGTGGCGCTTGCCTATCGAGCAAGATCAGGTGCTGGAGCATTTGCGCGGCTTTCCTGATGCGGATCGTTTTCTTCATGGCATGAGACCTTACGTCTTGGCCGGAATCTTTTTTTTGCCCTTTGTCGGTTGCCTGACCTATGCGCTATCGGGCATCTTGTCGCGCTGGTTGGTGCGTGAATTTTTGCGTGCCATGTTGGTCTGCTATGGAGGAATTCTTTTGATTTACTTTCTCATCGATTTCTCCGGTAACGCCGCTCGTCTTGCAGAAAAGGGAGAGTTGGTTCGGAGCACCTGGCTGTATTATTCTCGATTCGCCCCTGCGATCGTGAGTCTGATGCTGCCGTTCGGTATATTGTTTTCGGTGATGTATTGTGTCACGCGGATTTCCCGTTCACGAGAAATGGTGGCTGCCCTGCAAAGCGGAAGGAGCATGTGTCGGGTAATGGCTCCCCTCTATCTGTGCGGACTGTGGGGCCTGTTGTTCTATGCGGGCTGCAATTTCCATTGGGCTCCCATGGCGGATGGTATGAAGAGTGCCAACATGGATGAAGCCAGAGGGAGAACAGGCACGCTGATGAATCATGCCGTGTATTATTACGCCAAAGGCCGGCGGATGTGGATGGTGACGGAAATTCCACGCGGATTCGATCGAGGGGTGCCGATGAAAGGTGTGGAAGTGACCTCGTTAAATGCCGATGGCTCGCTCGCCTCGCGCCTCTATGCCAAGGAGGTGGTATGGCGCGAGAGTGACCGGACCTGGATGTTTAGCGATGTTGAGCTTTCCGATCATCACAAGAATCAGGCACCGGTGTTCGTGAGCCCAGACGATCCTTATGTGATCAACACTTGGCAGGAGACCCCAGCTCAAATTGTCCAATTGGGATTGAATGTCCGTCATCTGGGGATGCCTGACTTACGGGGCGCCATGCATGCGGACATGCATACACAGTGGCTGGAGCGCGATCTCGCTCGGTATCAAACACAGTGGCATTACCGTCTGGCACTGCCAGCCAGTTGTTTGGTGTATGTGATGTTCGCTTTGCCGCTCTCGTTGTTTGTGACTCGCAGTTCTCATGGGGGCACCATGGCGTTGACCATCATTCTCGCGATCCACATGGTTCTCCTGACCTCTGTCGCACTGGCTCTGGGCGAGTCCGGCAACATGCCCCCGGCGCTGGCCGCTTGGTCTCCGATTGCGGTTTTTGCGGCTTTGGGGATCTGGTTGATGAGGCGCCGTTCCGCGGGGCGCGCGTTATGGCCGTTGATCCCCTGAGGTGTTGTTTTTCTTTGCACGTGACATTTCCAGATCCGTGAGCACAGCTTGTCCGGAATGAATCGTGCCGTCTTGCACATTGCAACTGGCGACAGGCAGGAAACCGCATGCGAGCATCTGATCGATTAGTTCTTCTGCAGGGATGCAGGCCCTGCCGCCGGTCTGAATGAGATGGAACGCGACGGGGGAATAGCCGTGATAGACCCGATAGATGACTTCCGTACAGGCCAATCGATCGGCCGTTCGGAAATCGAACAGAAAGTCATAGAGTTTGCCCTCGTGGGTCATGGCACGTGTCAGAGCCTCTGAAAGCGGCTCTCGCGACAAAGGCGGACGGAATATCAAGCAGGAATCGAGGTGCAGGGTTTCTTGAGCCGAGCGCAAACGCACACCGTCTTTTTTTGCTTCCAGAAAGTGAATGTTGTCGTGGTAGCGCGCACGCAGAGCAGGGGGAAGGGAACCGATTAAGGATTCCAGTTGGCTCCTCGTTCCCAGATAGAGCGCCGCATGAGGCCAGTATCCCGGCAGAAATAGGTTCGATACCGCATCATCGTGTCGGGTGATGAAAACATCACCCGGTTCGCACATCCCGATCAAAGTTTCGCGCTGTTCCGCGGTGATCCGTTTGGGTGCTCCTGAGGGCTTCACTCCGGGTTGGCGCAGTTCGGCAATCGCGGACCCCGACCAACGGAACAAATGAAACATCACGCGTCGATAGCCGGAGCGATGAGAGCGGAGCAGAGAAAACCAACGGTAGCCCATGCGCTCTCGCCAGATGCTCTGAGGCAGTTGATCCCAGTGTTTTTCTTCTTCCCGCAGAATGGCGATCAATCCGGTGAAAGAACCCTGTTCTCCCAGTGCCAGAATCTCTTGCCGGTGGGTCCGATAAAAGGCAAGCGCCTCCTGGAACTGGCGCTTTCTTTTGCGGTCAGTCGTGGCTTTGTGAAGGGCTGTGAATGTGGCGCGGGGCAGTCCGAAACGTTGTTCGGGCTCGTCGAGCTTTTTCCACACGACAGGACGGCTGCGCGCGAGTTCCACAATGAAGGATGATCCTCGCACCATCAGGGACGCGGCGGCGAATGCCGTGGCGAAATAGGGAAGGTGGTCCGACCACGGGCGCTTCAATTCCCGGAGCATGCTCTCGATTTGCTGTAAGGTCGACAGCAGTGCCATGCGCGCTGTGAGGTATTGACTGTAGCAAATTCGGATACGCTCATCCTCGTCAGGAGTGAACCACCCCCGTTGTTGAGCGCGCTCCACGATCACAAGCTCCTCGGTGAGATCGGCGCGCGAAGGCATGCCCAGCGCCGCAGCTTCAAGACTGCGCAGGGCTCGTGACAATGTGATATCAAGTGATTCCATTTCCTCGCACATGTTGGGTTGATTCCCGCAAATGGCAAGACCTTGTTTTCCGTTAGATCGAAAGCGTGATAAAATCTGTTAGATCGCCGATGCCATTCGGAGCTGGCTTCGCCGCTTATGATAAAGATGGAATTGTCAAGAATATGTTTGATTGCGCTGAAAAAATATTTTCCGTGTTTCTTGAATTTATCTTGCGCAATCAGGGGGTTTTTCGGCAAAAGCGTTGCCGCCATGAATAAAGCTGAACTAATCGAAGCAGTCCAAAAAGCAATGGGCAAGGAAGCGACCAAACGTGCCGCCGAAGATGCCGTGAACACCGTTCTTGACTCAATCGCTGCAGGAATCAAGAAGACCAAAAAAGTGCAACTGATCGGATTCGGAACCTTCTCGGTGAAGAAGCGTGCCGCTCGCATGGGTCGCAATCCGAAAACGGGAGAGTCGATGAAAATCGCCGCTTCCAAGTCGGTGGGCTTCAAAGCTTCCAGCAGCCTGAAAACAGGTCTGTAATCGTTTGATCGCAATCCTAACAAAACCCAATCCTTTCAGCCCTGGTTCGCCAGGGCTGTTTTTTTGGGGCGATGGGACCTTGTCCCGTCGTTCAAGCAGGTATCAGCATCCGAAAAACCGGCGCAGGTTTTCCCGGGATTCACGCGCGATTTCCATGGGTGATGGGCTGTAATCGAATACTTCCACACTAACCCATCCAGCGTAAGCGGTTTCATGCAAAGCCTCCACGATGGGACCGTAATCCACCAATCCCATTCCTGGTCCACGCAGATTGGGGTCATTGGCGTGAAAATGCACCGTGTAATCCTTTGCCATTCGGATGACATCAGCGATGGGAGATGTCTCGTAGCTCATGGCTTTCACGTCCAGATGCAAGCGGCAGTGGGGATGGTCGATTTCCTTGATCAGCTCGATGGTTTCAGCCGCGCTTGTCAAAAAGTTGGTTTCCACGGCTCCGAGAGGTTCTAGAGCTAAAGTGACACCCATACTTTCGCCATGTTCCGCCACTTGGCGGAATAGCTCTGCCGCGCGTTTCACGGCATCCGCCCAAATCCAATCCGCTTCGATGGAACGCTGCTTGGGCGAACCCCAGACCATGACGGTGCCGCCCAGAGCTTGGCAGACGTCGACCAAGTGACGGCTGAAATCCAAGGTCTTCTGACGTGTTGTCGCATCAGGCGTGGTCACATGCATTCCCGTGGGCTGAAGCAAGAGCCAGTGGAGACCGACAACCTCAACGCCCTCGTTTCTCACATCGATTCCCCATTGGCGGGCGCTTTCGATGGTCACGCTGCGAGGGTCTTCCGCGAGCGTGAAAGGAGCAATTTCAAGTCCCGTGTATCCGCAGCTATGCGCAAGTTTCGCCGCCTCGGCGAGAGGGATTGAACCGAATGTTTCGTTGCAAATGGCAAATTTCATGACGTGATAGTGAGAAAAATGAGGCGGAACGCACGCCAATTTTTCGCATGCTTTGTCAGCAAGATTTTTCTTGGTATCTGAGGTTCGAGCTCATGAGATGGTCATCTTCGGTTTTTTCAGGTGCGTGGATTGGTCCATCTGAAGCCATTCGTTCGTCTAGCAGCGGTTTTGCTTGGTAAAGATGGCAATTCTCGGGAAAGAGATGGTGAACTGCTTGTCGATATTTGATACGTATCGTAAAAAAAACACTCTTTCGTGATATTTTTTTTGACAGATTCGGATGAACTGTTAATTTCCCGCCCGCTTTTCCCGGGCGGCTGACAGTTTTCTGGCACCTCTGGGGAACAGCAGGCAACGAACGTTGCTCGTGTAGCTCAGGGGTAGAGCGCGTCCTTGGTAAGGACGAGGTCGGGGGTTCAATTCCCCCCACGAGCTCCATCGTTGTTTTGCCGTTCAGCAGCCCACAACAACCAAATCAACAAAAGCCTCAAGCGAAACTAACTACTATTATGGCAAAAGAAGCATTCCAACGCAACAAGCCCCACGTGAACATCGGTACCATCGGGCACGTCGACCACGGCAAAACCACCCTTACCGCCGCGATCACCAACACTCTCGCAGAGAAAGGTTTCGCTCAGGCAAAAGGATACGCTGACATTGACGCCGCTCCCGAGGAGCGCGAGCGCGGTATCACCATCAACACCGCTCACGTGGAGTATGAAACCGAAAACCGTCACTATGCTCACGTGGACTGCCCAGGTCACGCTGACTACGTCAAGAACATGATCACCGGTGCCGCTCAGATGGACGGCGCGATTCTCGTGGTTTCCGCTGCAGACGGTCCAATGCCACAGACTCGTGAGCACATCCTGCTCGCTCGTCAGGTGGGCGTTCCCGCACTGGTGGTTTTCATGAACAAGTGCGACATGGTGGACGACGAAGAACTTCTCGACCTCGTGGAAATGGAAGTGCGCGACCTGCTCTCCACTTACGAATTCCCCGGTGACGACATTCCTGTCGTTCGCGGATCTGCTCTGCGCGCCCTTGAAGGCGACGCTACCTACAAAGAGGCGATCAACAAGCTGATGGCCGCTGTGGATAGCTACATCCCACTGCCAGAGCGCCCCATCGACAAAACCTTCCTCATGCCCGTGGAAGACGTGTTCTCGATCGAAGGTCGTGGAACCGTTTGCACCGGTCGTGTGGAGCGTGGCATCATCAAGAAGATGGAGGAAGTCGAAATCGTTGGTATCCGCGACACGCAGAAAACCACCGTTACCGACATCGAAATGTTCCGCAAACTTCTCGACGAAGGTCGTGCCGGTGACAACGTCGGTCTGCTGGTTCGCGGTCTGAAGAAAAACGACGTGGAGCGTGGTCAGGTGATCGCCAAGCCAGGCACTGTCAAAGGTCACAAAAACTTCAAAGGTGAGATCTACGTTCTCTCCAAAGAAGAAGGTGGTCGTCACACCCCGTTCTTCTCGAACTATCGTCCTCAGTTCTACTTCCGTACCACCGACGTTACCGGCAGCATCAAGCTCCCCGACGGTGTGGAAATGGTGATGCCTGGCGACAACGTCGAGTTGACCATCGAGCTGATCATGCCGATCGCCCTTGAGAAGACCATGCGCTTCGCCATCCGCGAAGGTGGCCGCACCGTGGGTGCAGGTCGTGTGGCTGACATCTTGGATTGATCTGAAAGATTCGCTTTACTTGGTAGATCTGATCTGCCAAGTTCAGCCTGTCAGGAGGCACTTGGGTGAAATTTCCCGGGTGCCTCCGATTCAGCTCCACACTATGCAGTTTTCAACACGGCGGTAGTTCAATTGGTAGAGCATCGGTCTCCAAAACCGAGTGTTGGGGGTTCGAGTCCCTCCCGCCGTGCCACTGCGATTTTCTTTATTTTACTTTTTCCAACAACCGTGAACATTTCCAAATTCATCAGCGAAGTCACCGGCGAACTCAAAAAAGCCACCTGGCCATGGGAATCCGACCCAAAGGTCAAAGGCTTGAAGAAATACAAGGAGTTGGTGGATTCCACTGTCGTTGTATTGATCGCAATGGTTCTGCTTGCGGGTTTTGTGAACTTTTGGGACTTATTTTTGACCAAAGCGCTTTCTTTCTTGACAAACTTGCTCGCGTCATAGCAATTTCCGCCTCCGCAAACTGCCAGATCACTTCCTGTTACAGCTCGTTTTTTCTCCAATCCAATGTCCGCCGCCGCTCAAAACAAAAATCAATGGTATGTCGTTCACGTCCTTTCCGGGCAGGAGTCCAAGGTGCGCGAACGCATCATGCGTGACTCCAAAGAGCAGGAACTGGGTGATTACGTGTTTGACGCTCTTGTGCCGATGGAGACGGTATCGGAAGTGAGAAAAGGCAAAAAAACCGAATCACGTCGCAAGTTTTTTCCCGGCTACATCATCGTCAACATGAATTTGTTCGATGAATCCAACCAGTTGATCGAAAAGACCTGGTATTTCCTCAAGGAAATGGACGGAGTGATCGGTTTTGCCGGCACCAAGGATCGTCCGGTGCCCATGCGCGAACGCGAGGTGGAAGCCCTCCTCTCACAAATGCGCGAACGTCAAGACAACGTTCGCCCCTCCATTGTTTTCGAAGTTGGCGACACCGTGCGTGTAGCCGATGGTCCTTTTGAAAGCCAAAACGGCATTGTCGAAGAAATCGATCCAGATCGCGGTAAACTTCGCGTGGCGGTTTCGATCTTCGGCCGCTCCACTCCGGTGGATTTGGAATTCTGGCAGGTCGAGCGTGCCTAATGAAACGCCACCGGTTCCGTTCCGGCGCTTCGGCAAATCAACGGCCCCAATCACTCACAATCACAACTACTCCTAGTCATGGCTAAAGAAATTACCGGATTCATCAAATTGCAAATTCCCGCAGGCTCCGCCAACCCGTCACCTCCTGTCGGACCCGCTCTCGGTCAGCGCGGTGTCAACATCATGGCATTCTGCAAAGAGTTCAACGCCGCCACCCAGTCGCAAGCAGGGGATGTATTGCCCGTGGTGATCACGGTCTACAAAGACAAATCATTCAGTTTTGTCACCAAACAACCTCCCGCCGGCAACCTGCTGAAAAAAGCGGCCGGTATCGCATCAGGCTCGAAAGAACCGCACAAAATCAAAGTGGCGAAGCTCACCAAGGAGAAACTCATGGAAGTGGTCAATCGCAAGATGCCCGACCTCAACACCAAGAATCCTGAAGCCGCCGCTCGCATCCTCGCCGGCACTGCCCGTCAAATGGGCATCGAAGTCGAGGGTATGTAATCGATCTCGCCGGGGTTTCTTGACTCCGGCACGCAGGAGGGTTTTGTTCGTTCAAAATCCGCCATCACTGCCAACCAACAGACAACATGTCCAAACAACGTAGCAAACGATACAAAAAAGCTGTGGCTTTGATCGACAAATCAAAGCCGTATGGCCTCAGTGCCGCCGTGGAGACCATCAAAGGTTTTCCCGCTCCCAAATTTGACCCTGCGGTGACCATCTCCATCCATCTGGGTGTCGATCCTCGCAAGAGCGATCAGATGGTCCGTGGTTCCGTCGCCTTGCCGCACGGAACCGGTCGCAATGTCCGCGTGGCTGTGTTCGCCCAAGGCGACGCCGCAAAAGCCGCTCTCGAAGCCGGTGCGGACCATGTCGGTTACGAAGATCTGATTGCTAAAGTGCAAGGCGGATTTACCGACTTCGATGTCGCCATCGCCACTCCCGATGCCATGACCGAAGTGCGTAAAATCGCTCGTGTTCTGGGTCCCCGCGGTTTGATGCCAAATCCTAAAACCGGCACCGTCACCGATGATACCGCCAAGGCGATCAAGGAAGTGAAAGCTGGTCGTATCGACTACAAACTCGACAAAAACGGTAACATCGCCGCATCGATTGGTAAACTTTCCTTCTCGAACGAAGCCATTGCGGAAAACGCTAGCGCGTTCATCGACAGCGTGGTGCGCGCCAAGCCTGCCACAGCTAAAGGCAACTACATGCGCAGCGTAACGATCGCCGCGACCATGCTGCCTGGTCTCGAACTGGAATCCTCCGTCTACACCAAAGCTCTCGCCTAATCTTAGCCCAGCAATATCATTATGAATCCCGATAAGAAAATCATCATCGACGCATTGCAGGAGCAGGTGAACAACTCTCCCTATGTGATCGTCATCGATTACACCGGCATGACCGTGCCGCAGTTCTCCGAATTGCGCAATCGTCTCAGCGCGGCTGGTGCCGAGTGCCACGTGGCCAAAAACACTTACCTGCGCAAGGCCATGGCAGAAGCTGGTTTGCCCGACGTGAGCGATAGCCTCGTAGGTCAAACCGCATTCATCAGCGGACAAAGCGAAATTTTTGCTGCTGCCAAAGCTATCAGCAACTTCGAGAAAGAGTTCAAAAAGCCCGCGATGAAAGTCGGTGTGCTCGGTGGACAGGTCCTCGACCAAGACAAGCTGAAGGCGATTTCCAGCATCATTTCCCGCGAGTCCGTGCTGTCGCAACTCCTCGGCACGATCAACGAGCCCGGCGCTCGTATCGCTCGCGTGATCAAGAAAAAATTCAACCCCGAAGATTAATCACCCTCGGATATCCCTTTGAACAGATGGAACCTGAGCCCCGGCAACGGTTCCTGAACACGAAAATGGTTCCTCGTCGGACTGGTGGCTGCCAGTCTGAAATGCCCGAAGGCTTTCGGGTGCGACGATACCGCACAAACACAATACCATGGCTGACCTAGATAAAATCGTAGAAGAACTCAGCAAGCTCACCGTTCTGGAAGCTGCTGACCTCGTGAAAAAATTGGAAGAATCTTGGGGCGTTTCCGCCGCCGCACCCACCGCAGTTGTTGCGGCTGGTCCGGTAGCCGAAGCTGCTGAAGAGAAAACGGAATTCGACGTCGTGATCACCGACGGCGGTGCCAACAAGATCGCTGTCATTAAGGCAGTGCGCGAAGTGGCCCCCGGACTTGGCCTCGCCGATGCCAAGAAATTGGTGGAAAGCGCTCCTGCTAAAGTCGTTGAAGGTGTCACCAAAGACGCCGCTGAAGCTGCCAAGAAAAAGCTCGAAGAAGCTGGCGCGAAAGTCGAACTCAAGTAATTCCTACCCTCGGATTTCTCCTCGTGGTCGATGCGTCGGCCACGGGGAATTTCCTCCCCGAAATCGGCGCGAGTTGTCACTCTCTGAAGATTTTCCCTCTCCTGCATGCGACCATTCCCGCCGATCTCGACTCGAAAAAACATCTCCTGATCCTGTCCTCGCCCGAACCGTTTACCGGATCGGGCTCAACTTGCTAGCACCACCCAACTGAATACCACCATGTCTGAACGTCTCTATTTTGGAAAATTTGAGGAAGTCATCGAGCCACCCAATCTCATCGAGGTGCAAAGTCGCTCCTACGAGGAGTTCATGCAAAAAGAGATCGCCCCCTCGGAGCGCACAAACACGGGCTTGCAAGCTGTGTTTCACGAGGTCTTTCCGATCAAATCCTACGATGAATCCATCACCCTCGACTTCCTCAGCTATGATATTGAGGATCCGAAGGTGACTTCTCTCGATTCCCTGCGTCACGGCGAAACATTTTCCGCCGCTCTTTACGTGACTTTCCGCCTCAAGGACGAGTCCGGCAGCAAAAAAGAACGCGTTTACATGGGCGAGCTTCCTATGATGACACGCCGTGGCACGTTCATCATCAACGGTGCAGAGCGCGTGATCGTGTCCCAGCTCCATCGTTCTCCAGGTATTTGCTTTGAAACGTCACAACACCTGAACGGCAAGACACTGCACTCGTTCCGCATCATTCCTGATCGTGGTTCTTGGCTGGAAGTGCAGTTCGATACGAACGACCTCCTCTACGTTTATCTCGATCGCCGCCGTCGCCGTCGCAAGTTCCTTGCTACCACATTCCTGCGGGCCCTCGGTTATTCCACGGATCGTGAAATCATCAACGAGTTCTACTCTCCAGAAACCCTGAAACTCAACGATAACCTCGATGAGAATGAGCTGGGTCACAAGGTTCCCTTCGAAGACATCATGGATGGCGAGCTGGTAGTGGCAAAAGCCTATGAGCCTCTCACGATCGGCATTGTCCGTCAGTTGATTGCGCTTGGCCACAAGTCCGTGGAGGTTATCGATGCCCGCGAAGACGAAATTTTGATCAAATCCTTGCGCAAGGATCCCGCACACGACGAGGACAGCGCTCTCAAGGACATTTACCGCAAACTGCGCCCCGGCGATCCGCCGACTGCTTCAAACTCGAAGGCCCTGCTTAAGCGCCTGTTCTTTGATCCCAAGAAATACGACCTTACTCGCGTGGGCCGCTACAAGATCAATCAGAAGTTGGATCTGAATGTGTCTTCGGACACCCGCATCATGGCTCCCGAGGATTTCCTCGGCGCGGTGAAATACATCCTTAAATTGAAAAAAGGCGATGGCGTCATTGACGATATCGATCACCTTGGTTCTCGTCGTGTGCGTGCCGTCGGTGAATTGCTCGCCAACCAATGCCGCATTGGCCTCGCCCGTACGGAGCGTCTGGTCAAGGAGCGCATGACTTTGTTCGATGTGAACATCGAAGGTATGATGCCTTCCAAGCTCATCAATCCCAAGGCGCTCAGCGCTGTGGTGCGCGATTTCTTCGGACGCAGCCAGTTGTCCCAGTTCATGGACCAGACCAACCCGCTGGCCGAGCTGACGCACAAGCGCCGTCTCTCCGCCCTCGGACCTGGTGGTCTGAACCGTGATCGCGCCGGCTTTGAAGTCCGCGACGTGCATCCTTCGCACTACGGTCGTATGTGCCCGATTGAGACCCCAGAAGGTCCGAACATCGGTCTGATCAACTCGATGTGCACCTACGCCCGCATCAACGAGTTCGGTTTCATTGAAACTCCCTACCGCAAGGTCAAAAATGGCAAAGTTACCAACGAGATCGAATACCTCTCCGCTGACCAAGAGGAGAAGTTCCACATCGCCCAGGCAAACAACCCCATCGACAAGACCGGTAAGTTCCTCAACGAGCGCATCACCGCCCGTGAAAAGGGTGGCGAGTTCATCGAAGTGGGGCCGACCGACGTCGAATACATGGACGTTTCGCCGAAGCAGCTCGTTTCGGTGGCCGCTGGTCTGATTCCTTTCCTTGAGCACGACGACGCTAACCGCGCCCTGATGGGTTCGAACATGCAACGTCAAGGCGTGCCGCTGCTTGTTTCCGAGGCTCCTCTGGTGGGCACCGGTCTGGAGGCCAAAGCCGCTCGCGACTCCCGTGCAGTGGTCGTTGCTGAAATGGATGGCATCGTTGCAGCCGCAACCGCGGAAATCATTGTTACCACACCCGACGGCAAGTTGCCTGTGGCTGATGAAAAATTCCTCTCGGATGCCGAGTGCGTGAAAACCAATGTGGATAAAGGCATCATGGCCTATCCACTGCGCAAATTCATGCGTTCGAACGCCAGCACCTGCATCAATCAGAAGCCCATCGTTCGCTGTGGTCAGAAGATCAAAAAAGGCGATGTGTTGGCCGACGGTCCGAACACCGAGAATGGCGAGCTTGCCATCGGTCGCAACGTACTCGTGGCGTTCATGCCATGGAACGGCTACAACTTCGAGGACGCCATCGTCATTTCCGAAAAAGTGGCCAAGGAGGACATTTATACCTCCATTCACATTTCCGAGTTCGACGTTGCCGCCCGCGATACCAAACTCGGTCCCGAGGAAATCACCCGCGATATCCCGAACGTCGGTGAAGAGGCCTTGAAAAACCTCGACCATGATGGCATCATCCGCATCGGTGCCGAGGTGAAGCCTGGCGATATTCTTGTCGGTAAGATCACGCCGAAATCCGAGACGGAACTGGCTCCCGAAGAGCGCCTGCTGCGCGCCATCTTTGGTGAAAAAGCGGCTGACGTGAAAGACACCTCGCTGCGTGTTCCTTCGGGCGTGACGGGCATCGTGCAGGACGTCCGCGTGTCCAGCCACGGCAGCGCTGCTCGTCGTGATAGCAAAATCGATCCGAACGAGATCAAGAAGCAACTCAAAAAAGTCAACGACGAGCACAAGAAGAAAAAAGATCAGCTTTATGATCAATTGACGGAAAAACTTTCCGACATCTTGCTCGGCGAGAAAATCCCGCTTGATGTGGTCAACGCTCAGTCCGGCGAAATCATCATTCCTTCGAACCGTAAGATCACGAAGACTCTTCTGCGTAAGCTGGCGTCGGTATACGATCACATCGAGATCGACCCTAGCCCGATTCGCAACAAGATCATCGAGATCATCACTTCGTTCGAGCCACGCTTTGCTGAAGTCGATAGCGAGCGCGAGCGTCGACTCGACCAAATGGAAGCCGGTGACGAAGTCGAGTCTGGCCTGATCAAGGAAGTGAAAGTCTTCATCGCCGCGAAACGCAAACTTTCCATTGGTGACAAGATGGCAGGTCGTCACGGTAACAAAGGTGTGGTCGCTACGATCGTGCCGGAAGAAGACATGCCTTTCCTTCACGACGGCACTCCGGTGGAAATCGTGCTCAACCCGCTCGGCGTGCCTTCGCGGATGAACGTCGGTCAGGTGCTCGAAACCCACCTTGGTGTGGCTGCCAAAGCACTGGGCTTCAAGGTCGCGACTCCGATTTTCGACGGTATCAAAGAAGAGCGCATCTGGGAATTCATGTCGGAAGCGAAAAAAGTCGACGGCGTGAATTACATCGGTGAAAAAGCCAAAGCGCGTGAGCGTAAGAAAGGCGAGCCCGAAGGTCGCGGTTTCACCTGGATCGGCGATGGTAAGGATGGCACCATGGGTGGCAAATCCACTCTCTATGATGGCCGCACTGGCGATGCCTTCCACAACCCTGTGGTGGTAGGTTATATTTACATGCTGAAACTCGGTCACTTGGTAGCCGATAAGATTCACGCCCGTGCCGTTGGTCCCTACAGCCTTGTCACGCAGCAGCCGCTGGGTGGTAAAGCCCAATACGGTGGTCAACGTTTCGGTGAGATGGAGGTCTGGGCATTGGAAGCTTACGGTGCCGCCTACACCTTGCAGGAGTTGCTCACGGTCAAGTCCGACGATGTCATGGGACGCACCCGTATTTACGAGGCTATCGTCAAAGGCGACAACAACCTGGAAGCCGGGACACCGGAGTCCTTCAACGTTCTCATCAAGGAGATGCAATCCCTCGGCCTCGACGTTCGCCCCGGCAAGCGTGGAAGCAATCAAGGATCCGGCGTCACCGGTGGTGTGGATGACTTCTCCCTCGATGATCTTACTCTCTAATCCTAACATCCAATTAAACTACTAACACTATTTTTTCTATGAGCGTTGAAACTAACTTGCGTGAACTTTTTGGAGTGGAGGAAAAGGCCGAACAATTCGATCAGATCGCCATCACCGTGGCCGCTCCGGACACCATCCGGTCGTGGTCGAAAGGGGAGGTAAAAAACCCTGAAACCATCAACTACCGCACATTCAAACCGGAAAAAGGCGGTTTGTTCTGTGAGCGGATTTTCGGCCCCACCCGTGACTGGGAATGTGCCTGCGGCAAATACAAGCGCATCAAGCACAAGGGCGTGGTTTGCGACCGTTGCGGTGTCGAAGTGACCTTGTCCCG
>JBJOMZ010000017.1:0-31706 GCA_046052105.1 Verrucomicrobiota bacterium | reverse complement strand
ACCGTGTGCGATGACTTCGGATTCCACGGGAATTACCACGAATACACGCACGGACCGGTGCGCGATGCCGAGGGCAACTACTATTTCACGCTCAATCTCTGCCACAGCAATAACGTCAAGGCATCCTACAAAGCCGGTGGCAACTTCATGGGCAGCATGGGCGGCTTCCGCGGTTGGGCCTGCCGTGTCACACCCGCCGGTATCTTCGAACCTTACGCTTCCGGTGTTCGCAGCCCGGCAGGTCTTGGTATGGATCCCGCGGGACGACTCGTCTACATCGACAACCAAGGCGAATACTTCGGTTCCTCGAAAATTTCCTATCTCCTCAAGGATCATTTCTACGGGCATCCCTCTGGATTGGTATCGCTGCCGGGCATGAAGCCTGAGTCACAGGAAATTGCTTTTGCAAAATGGCAACCGAAAACCCACGTCAGCGCATTGTGGTTCCCGCACAGCAAGTATGCCAACTCCCCCGGCAATCCCGCATGGGATCTGACCAAGGGCAAGTTCGGCCCCTACAGCGGACAAATGTTTGTCGGCGATCAAACGATCTCTACCCTAGTGAGGGTGCAATTTGAGAAAGTGGGCAACGTCGACCAGGGATCCATGATCATGTTCAGCCGCGATCTCGCCTCCGGCGTGATGCGCCCCTGTTTTCTTCCGGACTCCTCTCTGTTGTTAGGTCAAACCGGTCGCGGTTGGCAATCCAAAGGCGGCAACCAAGCGGCTCTGCAGCGCGTCACCTGGGATGGCAAAACCATCCCTGCCGACATCCATCACATGAACACGGCCGGCAAGGGCATGAAGATCACCTTTACCGCACCGCTGCGCGACGACGTGACGGCCGAGCAAATCCGCAGCGCCTGCAAGATCACCTCCTGGACCTACACCGATGCGGTGACCTACGGATCGCGGGAAAATGAAAAGCGCGAGAATGCCATCGAATCGGTCGCAATTTCCAAGGATCGTCAATCCATCGAATTGCGTCTTCCTGAATTCGCTCAGAAAGATCAGATCATCAATCGCATGTATCAAGTCGTGTTTGATTCGCCCGAAAAACTCTTCGTTGCGCTTCCTGCCCGCACGCCGCTGGAGGGTTATCAAACGATCCGCGCTGTGCCAAGACCCTGATCATTCCCGCTCATGGAATTCACCGTGTCCGCTTGGTGGCTCCTTCTCTTATCGGTGCCGGTATTGATGATAGGGGAGTCGTTGACACGGAGATATCGGTTTCTCACACGCTACAACATCCCCGTGCCGGTGGTGGGCGGGTTGGCGGTTTGCCTGCTTATTTTGTTAGGTGATCTCACAGGCATCTTCCGGATCTCGCTGGAAACCAAGGTTGATACCATGTGGTGGACCTGGTTGGTCACGCCGGAGCCGGAGTGGGTGAAATGTCCCGTAAAGCCGGTCAATCTACCATTTCTCATCGGTTTTTTCACCTGCATCGGCCTCAACGCCACCTGGGATTCTCTCAAACAGGGTAGCTGGCAGGTGCCGCTGTTTCTGGCGATCGCCACGGTTCTGGCGATCCTACAAAATTTGTTAGGAGCAACAATCGCATTTTTGTTAGGTGAGAACCCGCTCCTCGGAGTGATCTGCGGAAGCCTCAGCCAGACAGGCGGCCACGGCACATCACTTGGTTTCGCCGACACATTGGTGCAGGCGGGGTATGCGAGCGCAGCGACATCCGGAGCCGCAGCTGCCACGTTTGGATTGGTATGTGGCGGTTTGATCGGTGGCCCTATCGCCGAGCACATCATCCGCAAGAACCGTTTGTTGCGACCTGGCAATGGTATGTCCGGGCCGGACGCAGCATTCCACTCAGAGAATGAAAACGCTGGGGAAACATGTCATGAAGTCACCATGATCGAACAATGGCGAAGCATTCTGCGCATGGGAATACCGCTGATTCTTCATCTGTTGCTGCTAATCCTGCTGATCAAGGCGGGCGCATGGCTGAGTTATGCCTTGCAGCGCACCGGCATGGTCTTTCCTGCCTATATGGGGGCCATGGTTGCAGGTGTTTTTCTGCGCAATGTCCTGCTCGCTGCAGGCATCCGCAAGATCGATAGCAAGGTGCTTGATGCCCTCAGTCAGCTGATGCTAGGTCTTTTTCTCGCAACCGCCATGATGAGCCTCAATTTGAAAGAGTTATCCGCCAGCGCCTTGCCGATGCTGGTTATCCTCGCAGCACAAATGATTCTCACATGGGTTTTTGTTCACCGGGTCACGTTTCCCTTGATGGGGAAAAATTATGATGCCGCGGTCATTGTCGCAGGGCACTGCGGTTTCGGGCACGGTGCCACACCCAATGCCGTCGCGAACATGGATGCCATTTGCCGCAAATACGGCGCTTCACAGCGAGCTTTTCTCATCGTTCCCATCGTCGGCGGCATGTTGATCGATCTTACCAATTCTCTCAATATCACATGGTTTTTGAACTTGTTGCGATGAAGGCATCTGTTCCCCAAGGTGGAAAACGTGTTTTGAGCCTTGCGCGCAATCTTCCCATCGCGAAAATTTCGTTTGTCAGATTCGCATGGAGCAACGACGATATGCTGCAAGATGAATTGGATTTACGCGCTTCTCGCTCTGACACCCTGCCTGTTGATGGCCGGCGAAACAGTTGCCCTTTTCAACGGCAAGAATCTCGATGGCTGGTATGCCGATGTTCCCGCTGCCGATGGCAAGACGGAAGTCAAGCCCAGCTTCCTTGTGAGAGACGGGCTGTTGGTTTCAATGGGAAAGCCGCTGGGGCATCTGATCACCGAGAAGGAATATTCGAATTACAAGCTCACCGTGGAATACCGTTTTCCGGCGAAGCCTGGCAATTGCGGCATACTCGTTCATGCTTCGAAGCCACGGGCTCTCTATGAGATGTTTCCGCAATCCATCGAGGTGCAAATGATGCACAAGAGCGCAGGGGATTTCTGGTGCATCCAGGAAAACATCGAGGTGCCCGATATGGAAAAACGCCGTCCTCGCAAGGAGGGCCAGAAATTCGGCGGAGCAAAGTCCGATGCTCGCCAGATTCTCAATCTTACAGATGGTTCTGAAAAAACGCTTGGAGAGTGGAATACGATGATTGTTGAGGTGCGGGGCAATGAGATCATCGTTCACGTCAACGGCGATCTGGTCAATCATGGTAGCAATGCCACTGCGGCGAAGGGCAAGATCGCGCTTCAGGCTGAGGGCTCGGAAGTCGAATTCCGCAAGGTGGAGCTGGTGCCTCTGGAGAATGAGGGAAAGCGTTAGAGAGTCGGTGCGACTGGAGTGTCTTCCTTCCGGTCGACATTCTTCTCGCTACCGATGGCAGCAGAACCTTGTGTGATTTTCGCCGCTGGGATGTATTTGATACAAGCTGTATAAAAAATGGCCTGCCGCGCTTCAGCGGGCAGGCCAAGGCTATGAAGCGAAGTGTGTAAGAGGACAATTACCAAAGGCCTTCCAGCATTTTGTTGCCGGGGAAGGGGGCATTCGATTGAGGTCCGAAGAACATGCGGAAGCCGATCGAGGCAGTGACATTGTCCTGACCATTCATATTCGAATATTCTATGCCGCTTACCATTTTGATGCGGTGATCCGCAATGTAGTAATTCAATCCCGCGTAGACCGCCTGATACAGATCGCCTGCTGTCATCCCAGCGGGGCGTTCGTAACGGCGCTGCGGGCTGAGGCCGTTTGATTCGCTCGAAGTTGCGATTTGATAGCGTGCCACCACTTGCAATTCATCGGTCAGGTAGTATCCGGGTTGGATATTGAGGCCGATCGCGCTGCCTTTTTCACCACCGAAACCTGTCGTCACTTCGGTCATCAAGGACGCGGAACCTTTGGTCAGAATCAGAGCGCCGGACACGGCATCGTCGAAGCGGGTCAGGTTCGTGGCATTTTCATTCGCATCACTGTGCAAGTAGCTGCCGTAAAACTCTGCCGTATCCGCACCGAGGAAATGGCCGAGATTGTAGGTAGCGGCCGCGAGGTAAGACCACCCAGAATTGAGTTCGGTGAAGTAGGTCCACATGTCGCGACCTGCTGCGTTGGAGAAAACGCCGGTGTAGTAATCCCACTTGCCGACTTTGCCTGAGAGCGTGACTGCCGGGGTGTAGTCCAGTCCCATCATGTTCGTGAACTGTGCCCGTTCAAGGTAGTTCATGTAACGGCTCGAGACGTTACGATCGTGCGTAAAGCGGTGTTTTTGCTGACCGACTGTCAGGTTTACGGCATCGGTAAACTTCCAGCGTGCCCAAAGCTCGGTGAAGCCGTTGTAATCAGGATCGAAGTCAGAGCCGCTTATGGATTGGGCATGAAGGGTCAGACGCTCGAACATGGTGGTCTGAAAGCCGAAGCGGGTGCGGCGGTCTTCCCATGCTGCGTCGTCACCGTTGCTGCTGCTGGAATCATGATATTGACCGTGATAACGGCCCAATAACCAGAATTCCTGAATGTAAGGATTGGTTTTGTCCTGATAAAGCAGTCCAAGATTTTTGAGCTGCTCCGCCAATGATACTGGCTTCGGGCTGTCATCGATCAACGAGGAGGAGTTTTGGCATTTTGAGGCTTGTAGTGGAGCGAGAGCCAGAGTAATGGCGATCAGCTTTTGTGACAATGATGTATGATTCATGGGATGTTTGTGTGACAAGCTCGTCACGCAACGCATCTTGTGACAAATTTTCTAGGCTGGAATTTTCTTTTTGTGACAATTTTGACACATTTGTCACAAAAGTTTCGTCCCATGAGAACCTTCTATCGTGCAAAGGCTTCGTTCAGCCGAAGCTCCCGGTGATGTATTGTTCGGTTTGCTTTTCTCTGGGATGAGAGAAAAGCGCGGTTGTTTCGCCGAATTCAATCAGTTTCCCGAGATACATGAAGGCGGTCTTGTCCGAGCAACGGCTGGCTTGAGCCATATTGTGGGTGACGATGACAATGGTGAACCGCTTTTTCAGATCCTGGATCAATTCCTCAATTTTCAGAGTGGCGAGCGGGTCGAGTGCGGCGCAGGGTTCGTCCATCAGAAGAATTTCCGGTCGGTTGGCGATGGCGCGGGCAATGCAGAGTCGCTGTTGTTGGCCGCCGGAGAGTCCGAAGGCGCTGTCGTGCAGTCGATCCTTCACATCTTCCCACAGTGCGGCATCACGCAGCGAGGATTCCACAATTTCATCGAGCTTGGCTTTTTCCTTAATGCCTGCGATGCGTGAGCTGTAGGCAACGTTTTCGTAGATCGATTTCGCAAAGGGATTGTATTTTTGGAACACCATGCCGACGTGTCGGCGCAGCTTCAGCAAATCGATGTCAGGGCGCATGATATCGATGCCGTGGATCTTGATCGACCCTGAGCTCACACGGGCGCCGCTGATGCGGTCGTTGATGCGGTTCAGGCAGCGCAGCAGGGTGGATTTCCCGCAACCGGATGGGCCGATCAGAGCGGTGACTTGCAGCGCCGGGATATTCATCGATACATCAAACAGCGCTTGTTTGATGCCGTAGTGGAAATCGAGGTGTTCGATCTGAATGGCGTGATTCATGGAAAGAAAAGGTGTCACCACTTGAGTTTTGCGCGCATTTTTGCGCGCAGATACATCGAACTGAACGACATGATGGCGACGAGCAGCAGGAATACAAACACCGAGCCGAACTGGGCGCGTTGGGTGTATTCCGAATTGGGGATGCGAGCGGCGAGAGTGTAGATGTGATAGGGGAGGGCCTGCACTTGGGACGAGAGCAAGTCAAAAGGATGCCGAATGCCTTCCCAGGGCAGATCATCCTTGGCTGCGACGGCTGCCGTGAACATGATGGGGGCGGTTTCACCGGCCACTCGCGTGATGGCGAGCAGTGAGGACGTGAGAATGCCGGGCAGAGAGAAGGGCAACACGCTGGTGCGGATGGTTTGCCAGCGGGTGGCTCCCAGAGCGAGCGAGGCATCGCGGAAGCCCTGGGGCACGGACTTCAATGATTCTTCCGAGGCGGTGATGATCACCGGCAGGATCATGCAGGCCAGTGTCGCGCAGCCTGCGAGCAGCGAGGAATTCCAGCCTTGGAAACTGAGGAAGTGGCCGGTGCCAAAGAGGGGGATGGCCAGCAGCGAGCGGCTTGCAGGATCCTGCGTGATGATGGGAACGGCCAGTACGAAGACCGAGAATCCGAACAACCCGAACACGATCGAGGGAACACCCGCGAGATTGAGGATGGCCACGCGCACCGCGCGAATGAAGGCGCTGTCTTTGGCGTATTCCGATAAATAAATTGCCGCGCTGACACCGAAAAATAAAGCGATCAGGATGGAGCCGGCCGTCAGCAATACCGTGCCCACGATCGGGCCGATGATGCCGCCGCCCGAGTAAGAAAAGCTCTGGTGATTGAACACGGCGGCCTCGCCGTTTTTTTTGACGTATTCCATGTATTCGGAGGCCGGGAGTTGCAAGCGCTCGCCGGCGGCCGTATCGAACACATGCAGGGTCTGGTTTTTATCGAGCAAAAACGAGACATTGACGAAAGGTGCTTTGCTAGTGAAAAGTGTGGGGGCTCCGTCCCAGCAGATTTTGCCAAACAGCAGAACTGCGATGAAAAGGATCAGATAGGTCAGTCCGGCAAACAGTGAGCGTATGAGAAAGTCCCATCGTTTGTCCGTAGCTGCGCCCTTGCGCACAAGTGTTTCCTCGGAAATCATATCAGTGTTTCATGTTGCGGGTGAAATGGTGAGCCGTGGCATTGATGCCTAATACAATGGCGAACAGCAGGATGCCGACCACGAACAGCGCGCGGTAGTGGACGCTGCCCACCGGAACTTCGCCCAATTCCTGAGCGATGATCCCAGTCATGGTGTGGGCAGGCTGGAAAAACGCTCCCAGGCCGGCGCTGAAATCGGGAATTTTGATGCGGTTGCCCGCCACCAGTAGCACCACCATCGTTTCCCCGATCACACGTCCGAATCCTAATAGAATCGCGGCTAAGATGCCGGAAAACGCCGCAGGTACGACCACGCGGAAGGTGGTCTGGAGCTTGGATGCTCCCAGCGCCTCGGAGGCCTCGGAATAGGCACTGGGCACGTTATTGATCGCGTCCTCGGCCAGCGAGAAGATCGTGGGGATGCTCATCAGCGCGAGCAGGCAGCCCGCGGTGAAAATGTTGAGCCTTTCATCCATGGGGAAGCCCGGAAACCAAGACAACCAAGAAGTGGTGGAAAGCTCTCGCAGGCCTTCGCCTAACAGGAAGATGCCGATGAAGCCAAGAACTACGGACGGGATGGCCTGAATGAATTCGATGACGGGTTTAATGATCCTTTGTTCGCGCTGGCTGGCGAACTGGTTGGTGTAAATCGCCGCGCCGATGCCGACGGGAATGGCAATAACCAGGGCAACCACCGCGATCATCAGTGACCCGGTCAGGAGTGGGAGAATGCCGTAAAAATCTTGCCACTCGCCGCCTGTGATCCAGTCTTTACCCATGAGAAATGAGCTGAGAGTGTGGGCGATAGATACGGGGCGGTCCGGTTTCCATGAGCTGATTTCCTGAGGGGCTTCCTGAAGATCCTCAAGATACTTTGGTAGGGCAGCCAGTGCGGCGCGCTGCAGTTTTTGGGATTCCGGTTGTTGGTAGGAAAACGACAATCGGGCCTGAAGAGCTATGAGTTTTTCCCGCAATTCGAGGTGGTTTTGCTTGCAGTCGGATTGTTTGGTTTGCAATGCTTGATGCGCTTGAGCGAGGTCAGGCTTTTCGATGATCTTGGCTGCCACTTCATCGAGCAAGCGTTGGCGTTCTTGCGGGTCCTCTGCTTTCTCCGCTGCATCAGACAGGGTCTTGCGCTCGCGTTCCATCATGTCGGCCTTGCTTAGAGCATCTTTCGTCGCTTTGACCGAACCACTCATCGCACTGACTAAGTTGCTGAGTGCTGACCCTGCGCTTTCGAACTCATCAATCGCTGACCTTGCCTTTTCCCATGGTTGGGCGGCCTTCTGGCGTGCGAGCGCGTAGTCTTGTGCCAATTGGTTCACGAAGGCGGGGATCTCCTCGTTATCGATGGGTCGCTGCGTCAAGGCATGGATGATGTCCTGACGCTCTCCGGCTGTCAGGCTCGGGCTAGGTTTCAATCCTTTAACGGCGAGTGGTATGAGGGCCACGTATTGCGATTGCAAGCGTTGCAACATGTCCGGCTGTGGTGTGGCTTCTTCGGCCGCGGCAAAGTAGGAATCACGGACTGTGGCGGTGAAGTCTTCGAAGTCGGTCACCAACGCGGAGGACTCGGTTGCGCGTTGCAACTCCCTCCCGGCCTGGCCGTTGATTTCCGCGAAGTAGGCGCGATTGAGCAACGAGGAAAGTTGTTCATGAGAGGTGAGATTGCCCCGCGAAATATCAACGAATTCCATTCCGGTGATCCGGTAGATTTCCAGCTCTCGCCGGTATCCGGGAAAAAATCCCAGTCCTTCTTTCAAAAGGAAGGCCACAATCAGTAGCAGGATCACGATCGTGAGTCCGGCATTCGAGGCGAAAAAGTAGCGGATCAATCGATCATACGAAAATCCTTTGCGCTGCAAAGAAGGTGTGGAGATCCCGACAGGAGATGGCGCTGGCATGAAAAATGGGGAACGTTGGGTAAATGATCTCGCTCACCATTGTAATCGGCCGTATCCGATTGCTCAATGGTATTTTCCGAAGCGTTTGTGTCGGAAATGTCACAGTAACGCAATTCATAAAAAACAGCGCCGTGGGAAACGGCGCTGTTGAGGAACCTGGGAGGGGATTATTTGGCGTGGATGAAGCCGGTGCTCTCGACCAAGGCTTGGCCTGCGGGCGAGTGAACGAAATCCACAAAAGCTTTGGCGTCTGCCTTGGCGTTTTCTGGCAGGTAAAGGTAGCACTCACGCGAGTAGGCATACGATTTTTTGTTTTCGGCAACAGGAGCGACACCATCAATCTGAATGGCTTTGACTCCGCGAGTTTTCGCATAGGCGAGGCCGACATATCCGATACCGCCCTTGTTTTTCGCGACTTCCTGGGCGATTTGTTCATTTCCGGCCATCTTCAGCGAGCTGGCGGGGTAGTCACGGCCTTCCATGGCCAGCTTTTGCCAATCCTTGTAGGTTCCGGAAGACGTATTGCGGGTATAAATCGAGATCGGGCCGGGAGTCCCGCCGATTTCGGACCAGTCTTTGACCTGTCCGGTGAAGATTTTCGCCACCTGGGCCTTGGTAAGATTGGTGATGGGGGAATTTTTGTTCACTACCACGCAGAGCATGTCGAAGCAGATTGGATGCTCGACAAGTGTCACGCCTTTGGCTTTGCAGTCGGTTAACTCCTCATCTTTGGCCTTGCGAGAGGACATACCAATGTCCGCCGTGCCGTTGGCGAGGGCGGGAAATGCGGTGGAAGATCCTTCGGCCGCGATTTCAAACTTGGTCGCCGCATGGCCTTCGGCTTTGTATTTTTCGGCAATCTGAGGGATGAGCTTGGCACCGAGGGTGTCGCTTCCTTTCAGGCTTATGGTTTGCGCTTGGATCATGGTCGCGAACGCAGTGGCGGTCAGAATGGTTTGGAGTAATTTCATAGGGCGAACGCGTTGTAAGAGTGAAATTCGGCATCGGCGAACATGCGATTGTGACGATTTTGTCACAAAGGAAAAATCTGCAATAAAATGCGGTGTAACATAGCCGATGGCGAGGAAAGTTCTTATTCCTTGCTTCCGCTGACGAGATGGTTTGTCAGCGTGTGCAAAATTGCTACGTTTCCTTGCTCAGAAAACAACATTTGTTACGTATTTTTACCAATCCATGAATCAAGGTCACAAGATCGCTGTGTTGCTAATGCCATGGCTCTCGTTTTTTGCTGTCGCATCGCCTAAGCCTCTCGCCCCAGCGGCAGGTTCGGTGACATATGCGCCGCATCCTCATTTCCAATGGCAGCGAGAGGCGGGTGCAAAGATGGAGGATGTGCATGCGATTCAAATTGCGCGCGATGAGAATTTCCGTTCAATCGTGTGTGAGGAAAAACTCGAAGTCGTATCGCGATTTGTCCCCTTGAAACCCATGCCTCCTGCGAGATATTGGTGGCGGGTGCGGCGGCAGGAGGGCGAGTGGTCGCAGTCCATGGCGTTTGAGGTGCGTCAGCCGCAGAACGTCTTTACGATCCGCGCGGGGAGCGATGAAAAAGAAGCGGCCCGCGTGATGAAGGAGGCTCAGGCCCATTTCCCTGCTCTAGTGAATTTCGAGCCGGGTGAATATCGATGGGCGGCGGCGGACTGGACCGGCGTGCTGCGTCTGCGCGGGGTGCATGATGTGACGCTGGATGGTCATGGTGCGCGTTTGATTGTGCGGGGCACGTTGCTTTCCGTTAATGATTCGCAGCGGGTGACTCTCCGCAACTTTCATGTCACCGGGGACAAACCCGGGCATACACTTGTGCGTGTGACGGCCGTCGATGCCGCCCATGCCGCGATCTATGTGAAGCCGGAGCCGGGTTATGATTCCGACGTGGCGCGTTTCTTCGGTGGGCAGGGATTTTTGAACCGTGTGGATCCTGAACACCGTGGTCGACATCTCGGGGGCTTTGTGTCGACTCAGACCTCAAGCGCGCAGGCAGCTGATTCTGGCAATTTCCGCATTGCGCCGGTGCCGGAGAGCGCGTTGCGCGTGCAGACACCAGGCGCTCTCAATGTGCTCACACGTTATGGTGATCCTTTCGTGAACGCGCATCATACCGATGCCTTGACATTCAGCGATGTTACGATTGTGGACATGCCCGGAGCGTTCTGTGGTGGTGCGGAGAACAACGCGAAGAGTTATCTCGGATGCCGCGTGATCACTCGCTCAGGGAATGACTACCAGGGAGGCCATTCGGCGGTGGGCGATGGTCGCACGGGCGAGTGGATCGAGGGCTGCGAATTTCAGATGCTAGCCGATGATGGACCGAACGTTCGCACAATGCGAATGAAGATCGCCAAAGCAGAGGGTGACCGCGCGATACGGCTGGAGCATTCTTGGACGAACACGGATTTGCGCCACGGCGACACGGTCGCTTTCACCAATCCGCGGACTTGGGCGACTGCAACGGCGAAAGTTGTGAGCGCTTCGCAACGCAATCCCATGCGCGTGGAAGTGGAATCGGCGCTTTCTGGCATGGCCTCGCACATCGGCGTGAGCGATTGGAACGGGGTCTACTTCTACCGCGTGAATCCTTGTTGCGAAGACTTTGTGTATCGCCGCAACCGGCATGTGGGCGGGCGCGGTCATGGCGTGAAATACAATGGTCGACGCGGCTTGATCGCCGACAATCACTTCGAAAACATCACGGGCAACGCGATCGAGATCGGCTACAACTGGCAGGATGCGTATGAAGGCTTCGGCGCGAGCGATGTCCTGATCGCGCGCAATCGCATTACGAGCTGTGGTTGGTCGCCCATCTCGAGTTTCTCCAAGACTCCGCTCGGTGGTCGCTACATCATTTGTGACAATCGGATCAACGGAGTCCGTGACGCCGCCATCTCACTACGGAATTGTTCGGATGTGACTGTCTGGGGTAACTTCTTCGAATCGACGACGCCACCCCAGCACGGAGCTTGGATTACTGCTCAGGACGTGCGCCAACTCTCTACGTCTGCGAATCGTCACTCCGACGTAGTGCCCGCGGTGAAGTCTGAGCAGGCGAGGTAATTTGCCAGAGGCTACGCAATCTTGTGCCAGACGGTCTATCATCGAGCAGAATGAGTTTTTGCGCTATAACGAAATGATTTGCCAGTGGGTGGGAAATCGTTACGATGGCGAACCCCTTACCCCGTTTTTTATGAGCGATTTGAAACATGTAGCAATTGTTGGTGCCACGGGCGCTGTAGGTGAAGAAATGCGGTTGTGCCTGGAGGAGCGCAATTTTCCTGTGGGTAAATTGACCTTGTTGGCATCGAAACGATCGGTGGGCAAAACCTTTCCGTTTCGTGGCAAGGAGATCGCTGTAGAGGAGCTGACGCATGATTCTTTCGCGGGTGTGGACATCGCGCTGTTTAGCGCAGGCGGCTCGATTTCGGAAGAATTCGGCCCGTCGGCGGCGGCTGCCGGGTGCGTGGTGATCGACAATTCATCAGCCTTCCGCATGGTGGACGGTGTGCCTTTGGTGGTGCCGGAAATCAATCCGCAAGCTGCCTTGGACCATCCGAAAAACATCATCGCCAATCCGAATTGCACGACCATCATTTCGCTGATGGCGCTTGCGCCTTTGCATCGGGCCTTCGGGCTGAAGTCGATCATCGCATCTTCCTACCAAGCGGTTTCGGGCAGTGGTGCCCAAGGCATCGCCGAGTTGGAGCAGCAGGTGCATGCCATTACGCACGGCCTTCCGCTCGAGCAAAAGGTCTACCCCCGCCAGATCGCTTTCAATGTGATTCCGCAGGTCGACCGCTTCACCGACAACGGCTACACCAAGGAGGAGATGAAAATGCTCCACGAAGGGCGGAAAATTCTCGACCTTCCTGAGCTCAAGGTTTCCTGCACCTGCGTGCGTGTACCAGTCTATCGTTCGCACTCGGTATCGATCACCGCGGTATTTGAAAAACCCATTACCGTGGAAGCCGCACGCGCGGTCTATGCGGGCAAACCTGGTGTGCAACTCAGAGATGATCCCGCGAATGGAGTTTTCCCTGTGCCTCTCGACACCACCGGCAAGGATGATTGCCTGGTCGGCCGCATGCGGAAAAATCTCGTGCTGGACAATGCACTCGACCTCTGGGTCGTGGGCGACCAAGTGCGCAAAGGTGCCGCGCTCAACGCGGTGCAAATCGCCGAACTTCTCTAACATTTCTTATGGCCGACGCAGCATTCGCCCGATACCTCAGTGATTCCGCCAAGCGCGTGGACAAGGCGCTCGATGGTTTTTTGCCCAAGGAAAAAACCGCCCCGCAGACGATCCACAAGGCGATGCGCTACTCGGTCTTCGCCGGGGGAAAACGCCTGCGTCCCATTCTCTGCCTGGCTGCGGCGGAAGCCTGCGGCGGTGATCCGCAAAAGGCCATGCCCGCCGCCTGTGCGGTGGAGGTGTTACACACGTATTCACTGGTCCACGATGATTTGCCCTGCATGGATGACGATGACCTGCGTCGCGGTCGGCCCACCTGTCACAAAGTCTTCGGCGATGGCATGGCGGTGTTGTGCGGCGATGCGCTTTTAACCGAAGCGTTTCTGATGTTGGCGCAAACCGCCGCCACACCGCGTTACAAGGTCGATGCCATGATCAAGGAGCTCGCGCTCACCAGTGGCAGCCGCCATCTTATCGGCGGGCAGGTGATGGATCTCGAAGGCGAGGGAAAATCGCTGACGAAAGCGCAATTGGTGTTGATCCACAAAGCAAAAACCGCGGCATTGCTCACGACTTCGTTGCGTCTGGGTGCCATGGCCGTGAATGCCACGCCTGCCAAACTCGACGCGCTTACCACCTTCGGCGAATGTCTCGGGCTGGCCTTCCAGATCATCGATGACATTCTCGATGTGACCCAAAGCACCGAAGTTCTCGGCAAAACCGCGGGCAAGGATGCGAATGTCGCTAAGGCCACCTATCCCGCTATCGTGGGTCTCGAAAAATCCCGCAAGGAAGCCGCCGTTCTCACGAAAAAAGCCATGGCCGCATTAGAGGTCTTCGGTAACAAAGCCGATCACCTCCACCAAATCGCCGACTTTCTATTAGTGCGGGAGTATTGATTGCAATGTCAATTCCTCCGATGCCTGTCAGGCAGAGAGGTCAGAAATATGAGGTTTTGATGCAGAGCCAAGAGCAGGCATGCTAACGGCGGCAGTCGTAAAGCGCCGATCACGAAAAAATCCGTCCAGGGCAAACGCATTAGAATTCGTTTTTCCTTATGGTATCGCTGGATAGGAGCACAGGCATCTTGCCTGTGTTTGCCAATCACTTCACAGGCGAGATGCCTGTGCTCCTGTCCCTTGAATTCGCACACGTTGCATCGATGCTTAGAATGAAATGCGTTTGCCCTGCAAATCCGTCTTGTCGCAGGTCGGTTTCTCGGTCATGGTGATTGCATGAGCAACTTTGTGGAAACTCTCTCGGAAGACATCAAAAATGCGATGCGCGCCAAGGACAGTGTGGCATTGAATACCCTGCGCGCTTTGAAGAGCGCCTTGACGAATGCTTCGATCGAAAAAGGCGGTCTCGGCACGCCGCTGGAAGAGGCCGAGTGCCTCGCCATCGTGCGCAAGCAAATCAAGCAGCGCCAGGATTCGATCGAGCAATTCGAAAAAGCCGGTCGTGCGGAATTGGCGGACAATGAAAAAAGCGAGCTCGCCATTTTGCAGAAATTCCTCCCCGCCGCATTGAGCGAAAGCGAGGTCGCCGAGCTGCTGGAAAAAGCCGTGGCGGAAACCGGTGCCACTTCCAAAGCGGACATGGGCAAGGTGATGAAAGTCTTGCAGGAACTGGTCGATGGCCGTGCCGATGGGCGCACGCTGTCACAGGCTGTGATGAAACGACTGAGCTAAGGTCATGTTGCTGATTTCCTGGAACGTCAATGGCATCCGCGCCGCGCTCAACAAGGGCATGGCCGATTTCGTCAGCGCGGAGCAACCGGATGTGCTGTGCTTGCAGGAAACCAAGGCTCGCGAGGAGCAGGTGGATCTGCCACTCGAGTTCGCTGGCTATCAACGCTTCTGGAATTCCGCGCAAAAGCCGGGCTACTCGGGCACGGCGATTTTTTGCAAAACCAAACCGCTGGCGGTCGAATACGGCATCCGTCATGACCATCACGACACCGAGGGCCGGGTGATCACGGCGGAGTTCGCGGATTTTTCGTTAGTCACGGTTTATACCCCGAACTCGCAGGATGAATTGCGTAGGCTCGACTACCGCATGCAGTGGGATGCGGATTTTCTCGCGTTTGTGAAAGGCATCGAGATTGAGAAAAAGAAACCCGTCATCTTTTGCGGGGATTTGAATGTCTCTCATCAGGAAATCGATCTGGCCCGCCCGCGCGAGAACCGTCGCAATCCGGGTTTCACCGATGAGGAGCGCCAGGGTTTCTCCAACATGTTGGACGCCGGTTTCACCGACACATTCCGCCATCTGTATCCGGACAAACGCGAGGCCTATTCGTGGTGGTCGTATCGCGGTGGCGCGCGCGAGCGCAACGTCGGTTGGCGGCTCGATTACTTCCTCACCTCGCAAGCGTTGCGTGATCGCATCGCCGCCGCTGAGATTTTGCCGCACGTGCATGGCTCCGATCATTGCCCTGTCAGCCTCCGACTTCACTAACACCATGTCCCTCGAAGCCCTGCGCGAACGTCTTCATCAAACGGTCCTCGGCTCCGAGGATGCGGCGGAATTGTTGCTCATCGCCTTGCTCGCCCGCGGTCATGTGCTGATCGAAGGTGCGCCCGGCATCGGCAAGACCTCGTTGGCATCCACCTTGGCGAAGTCCATCGGCGGCGAGTTCAAGCGCATCCAGTTCACGCCCGATCTGCTGCCGGCGGATTTGCTGGGCTATTCGCTCTATCGGATCAACCAGGGGGACTTCCAGTTCATCCCGGGCCCGGTATTTGCCCACTGTGTGTTGGCGGATGAAATTAATCGCACTTCGCCGCGCGTGCAGTCGGCCTTGCTGGAATGCATGAGCGAACAACAAGTGACGCTGGATGGTGTGACGCATGCGCTACCATCACCGTTTCTGGTGATTGCCACGCAAAACGACGTGCACTCCGGCGGCACCTTTCCTTTGCCCGAGCCACAGCTCGATCGTTTCCTGCTTTCGATCCGCATGGAATTGCCCGATGCCGATGTGCAGACCTCGATCCTGCTGGCTCATGCGCAAGGAAACATCCAAGGCCACGATATCGAGGAGTTGTTGAGTCGTGAGCGTCTTCTGCTGCTGCAACAGGAGGTGGATGGTGTGTATTTGCATCCATCCGTGGCCGCCTACATCACCGCACTCGGTGATGCGTTGCGTCGGTTAGCGGGTGGCGAACAAGGTGTTTCGGTGCGTGCGTTGCTCAATCTCATGCAGGCTGCGCGCGCCAAGGCGTTTCTCGATGGTCAGAAGGAGGTCCATCCTGACCACGTGCAGGCTTTGTTTCCCGCTGTGATGCGTCACCGTTTGTCGATCGACGATGGCAACGAAGTGGCCCAACTCATTCGCGCGGCGTTGGAACAAACGTCCGTGCCGTGATCCGGTTGGGGATTCCGAGGCCCAAAAAGGATCAAAAAAATCCGTTTTCTCCCAGTTTTTGGAGACAAAGCCGCGGCTTTGTGGCATTTTTTCCATAGATGGCAACGTCAGCGGCAGAAGATTGGCAACGTTGGTTCGATGAAAACGGACCGCGTCTGCTGTTGTTTGCCCGCGGCTGGAGCACCACGCGTGAAGGTGCGGAGGACTTGGTGCAGGAAACCATGTTGCGCATGTGGCATTACCAGGCCGAGCGTGGGGGGCATCCTCCCGATCTTGCGTTGGCTTTCTCGACGATCCGCTTTTGCGGACTCAATCAGAAGCGCACGGATTCGCGCCGCAAAAAACGCGAGGAGTCGATCATTTACCTGAATGACTTCGAGGACGTCTGGCTCGACCCGGCACTCGAGGACGATGAGGAAGCCATTCTTCTTCGCGAGGCCGTGCAGCGACTGGCCCCCAAACTACGCGATGTCATCACGATGAAAATTTGGGGCAATCTCACCTTTCAGGAAATCGCCCAAGCCTTGGGCATTCCCGCCAACACCTGCGCCTCGCGGTATCGCTATGCGTTGATGCAATTGGCGCAAGAACTTCAATCGATCAAGGAGGCACGGCATGAAATCGCCTGAAGAAATGGAAAAAGCTCTGCAACGCCTGATTCCGCCTGCCCTGAGCGAGCGGGCACAGGCTGATGTTTCCGCCATGCTGAGTTCCCTTGCGGCATCCGCCTCGGCGCCGGCAGTGGATCCCATCCCATCATCCCGCGGTTTTTCCCTGCGCGTGCCGCTTTCCATCGCCGCGGCCTTGGCCATTGCTACGGTTTCGATCGCGGTATGGACGTCACTCGCTTCCTCAGATCCGCAGGCACTTGCCACCAATGTCCCCATTCCGCAAGCAGCTGCGATCGACGGAGAAACGTCGCCAGTTCTGATCGATCGCATGTTGGTCACGGATGGCATGACTGTCGAGGGCACACTCACCGCTGCGGATGGTAGTGTGATGAACCAGATCAACCGGCGTGTGCAAACGCGCGAGCGCTACCGTGATACGAAAAAGGGATATCTCATCACCATTTCCGAGACGCGTGACGAAAAAGTCTATCTCCCGAAAAAAGGTTTCTAACGGCTCATGAAAATGAATGTCCACCGGTTCTTGATGCTGGCTTTGTTTTCGCCTTGTGCGACATCGAACATATTCGCGCAGGAACCGGCTGCCTTGCCCGAATGGAACGGCAAGCCCGCGGTGATCCATGCGACCACCGGTCGGGCGCCCTGGGTGGGCTTCGAGGTCACCCGGGCCGATGATGTCGTCCGAGCTCAACTGCCCAAACTGCCGAAAGGCGTCGGTTTCGTGATCACTTCGGTGACCGACCAAGGCCCTTCACGACTGGCCGGACTGCAAGCCTTCGATGTCCTGTGGAAGTGGAACGAGCAACTGCTGGTCAACGAAGCCCAGTTGGCCGTTTTGTTAGACATGCGGGCTGTCGGCGACACTGTGCAGCTGACCATTTTTCGCGCCGGCGAGGAAAAAACGATGAACGTCGTACTTGGTGCCGAGCCTGATCGCAAGGCGGTTGCCGCAGGACCGACCATCGAGAGCACCAAGACCCCGACGATGGTGCCGCAGTTGCAATCACCTCGACCGCTCGATGTGAACACGCGCATGGCGCGCTTGGAAGATGGCAACGCGGTGCTCGAAATGGAAAGTCGTGCTGAGGGCACGTGGCTGACTATCACGGATCAACAGGGAGAGGTCGTGTTCGAAGGGTTTTTTGATGAGCAAACCAAAAAGAAGATTCCTCCCGTTTGGCTGGATCGCGTGGCAGCGCTCCACCGCAGTTTGCAGGATCGCATGTGTCAGAAAGAGTCCGCTGACGAAACTCGCAAAGTGCCACACAAGGACAGGGAGGTCTTACCGGTCACTCCTGTTTCGGCACCATCTCGCTGATTCTATCACCTAGCTTTGGCAGGATTTTCCTCCAAGTGTTGCCTTGCAATTTTATGCGATTGCCGCCAATGTGGCGCATATGCATCCTGAAGTAGCAAAATTGGTAGAAGCGGGTCGAATCAACGCGGCAGTCGGTGAGAGGCTGTCTCAAGTCGCGCCCGGCTGCTATTTGCTCAGCAAATCTTGGGGTGCGGGCAAGGTTGTCTCTTGGAGCCTCCGCGATAAAAAAGTCATTGTGGATTTCGCCGAAAAATCGGGTCAGGAAATGGATCTCCAGTTCGTGCTGCAGAAAACCGAACCACTACAAGCCGATGACTTCCGCGCCAAAAAAATCGAGCAGATCGAGGAGCTCCGTCATCTCGCGAAATCTGATCCCGTGGAGCTCGCCGCTCACGTGTTGCAAAGCCATGGCAATAGCATGACTCTGGATGCCTTTGAAAAAGAGCTCAACGGTCCGGTGATTCCCACTGCTGACTTTAAAAAATGGTGGGATGCGGCCAAAAAACTCATGTCTGCCAGCAAGCGTGTGGTGGTGCCACCACGTCGCACCGACATGATCGTCTTGCGTGCCGGCGGCATGAGCCCCGCGGAAGCGTTGGTGGCCGATTTCGAGGCCGCCCGCGACCTCAAGGTGAAAGCCAAAACACTCGAAGCCATCGCTGCGGAAATCCATTTGCTGGCCGATGATGAATCGACCCTGCGTCGTCTCTACGATGATATCGAAGCCGAAGTGAAACGTGGCACGCGCCTTTATCTGGGCAATGTGTTCGAGTTACTGTTGATCCGCGATCAGATGGTTGCGGCTTCCAAAATCCCTCTGGTCGAAGATGCCACTAGACTTTCCGAGGTGATCCGCGCGGAATACAGCCGAGTATCCGAAGCGATTTCCAGCATGAGCGCGGTGCGCCAGCGTGAAGTATATGATGCCTTTCCTTCTGCTTTCGGAGGGCAGTGGGTCGAAAAACTCATGGGAGTCGTGGAAAAAGCCGGTGCCCGTGGCTTGGGGGAAATCGCGAAAATTTTTGAAGCTCGTGGCGAACTAGCCGCCCTTGAGGATTACCTGCGCCGTGCGATCACCCGCCGATCCTTAGGTCACGAGGCCCTGATCTGGGTCTGTCGCGAACGCGAAGCCAGTGGAGCAAGAGTGTTCAGCGCGGATGTCGGTGCCGCTATTTTGAACCAGCTCGAGTCCGACTTCATTGCCGATGGGCCGCGCAAGTCACAGCGACTGCAATCGTTGCTAGGTGAGGACAAAGAATTGCTTTCCGATCTCGTCAGCATGATGGACGTGAACGAGGCACGCAATTTTGGACGACGTCTCATGGAATGCCCGGTGTTCAATGAACTCGATAAAAAATCCCTGATGGCCCGCGTCATCAAGGCTCGCCCGGAAACGGAGACACTGGTCAGCGGCGAGGACAAAAACAAAGAGGAGGAGTTGCTGGTGTCGTGGTCGAGCTTGGAAGCACGTCGCGCCGAATTGCAAGAGCTGGTTTCGGTTCGCATCCCCCAAAACCGCGAGGATGTAAAAATTGCTCGCTCATACGGCGATCTGCGCGAGAACTTTGAATACAAGTCCGCCAAGGACATGGAAAAATACCTCAACAGCCGTCGCCGCGATCTCGAACGCGATGTGGCGCGTGCCCGCGGCACGGATTTCAAAGGCGTGGATTGTTCTTTGGTCAACATCGGCACGGTGGTGACACTCAGTAATGACAAGGGAGAAAGCTATCAACTCTCCGTGCTCGGAGCTTGGGACAGCGATCCCGAAAAACGCCGGGTCTCATATCTATCGGAAGCGGGTGCCGCTCTGCTCCACGCGAAGGTTGGTGATGAAGTGCAATTGCGCGATCACGACAATCAGCAGCAAATGAACTGGACGGTCGCCAAGATTGAACCATTTGCGAGTTGATGGAAACAGAGGCAAAGGGAGCGCGACTTCTGTGCACCGGTTTCGGAAAAAAGTAGCGAACTCAAGTCCGCGCTCCAACCATGGATACGGCTTTCCTCAGTAAATGCGTTATTCGTGGATCACTCGCGAGAGGAAACGAAAAAATCGATCGATAGGGAAACGCCTTGTCGCAGGCGACCCGCGTGCTATCTTCGCGCCGATGCAAGCAGGACTACGGATCGGGATCGCGCAGATCAATGGCACCGTCGGAGATTTTCCCGCAAACGCGAAAAAAATTCTCGCCGCCTATCGCGAGTGCCTCGATCAAGGGGCCGACCTGGTGATCACGCCGGAGCTTTCGCTCGTGGGCTACCCGCCGCGCGATTTGGTGCAGAAATCACAGTTCGTGCCGAAGTGCCTGCAGGCGCTCGACTATCTGAGTGAGGAAATCAAATCCGTGCCGCTGTTGGTGGGTTACGTCGATTATAACACCGAGCCCGCTCCTGGACGTCCCTATCGCAATGCTGCCGCTTGGTTGCACGAGGGGAAAATCGTGCACAAGATCTGGAAAACCCTGCTGCCTACCTACGACGTCTTCGATGAGCTACGCTATTTCGAGCCCGGCGAACGCAGCGAATGCATCGAGTGGAATGGTCATCGCATCGGCGTCACCATCTGCGAGGACATCTGGAATGAGGACTTTCTGCCTCGTCCGCTCTACGATCGCGATCCCGTGGGGGAGCTGGCGGCAGAGAAGATCGACCTTCTGCTCAACCTGAGCGCCTCGCCTTTTCATGCCGGCAAGCCCGCCTTGCGCCGTGCTCTCATCGCCGATGTAGCGCGGAACATCAAAGCGCCCGTGGTCTATTGCAATGCGGTCGGCGGCAATGATGAACTGGTCTTCGATGGGCATTCGCTGGTGGTCACGCCGGAAGGCACCACCACGCAGCTCGAGGGTTTTGTCGAGCAGGTGAAGACCGTGGACTTGCAGAGCGTATCCGAATGTTTGGTGGAAATCACCGAGCCCGAGCAACTCTATCGAGCGCTGGTGCTGGGCATGCGCGACTACGCACACAAATGCGGATTTCACAGCGTGTGCCTCGGACTCAGCGGTGGGATCGATAGCGCGCTCACCGCTGTCATTGCTGCCGATGCTCTCGGAGCCGAAAATGTTCATGGCTTGACCATGCCCAGTCCCTACTCCTCACGCGGCAGTGTGGATGACTCCTTCCAGCTCGCACGTGTGCTCGGCATATCCTGCCGCGAAATCGGCATTGCATCACCCTTTGCCGCTGTAAAAGAAAGTCTATCGGATCTTTTTGCAGGGAAAAAAGAGGATGTCACCGAGGAAAACATGCAGGCCCGCATCCGCGGTCTTTACCTGATGTCGTTCTCGAACAAGTTCGGCCATCTGCTGCTCACTACCGGCAATAAGAGCGAACTTGCTGTAGGCTATTGCACAATCTACGGCGACATGTGCGGTGGCCTGGCCGTCATTTCTGATCTCCCCAAAACCAAGGTTTACGAAGTAGCCCGATGGATCAATCGCGAGCGAGAAATCATCCCCTGGAACACCATCGACAAGCCCCCTAGCGCTGAGCTCCGGCCCGATCAAAAAGACCAGGACACGCTGCCGCCCTACGATGTGTTAGATGCGCTGCTTCATCGATTGATCGAATTGCAGGAAGACCCCGAGCAAGTCATCGCCGCCGGTTTTGAAGAAACCATGGTGCGCTGGGTCCAGCGCCGCATCGACCTCAATGAATGGAAGCGCCAACAAGCCGCTCCCGGCCTACGTGTCACCAGCAAGGCTTTCGGCATTGGCCGCCGTATGCCCATCGTGCAACGGTTTCAGGGGTAACTCGCCTGTTAGCGCGACTGCTCTAACATTCTAAGGAGAGGAGTCTCGGCACGGGAGCGGATGTCCTCGGGGAGTTCGACTCTTGGCGTAAGATCGCGCAAGCAATCGTGCAGCTTTTGCAGCGTGTTCATTTTCATGTAACGACAATCCGCACAGGCGCAGCGATCGGTGGGGCCGGGGATGAGATTTTTATCC
The DNA here is from genome assembly GCA_046052105.1 of Verrucomicrobiota bacterium. Classification (GTDB taxonomy): domain Bacteria; phylum Verrucomicrobiota; class Verrucomicrobiia; order Verrucomicrobiales; family Akkermansiaceae; genus UBA956. The sequence continues at coordinate 9,668 of JBJOMZ010000017.1, read as the reverse complement.
GGGCATTCGCGGCGCAAACGGTGCAGCATGCCGCTTTCGGTAACGACGATGATGTCTTTCACCGGAGCGTTTTGGCAATAGGTGACCATCTTTTCCGTCGAGCACACCTCATCGGCGAGCAAACGCACGGCTTGCGTGCACTCGGGGTGAGCGACCACCAACGCCTCGGGATATTCCTCCTTGATCTTGCGGATCGAGTCGCGGGTGAACTCGACGTGGACGTAGCAGGAGCCCTGCCACAGGTCCATCTTGCGCCCTGTTTGCTCCATCACCCAGGCACCGAGGTTTTGATCGGGCACGAAAAGAATCGGTCGATCCTGTGGCGCTTTGTTGACAATTTTCACCGCATTGCCCGAGGTGCAGATCACATCGCAGAGCGCTTTCACATGGGCAGAGCAGTTGATGTAGGCGATGACGTAGTAGTTTTTTTCCGCGTTATCCTGGAGAAATTTCTCTAACGCCGGGCCGGGGCAGGATTGCTCTAACGAACATCCGGCATCCTTGTCCGGCAGCACGACGATCTTACTGGGATTGACGATCTTGGCAGTCTCCGCCATGAAATGCACACCGCAGAACACAATGACGTCCGCCTGCGTTTCCTTGGCATGATAGGCGAGGCCTAACGAATCACCGACGTAGTCCGACACATCCTGGATATCACCGGTCTGATAATTGTGCGCGAGAATGACGGCATTGCGCTCTTGCTTGAGGCGCTTGATTTCAGCGACGAGATCGATGGCGGTAGCTGGCATAAAAGACGATAGCTTACGCGAAGCGTTTGATCAACAGGGAAGCGTTGTGACCGCCGAAACCGAAGCTGTTACTGAGAGCGATGTCCACTTTTGCCTCGCGGGCCACGTGTGGCACGTAGTCGAGATCGCACTCGGGATCGGGTTGATCGAGGTTGATGGTCGGCGGCACGATGTTTTCTTTCATCGCCATCAAACAAGCGGCAATTTCCACACCACCGGCGGCGCCGAGAAGGTGACCGGTCATCGATTTCGTCGAGCTAACCAGTAGGCCGTTTTTCGCGTGAGACCCGAAGGTTTTTTTGATCGCTTTGGTTTCGCAAACATCACCCAGTCCTGTTGAGGTACCGTGGGCGTTGACATAGCTGACTTCTTCCGGATTGATCTTGCCGTGGCGCAGAGCCATGTCCATGCAGCGCGCCGCGCCTTCGCCCTCGGGATGAGGGGAGGTCATGTGATAGGCATCCGCACTCAAACCATAACCGATGAGTTCGGCATAGATCGTGGCACCACGTTTTTTCGCGTGCTCTAGCTCCTCGATCATCAGCACGCCAGCTCCCTCGCCCATGACAAAACCGTCGCGACCTACATCGAAGGGACGGGAAGCTTTTTGCGGTTCATCGTTGCGGGTGCTCAGCGCTTTCATGTTGCCGAAGCCGGCCAAACCGCAGGGCAGCACGCTGGCCTCACCACCACCGCAGAGGAAGGCATCGGCATCGCCAAACTTGATGATGCGCCATGCCTCGCCAATCGAGTGATTCGAGGTGGCGCAAGCGGTGACGATCGCCATGTTAGGCCCGCCGAAACCGTATTCCATGGAAATGATACCACTGGAAATGTTTGCGATCATCATCGGGATGAGAAAGGGAGACACTCGACCTGGACCGCGTTGAATCAGCTTGGTGTGCTCTTCTTCGAGAGTGCCTAGGCCACCGATGCCGCTGCTGACCATCACGCCGACACGGTTTTTATCGACACTTTCCACATCCAGCCCAGAATGCACGAGGGCCATGCGGGCGGCGGCAACAGCCAACTGCACGTAGCGATCGGCACGGCGGCAGTCCTTGGGGTTGTTGAAAAACGGGGTGGCATCGAAATGTTTCACCTCGCCGGCGATGTGGGTGGTGTAGCCCGTCGTATCCATGGATGTGATGCGATCGATCCCGCTGCGACCGGCCTTCATGGCATCCCATGTCGAGGCCAAATCATTTCCCATCGGGCTGATGCAGCCGATTCCTGTAATCACAACGCGTCTTTCGTTCATATCCATGTTGGCGCTTGTTGCCGACCGTTCCTACACAGTCAATCCCCGGCGCGCAAGCCCAACTTGTGCCCAATCGGGAGGGTTTTTCTTATTGCGGGCGTTGGCAGGAACGACCGCAGTGGGGACAATCCACGAACTTTTCACGCCCCCGATCTTCCCAAGTGGTGAGACAGAGTGCGCATACGAAGCGCGCGCGCCGGACGCGCCGTTCATTATTGAAATGCGCGAAACGGGAGATCCAGCCGAATAAACCCACCAGCACAAGCGAGCCGATGATGATCGCCACGCAATACTCCATGAAATTCAATTCAATCATCTTTGTATTCCCATGTGATTTCGCAAGCCAACCAACCTAGTGCTTGTTGAGCGGGTGGAAAACGCAGTCGACGCAGCCAGTTTTCCAGTGTGATCGATCGCGAGTCGGATTCTTTGGCGGCGGAAATGCAGGTGACGACACGACCATCGGCATCGACTTCCACCATGTATTTGTTGCCTGCGATCATGCCCACCGGGCCGACATACTCAGGCCATTCCACCGGCAGTTGTTCAGGCTTCAGAGCCACAAGCCAGCGAAGCCTCGGTTGCAGGGATTTGTTCTGTGGGGTAGGAGAAGGCAGTTCCGTATTCGCTGGTTCTTCCAAGGGTGGCCACCACCAGTCTTGATCGAAAACCGGTTGTGTATCGGGCACGTCTACTGACCGCAAGACAAGTCCCGCATGAAAATCAGGACGCAATTCGGCGCGCAACGCCGCATCGCTCCATACTTCCACCGGACGAGGGGGGCCGACGGCAGGAAAGGGGGTGCGTTGCGCGATCGTTTCCAACCAGGCGCGGTTTCCTGCCAAGTCCGGAATCAACACCAACTCTGCGGAACGATTCAGCGCAGGAGGTGTAAAAAACACCCGCACTCGCACTGTGGTGAGCAGCAGGGCGAGGATCGGCAAGACGAACAAGATGGACACCAGCAAACTCCAGCGGCGGCGGAAACTGCGACGCCAGGGGAAGATCCACGCCATGGTGTGCGCCGATTGTGTTTCAGACTGGCGGTCCTGCGGGTTCATGGTTCCTTGATTTCTCCGGGCTTGCCGCGTCCTGATCCCGCCATCACGACGCGCAACCCTTTGCGCAAACAGATTTCCGCGACTTGACGCAGGTTTTCCGAAGGCACCAAACGATCCGCCATGATGACGATCGCGCGGTTGGCCCCGCTGGAGTTTTGCAATTGCTCATCGAGACGTAGGTCGAGCTCAGTCATCTGGATGCGCTGTGTGCCCACGTATAATTCACCTCCTCCGTCGGCCGTCATCGTTACTACCGCAGCCTCTTCGTAGCGCTCCAGTTGGAAAAAAGACGCCGGCATCTCAATCGAGACACCTGTTTTCTCCTCTAACTTGGGCCCCAAGGTATAGCACATCAGCAATACCGCAAATAGATTGAACAGCGGCACGGCATGCAGAAATCCCACTCCTTCGGGCAATGTGCTGTGCAATTTCATACACGTCCCTCTTTGGCGGCTTCATGCGTGCGGGCGGCGAGGTCCTCGATGCGCGCATCGACAATCATGTTGACCGTCTCGATTCCCGCTCGTTCGAGGCGATGGATCATTCGCCGTGCACGACCGAGAAAATACAGGTAGAACAGATACATCACAATGGCAATCACCAGCCCCAGGGCAGTGGTAATCAGGGATTGAAACACGCCGCCGGAAAGTTCCGCGGGACCGGCAAAACCACCGCGTTCGTTCATTTTTTGAAAGACGTCGATCAGACCAAGAATCGTGCCCAGCATTCCCATCAGGGGAGCCAACAAAGCGACCCCCAGAATTGCCCGAATGTTGCGTTCCAAACGAGGCACTTCGAGCTGTCCCGCTTCTTGGGCGATATCGCGCAAGTCCGCTCGGGGCAGATCGGCGCGCAGAAGGATTGTGTGAGCCACCCTGGCGACTGGACCTGGCGCGCGCGCCGCTTCATGACGCGCTTCGGCAAACGCTTTCTTTTTGACATGGTTTCCCAGTCCGATCAGCAGGTCAGCGACATTCACCCGCGCCCGATGAAAAAAAAACATGCGTTCCACGATGAAAATCGCACCCAATACCGCGAGTATCAGTTGGATCCACACAATCGGACCACCCTGTTCGACAAGGCCACTCGCTTCCAATACCGCTAACTGCATAGCCCTATCTAAACAATCCATCCATCACCGTCAACAAGGCATTCATTTTGCCCTACGGATTTCCGTCTTGGCAATGTGCGCTTGAGCGCTAGGATCGTGACATGGATCGTCGATCATTTCTGCTTCATTCACTCTCCGCTGCTGTGCTGACAAGTCCGGCTTTTTCCGCCCTGGCTGCCGACAATCGCTATCGCCAACAAATCGGCCTACAGCTTTACACCTTGCGCAACCCGATTGCGAAAGATGCCAAAGCCACACTCAAAGCCGTGGCTGAGGCCGGCTACAAGCAAGTGGAAATGTATGGATTTTCCCAGTGTCAGGCCCAGATCGATGCCGCACGCGATGCCGGACTGGCGATGCATTCCGCGCACATCGAATGGGATTGCGTGGTCAATCCCAAGGACAGTCAGCGCTCGGAGTTTGCCCGCATGCTCGACAAAGCCAAGCAAATCGGTCTCAGCCATCTGGTGATTCCCTACCTGTTGCCGAACAACCGCAAAACACTGGACGACTACCGCAAGGTCGCGGAAAACGCCAACCACGCCGCTGCCATGGCGCAACAAGCCGGTATCCGGTTGTCCTACCACAACCACAACTTCGAGTTTGCTCCGCTCGAGGGAGGAAAGTCTGGATTCGATATTTTCGTCGATGAATTTTCCGCCGATATGAAATTTGAACTCGATATCTTCTGGGTCGTTGCCGCGGGATTGGATCCAGTGAAATTGTTAGAAAAACTCAAGGGACGCGTGACACAGTTGCACCTGAAAGATTTGAAAGCAGGTGTGAAAACACCAAGCTATCAGTCCGACTTGCCGCAGGACGCGTTTCAGGAATTGGGCAATGGCTGCATCGCCATGAAGCCCATCATCGAAGCTGCCGCCATCGCTGGAGTCGAACACTGCCACGTCGAACAGGATCAATCCCCCGATCCTCTCGCCAGTGTGAAACAAAGCATTGCCTATCTCAAGACACTCTGACACGCGGTGAGCTCGGATGATTGGTTCCACGTCTCAGTCGTCGATCCATTTGTCGAGCGACTGCAGTAGCTCATCGCTGCGCTTGACTTGATAGAGTTCCGGAAGTTCCACGGTGCAACGCTTGCCTGAGCTGTTTTGGAAATGAATCCAGACGGGCGTTTTTCCCGGATAGCCGGCGATGATGTGGCGAATGTCCTGCAAGTCATGTTCGCCGTGACGCGTGGTCCACAGATGCAATTCGACCGGGCCTTTGTCGTTTTTCGACGCTTTGCGTGGTTTGAGTTCATCGACCTCATACCCCGTGAGACGTCGACTGCTGGTCCGGTCGTCGACCTGAATCGCCGCTTTGCATTTGATGATTTTTCCAGCTTCGAGGAAGCCTTTATCGCGGGCCGGTATGAAGGACTCACCCCACAGCAAGACTTCCACCGAGCCGGTGAAATCCTCGATCGTCAGAACGCCGAACGGTTTACCCGTCTTGGTGGTCTTTGCCTCGATGGTGCGGATCATTCCGGCGAAAGGAAAACGCTCCTTGGGATTGTTGATATCGAGATCATCGATGAGGCCGATTTTGCAGAATTTATCCGAATCGAGCAACCCGCGGAATTTGTCCAAGGGATGTCCCGTGACGTAGAAACCTAACAATTCCTTTTCATGGGCGAGCCGTTCTTCCTTCGGCCACTCCTCCATCATTTCGCTGCGTTTGGTCGGAGCAGCGGGTGGCGCGAAGTCGAGCGCATCAAAAAGCGACACCTGCCCGGCGGCGCGGTCCTTTTGCAATGAGGAAGAGGCGGCCACCACGGATTCTAGGCGGGCGAACATATGCGCTCGGGTTTCTCCTACCCAGTCGAGCGCGCCAGCTTTGACCAGAGTCTCGAGAATGCGTTTGTTGATCACGCGTGAGTCGAGCCGGTTGGCGAGATCCTCCAGCGAGAGGAAAGGTCCGTTTTTTTCACGTTCCTCGATGGCGATGGCCACGGCGCCCTCTCCGCAGTTTTTGATCGCGGCCAGGCCGTAGCGGATGGCGGCGGCCCCGGAGGGTGTGGTTTCCGGCATGAAACGTTGACCGGACTTGTTCAGATCGGGTGGCAGGATCTCGATCTTCATGCGGTGGCACTCCGCCACAAAAACGGAAATCTTATCGGTGTTGTTGATCTCGTTCGAAAGCAGGGCAGCCATGAATTCGACCGCGTGATTGGCTTTCAGGTAGGCGGTCCAGTAGGAAATGTGACCGTAGCAGGCCGAGTGCGATTTGTTGAAACCGTAGCCGGCAAACATCTCAATCTTGTTGAAGATTGCGTTTGCCAGTTTCTCGCCAATACCATTCGTTTTTTCACATCCATCTACAAAAACGGCTCGTTGTTTGGCCATTTCTTCTGGGTTTTTCTTGCCCATGGCGCGGCGCAGGAGGTCGGCGCCGCCGAGGGTGTATCCGGCGAGGAGCTTGGCGGCATTCTGCACTTGCTCCTGATAAATCATGATGCCGTAGGTGGAGCCACAGACCTGTTCCAGCAAGGGATGTTCGTAGACCGGCTTGGTGCGTCCTTTTTTCACCTCGATCATCTGATCGATAAACTGCATCGCGCCGGGACGATAGAGCGCTAGCAGGTCGATGATGTCCTCGATCTTCTCAATGCCGTATTTCCGGCAGGTCTGAACCATGCCGCCGGACTCGAGCTGGAACACGCCCATCGTTTCACCACGATTGAGAATCTCGAAGGTTTTGCGATCGTCCAGAGGAACTTGATCGACGCGGAAGCCGGGGATTTTTTTGCGGATGTGCGTCTCGGCGTCATGGATGACGGTGAGGTTTTTTAGACCGAGGAAGTCCATTTTCAGCAGGCCCACGTAGGTAATGGCCCCCATGTCGAACTGCGTCACGACCTCGCCTTCGTTGCCTACGGTGAGTGGCACATGCTCATCGAGCTCGCGGTCGCCAATCACCACGCCGGCCGCGTGGACACCGGTATTGCGCACGAGGCCCTCCAGCTTGAGCGCGTAGTCCCACAGTTCATGATAGGATGTGGAACTATCGACCAACTCGCGCAGTTCGGCCTTTTCTTTCCACTCTTTTTCCAAAGTTACTCCCGGTTTTGCCTCGATCATTTTGGCGATGCGATCGGCCTCGCCGTAGGAAACACCCATCACGCGGGCGACATCGCGGATCACACTCTTGGCGCCGAGCGTGCCGTAGGTGATGATTTGCGAAACACTGCGACGTCCGTATTTTTCTCGCACATATTCGATCACCTCACCGCGTCGCGACTGGCAAAAGTCGATGTCCACATCGGGTGGGCTCACCCGCTCGGGGTTGAGAAATCGTTCGAACAACAGGCCGAAGCGGAGCGGGCAAATGTCCGTGATGCCCATCGTGTAGGCCACCAGCGAGCCCGCTGCCGAACCACGGCCCGGACCGACGGGGATATCATGATCGCGGGCCCATTGGATGAAATCGGCGGTGATCAGGAAATACGAAGCGAATCCAAGTTTGTTGATGGTGTTGATCTCGTAATCGAGACGCTCCACCACCTCCGGATCCGCCGCCTTTTCACTGCCATAGCGGCGTTCGAGACCTTCGAAACACAGCTTGCGGAAATATTCTTCTCGTGGTGAGCCATCGGGAGTGCCGAACTGAGGGTATTTTTCCGAGCTGGAGGGATCGAGCTTCAGCGTGACATTGCAGCGCTCAGCAATTTCCAAAGTGGCATCGCAAGCCTCTGGTAGATCGGCGAAAATTTCGCGCATTTCCCCCGCTGTTTTGAAATACACTTCCGGGGTGTAGCGCATGCGGTTTTCATCGATGAGCTGCTTGCCGGTGCCGATGCAAATGAGCGCGTCATGCGCCTCGTGATCGTTGCGATGGAGAAAATGCACGTCGTTAGCTGCCACCGTTTTCAGTCCGAACTCGCGTGCCAGCTCGACGAGCTGCGGCAAAACCTGCAACTGCGGACCGAGGCTGTGATTGTGTAGCTCGACATAAACGTTTTCTTTGCCAAAAATGTCCATTAACTCTGTTAGAGTCTCGGCGGCCTTGGAGCGATCGCCAGCGAGCAACCACTCATTGAGTGGTCCGGAGATGCAACCGGTGAGGCAGATGATGCCTTGGGCGAACTTGCGCAAATCATCTCGATCGACGCGGGGTTTGCCGTAATACATTCCCTCCAGGTGACCGACGGTGACCAGTTTTGTCAGATTTTGCCACCCCTCATTGGTTTCAGCCAGCAAGGTCATGTGGCAATTGCGTTTGCGGCCGGGGATTTCTTTTTTTTCCTCTTTCACCGTGGGGCAGAGGTAAATCTCACAACCGAGAATGGGTTTCACTCCCGCCTTTTTGCAGGCTTGGTAAAATTCGATCGCGCCGAACATGTTGCCATGGTCTGTCATCGCTACGGCAGGCATGCCCAGTTCCGCGGCGCGTTTTGCGACATCTGCGGCCCGCGTCATGCCATCCAGAGTGGAATATTCCGTGTGAAGATGGAGATGAACGAAGGAATCCGACATGTGCGCCGTCACACTAGCGGAGGGCATGGATGCATGGCAAGTGCCTTGCAAAAAAAATCTCACGATGGTGGCAAAGGGCGGATTTGAACCGCCGACCAAAGGCTTATGAGTCCTCTGCTCTACCACTGAGCTACTCTGCCATCGTGAGAAATTGCTACCAGGAGCAGCAACGGGCGCGGAGAGTGAACGAATCTGGCGATTTTGTCCAATGAAAAAATTCACGGTTGCATTTCATCGCATCCGTGCGAGCGTGGGGGCGATGAATCCTTTTAAATTTCTCGCACCCGCTGCCGCTGTAGTGGGCCTTACTCTTCCTGGCGCTGCTGAACCGATCGCCGAGGGTTCGGTGATGCCGTCCGTCAATTGCGCTGATCAGGCGGGAAAAGAAGTGAAACTCTCCGAAGTGTCCGCCAAGGGCTACACTCTGGTCTATTTCTACCCGAAAGCCGACACTCCCGGATGCACAAAGCAGGCATGCAGCCTTCGTGATGCCTACGCGACAATGACCGACAAAGGAGTCAAGGTTTTCGGCGTGAGCATGGACACGGTCGAAGCACAGAAGGCTTTTGCCGAAAAATACAAGCTACCCTTCTCCTTGCTTGCTGACAAAGAGGGCAAAGTCGCTGATGCTTTTGGCGTGCCGCATGTGGCGGGATTCGCCAAACGTCAGGCGTTTTTGTTTCTGGACGGCAAACTCGTTTGGCGTGACCTTTCCGCATCCACCGATCAGCAGGCAGCCGATGTGTTGGCGGTGATTGAGAAAAAGTAGGATCACATCGCAACGCGTCAGCTCCGAGCGGATTCGTCAAACGCATCGACATACAATTGTCGCATCAGAGCGTCCGCTTTCACCAATCTTCCGGTAAAGGAAAATTCTTTTCCGTGATCCGTGGTGCGCGCTGAGACCGGGAGTTTCAGCATGACCTGAAATGACCCATGCAGATTGGTCTCTGACTTTTCGAGGGGCATTTCGATCGTAACCTTGACGAATTTTCCGGTGCCAAA
>JBJOMZ010000016.1:0-33034 GCA_046052105.1 Verrucomicrobiota bacterium | reverse complement strand
CCCGCGCCACCGAAGGTGACGTCCTGTGTGACGGTGGTGGTGATACCGCCGGTGAGGGTGAGCGCGGTGCTGGCGTTGGAGTTGATGCGACCGCCGCTGGCCCCGATGGTGATGGCTCCAGCGAAGCTATTGCTGCCGGAGTGGTTGCGCAGGGCACCGTTGTTGGAGATGCCCGCTCCATTCAGCGTGAGGGGTTCCGCACCGACAGCGATACCGCCCGAAAGTTCCAAGGCGGCTCCCCCTTGGATGACGGTGCCTGCGATAGCAGTGCCCAAAGCATTGCTGTTGGTGAGGCGGGTCACCCCTTCCTGGGCGTAGAAAGTGCTCATGCTCACGCCAGTGCTATTGTCGGCTCCCATCACCAAGGTGCCCTTGCCGGCTTTTGACACTGCGGCACCATTGGAGCTGGTCCTCACATTCAGTGTCAAGGTCGTGCCGTCATAGATGTTGATGAGGAAGGGCTGATTGCCGGAGGAAGAAGTGATGAACCCACTCCCATTGACGGTATATTGGTTGTCGAATCCGCCCGCGTAAAGCAGCGTGGTATTGTTGTTTAGATTGATATTCCTTGTGCCCAGGTTCAGAACATTGCTGTTGGCATCATTCACGATGCGGAGCGAATAAGTGGCCAAGTTGGCTGCCATGGTTCCGCCACCGGTCAATTGATGGACGAGATTCGCATTGCCTCCGCCTGCGGTGGTGGCGGTTGTATAGCCGCCATACGCCACGATGTTGTTACTGCCGTCGTTGGAGCCGAAATGGCTGCCTACGGTCACACGGCCCGCCAGCAGGATCCCGTTGGTGTTGGTGGTGGTCGTGGTGGCCATATTGGCTTCTGAAATCGCCAAACTGGAATTGGTGTTCAGGGTGAGGGCCCCGAGGCTAATCGTGGAAGTGCCGCCATCGCGCGAAAGGCTGTTGCTCGTATTCGTGGTAAGCGTCGTTCCAGCCGCGGCAATCAGCTCGTTATGGTTGGCCCCGGCTCCCGTGCCGCCTTTGAGCACAAGCGCACCGCCATTGAGGGTGAGTGCCGCCGTGTCGGAAAGTTTGGAACCGTTGTTGGTGGTGTAGTCCAGAACTAGCGTGCCGCCACCAGTGACCGTGGTGGCACCCGCATAGGTGTTGTTCTGGTTTAGAACCAAGGTGCCGACACCGGACTTGGTGAGTGTGGAACCGGTGCCAGTGCCACTTAGCACTTGATCCACCGTGAAGGTATTATTCGCGCTCTGTATGTCGAAGCCCTTGGCGGTGTTGCTGAACGTCACCGTGGAGTCGAGGTCGGAAAGCTTGGTGAGTGCGGTGCCCCTGATTTGCAGGGTGCCGCCTGTCATGGCTAGGTTGGAGGAGCCAGACCCGCCAATGTTGTTGACCGACTCAAAGCTCAGACTGCCCGCGCTGACCGTGGTGGTGCCGTTGTAGGTGTTGTTACCGGTGAGCACCAGCGTGCCAGCCCCGGTTTTCGTCAAGCCGGCCGTGCCGCTTGCGGAGCGGATATCACCGGAAATCAGCGCATAGTTGGCTCCGACTTGAACCGTTCGGGTGGCGTTGTTGAGGTCAATCTTGTTGGTCAATTCGATCGAACCGTTCGCGTATACTGAAGCTTGCGTGCTGAAAGCTTGATTGAGAACAAGCGTGCCGGGCTGAAAGTGGGCACTTCCCCACTGGAGTTCCTGGGAAGCATTGCCACCGACCGTGATCACTCGTGAACCGCCGAAGGCGCTGAAGCCGCTGGTTCCCCCCGTGATCTGGAACTGCGAACTGCCGGTGCCGAGGCCACGGCTGAAGTCACCAGCTCCGAGTTCGAGGACTCCCCCATTGATCGTGAGCGCGGTGAGTCCGCCGGTGGTACCGATGCCGCCGTTCAGCGCGTTGGAACTCGAGAGGCGCAAGACGCCCCCCGTGATGGAAGTCGTTCCGGTGTAGCTATTGTTGCCTGAAAAGACCAGCAGACTGCTACCGCTCTTGGTAATGCCTTTGCCCGCCGAACTTTCTCCAATGTTTCCTGAAAACAATGCGCCGATGCCGCTGGTGCTGTTGCCCGTGAAGGTGGTAGTGCCGGATCCATTGCCGACCAGCGTGAGATTGGCGGCGATGGTGTAGCGGACATCCCGGTCGGCACCTCCACCGCCTAAGAGGGAGTTGAGATTGACCGTGGAAGTCGTTCCATCGCCGAGGGTCCAGGTGGAGGCGCTGGTGCCAATGGTGACGGATGAGCCCAAAGTGCTGTTTGGTCCGAGCCCGTTGAGTGTCAGACGGTTCATCGAGAGCGTAGTTGGGACATTGATCACGACCTGGCTGATACCGGCTGCGAGCTGGTTGCTGGTACCACTGGTGCCAGCGTAGAACATGAGTTCGTTGCCCGAGCCGGACACAAACTGAGTCCCGCCCGACCAGTTGCCTGCGGCCGTCCAATCCTGGTTCCCAGTGGCGGTCTGGGTCCAAGTGTATGTGGCCTGGGCAGAAGCGGAGGAAGCCACCATCAGTGCACTGGCGGCTAAGGCTTTTATTACGTTAACTGAGTTGTTGGCTTTCATACGTTCTTAAGATAATAGTGGCGTGTTGCCCAGAAGATCATTGGGTAGATTGTCGAGCACGTGTTACGAAGTGAAGTAATGCTAGCGCACGCACTTCACAATCACGCATATAACAATGCAGAAACCCTCATTGGTTAGAAGAAAAATGAAATCTTCTGACTGTTTCTCAAAAAGTATCAGTTTTTGTGGGTGGAGTCAAAAAAATGGTTTGATATGGACGAAACAACTCGATTGACGGCGGATGTTGAACTTACGATGTTCTCATCATGCAGCCCTTCAAAGCCCTTTCGACAGCCGAACAATTGGCAGAATACATTCAACAGGGGATCGTGCGCGGCGTATGGGGAGACAGCATGCCAGGCATCCGCAAGTTGGCGAAGACTCTCGGCGTGAGCTCCAACACCGTGAACGCGGCATTGGAACTCATGAAAAAAAAGGATTTATTGATACCCCAAGGTCAAGGTCGCAGGACTCGGGTGGTGCTTCCCAGAGAGAGTGTGAAAAAGATTTTTCGTGTAGCCATTCTGCCTTACGAGTGCTTGGATGTGGAGTTGGATTACGTGGTAGAAATCCAGCGACGACTGAAAGAAGCGGGTCACGAAGTGAGCATCGCAGGGAAAAGTCTCGTGGGCTTGGGTATGAAAGTCGAGCGGGTGGCCCGCATGGTGTCTGGCATGGAAGCGGATGCTTGGCTGGTGCTCTCGGCGCCTCAGATGATTCTCGAGTGGTTTGTGAAGCATGAGCTGCCGGTCTTTGCCTTGTTCGGGCGTTTTCGTCAGTTGCCCGTTCCTGGCGCGGGTCTGAATAAAATTCCCGCGTTCCGTGCCGCCATTCGCAGGCTGGTGGAACTGGGGCATCGACGTATCGTTTTGTTGCAACCGGATCACAATCGCAAACCCACCCCCGCTTTGTTGGTGCGCGAGTCACTCGCGGAAATGGAAGCCCATGGCATCAAGACTGGGCCTTACAACGTGCCTGACTGGGAACAGAGTCCTGCGGGTTTGCGTAAATGCCTCGATTCCCTGTTCGCGGTGAGTGCTCCTACAGCCATCATTTTCGATCGGCATCAAGAATTGATCTGTGCGCAAATCTATCTCGCTCACAAGAAAATTTTCGCCCCCCGCGATGTGTCGCTGATCAGCGACGACGACCCATTGTTCGAGTGGTGTTCACCATCCATTAGCTGCATTTCATGGCAGAGCCATGCCTGGGTCCGTCAAGTGATGAGTTGGGTGGATTGTCTGGTCAAGGGCAAAGTTTATCTTCAAAAACGCTTCAATCAGGCCAAGTTTGTGGAAAAGGATTCGATCGGTCCTGCGCTCTGATGGTGATGATTGGCTTCGCTATATCCTTTGAGGCGATTCAAAGATTTCTGGAAAAATTTGGATTTTTTTGGTTTTTTGTTGACAAAACCGAAAAAACACAGAAATCTTTGCCCGTCGATGTCTTCTTCAACCCATTCCCAAGTAAACCGCGAGATGATCGAGCGGCTGGTGCGTGAACAGGTATATGCCACGCTGAAGAAACCCGTGCCGCGTCAGGCTCCGAACAAGCTTTTGGTGAATATCAGCGCTCGTCATTGCCATCTCACGCAAGCGGCAGTAGAGGCTCTTTTTGGCCCCGGTTATCAGTTGCAACCGATGAAAGACCTGTATCAACACGGTCAGTATGCTGCCAAGGAAACCGTGACGCTCATCGGACCGCGCAGCCGTGTGATTTCCAATCTTCGCATTCTCGGACCCTGCCGCAATCTGAATCAGGTCGAGCTGGCCTACACGGATTCAATCGCTCTCGGTTTCGATATCCCTGTGAAAATGTCCGGTGACATTGCAGGCACACCCGGTGGCATGCTGATGGGGCCTCATGGCTATTTCGAGCTCAATGAGGGCATCATTCGCGCCCAGCCCCACGTCCACATGCATCCGGATGATGCCGATTTTTACGGCGTGAAACATCTCGATACGATGAAGCTGAAGGTGCATGGTCCACTGGCCATGACTTTCGACAATCTCGTCGTGCGCGTGGATCCTACCTTCAAACTGGAAGTCCATATCGACACCGATGAAGGCAATGCCTGCGGCCTCAAGCCTGACACTTTCTGCGAACTGACCAAGTAATTTTTATCAACAATCAACTAAAACGAACCACAACCAACCACTATGAGTGCAGCACTCGGATTCATTGAAACCAAAGGATATGTCGGCAGCGTCGAGGCTACCGATGCCATGACGAAAGCGGCTAACGTCGAACTCGTGAAACAAATTCAAACCGGTGGCGGTTTCCTCACCGTCATCGTCAAAGGCGACGTTGGCAGCGTGAAGTCCGCCGTCGCCGCTGGCGCAGATGCCGCTGGTCGCGTCGGTGAGCTCGTCGGCTCGCACGTGATCGCTCGTCCGCACAACGACCTGCTGGTGCAACTCGGCATCGCTTAATTCCTAACCATCTAACAAATTACCATTATGGCCAAACAAGCAATCGGAATTCTTGAAACCAAAGGCTTCATCGCACTCATCGAGGGAGCGGACGCCGCACTGAAATCCGCCGACATTCAAATGAGCGGTTGGGAAAAACTCGGCTCCGGTCTCGTCACGGGCTTCTTCACCGGCAATGTCGCCGCTGTGAAAGCCGGTCTCGATGCCGCTGCTGCCGCCGCGTCCAATGTCGGCACCGTGACTTCCGTGCAAGTCATCGCCCGTCCGCATGACGACCTCGGCAAACTCGGCGCCTGGATCGGATAATCGTCCTTTTTCGGATTCTCATCATTTTCCCTCATGCTCGTTCTCATTGCCAACCTCGGATCCACGTCTTTCAAGTACCGTCTCTATCGCATGGAGTCCACGGGACAGGAAGTCTTGGCCAAGGGCGGGTATGAGCGCGTGACGGACTATGCATCGGTGATCGACGATGCTCTTGCCTCCCTGCAAAAGGACGGCGTGATCGGCTCGGCGGAGGAGATTGACGCCGTCGGTTTCAAGACCGTTCTCGGCAAGGATCTCAGCGGCTGCGTGCTGGCGGATGATGCCTGCGTGAAAGCGCTGGACGACTTCGCCGCCGTAGCGCCTGCGCACAATCCTCCGTATGCGAATGGCATCCGCCAGTTCGCCCAATCATTGCCCAAAGCCCGGCTCGTTGCCCTGTTCGAGACCGCTTTCTACCAATGGGTGCCACAAGCCCGCGCAAACTACGCGCTGCCGCAATCCTGGCGCGATGCCGGAATCAAGCGTTATGGTTTCCACGGCGCGAGTCACAAGTTTGTGGCCGAGCGCTCAGCGGAGTTGTTAGGTCGCAACGATGTGGCAGCCGTGACGGCTTCGCTCTATCAAAAAGGCCCGCTAGCCATTGCCGGTAAAGCATTGCGTGTGGTGTCCTGCCACCTCGGTGGTAGCAGTTCCGTGACGGGCATTTGCAACGGTGTCGCCATCGGCACCAGCATGGGTTTTTCGCCGCAAAGTGGCCTGCCACAAAACAATCGCGTGGGCGACCTCGACTCGGGCGCGCTTCCATACGCCATGAAGACTCTCGGGCTATCGTTGGAGGAAGCGGAACGACAACTCACGAAAGAATCAGGCCTGCTGGGTCTCTCGGGCGTGAGCAATGACATCCGCGATATCCTCGCTGCCCGCGATTCTGGCAATCCTAACGCCGCGCTTGCTCTCGATCACCTGGTGGACTCGATCCGTCACTGGGTCGGTGCTTTTGCCTGGCAGATGGGTGGGCTCGATGCCCTGGTCTTCACCGCCGGCATCGGTGAAAACAATCCCGACCTCCGTGCTGCGGTGTGCGCCGGCTTGGAGGACTTCGGTCTCATTATCGATGCCGAAACCAATGTCGCCACCCGTGCGGTCGAAGCGGAACTTCAGGCCGCTACCTCCCGCGTGAAAATCCTCGTCATCCCCGCCAACGAAGAGCAGGTGTTGGCTCGCGAGGTCTATCGCAAGATTTCTTCCCTTTCCTGAAAATCATTTCATTCAACAACTCAACAACCAAACCAACCACAATTATGGCTAAACAAGCAGTAGGACTATTGGAAACCCGCGGGCTCGCCTGCCTCGTCGTCGGCGTCGATGCGATGCTCAAATCCGCGAACATCGAACTCGCCGGTCCGATGAGACATGTGGGCAGTGCCCTTTGCAACGCCGTCATCACCGGTGATGTGGCTGCCGTGAAGGCCGCTATCGATACCGGCGCCGCCGCTGCCAGCACTTGCGGAGAAGTGGTTAGTGCCCACGTGATCGCTCGTCCCGATGACGCGATCGATGGTGTGCTGCCCAAAGACACCGCCGCCCGCGCACCGCGCAAATAAGCCGTCGAATCCGCGCCCGCCGCTCTTGTGGGGTGGGCGCGACATTCTCTAACGAAACAATACTATGTTTCTCGCAGAAGTCATCGGTCAGGTCGTGGCCACGAAAAAAGACGAGCATCTCACGGGGCGCAAGCTCTTGATTCTCCGTCCCAAGCTCGTGGATGAAAAGGACAGTCGCCAATTTAAGAACGGCCAGAACACCGTTGTCGCCATCGACACCGTGGGTGCCGGCGTGGGTGAAATGGTCCTTTTTTGCCAAGGCAGCAGTGCCCGCCAGGCCGGCGACCTCAAGCCCGTGCCCGTCGATGCCGCTGTGGTGGCCATCGTTGATCGCGTGGAAGTGCAGGGGACGACGGTATACAAGAATCAATGATCCGTCTGATCAGTTCGATTTGACTGATCACACAAAATAAAAACAATTTTCATGACTCTCGACCAACAACAAATCCAATCCGTGGTGGAAAGCGTGCTGTCACGCTTGCAGGCGGCGAATGTGACCGCGGCGCCCGCTGTGAAAAAAGATGGTTGCGGCTGTGGCTGCCCCGGTGCTGATGGCGACCACGGTGTGTTTGCCTGTGTGGACAAAGCCGCCGATGCTGCTCATCATGCCCACTTGAAGCTGAAAAAAGCGGGTATTGGTGCTCGTGCCAAGGTAATCGAAATCGTCAAGACTTTGGCCGTGGCGAATGCTGAGCCCTGGGGCAAGTTCGAGATGGCGGAAACCAAGATCGGTCGCGTGGATCACAAGATCGGCAAACTGCTCATCACCAAAAACGTTCCCGGCGTGGAATATTTGCGCCCCGACGCGATGAGTGGTGACGGCGGCATCATGATGGAGGAGTTCGCTCCCTTTGGTGTGATCGGTGCCATTTTGCCTGTCACACACTCAGTGCCGACACTGACAGGGAATGTGATCAGCATGGTTGCGGCAGGCAATGCGATTGTTTTCAATCCTCACCCCGGTGGTGCCCGCAGCGCGGCGATGGCCGTGCGTGAATACAACAAGGCCATCGAACGTGAGCTGGGCATTTCCAATCTCATCACTTGCATCGAGCAACCCACACTCGAGTCCTTCAATCTCATTTGCAAAAACGAGCAGATTCCTTTGCTTGCTATTACCGGCGGTCCTGCTGTCGTGAGTGCCGCCATGAAATCTGGCAAGCGTGCCATTTGCGCTGGTCCGGGCAACCCGACTGTGGTTGTCGATGACTCCGCAGATCTTGCCCGTGCTGCTCGTAGCGTGATCGAAGGTGGTGGTTTCGACAATAACCTGCTCTGCATCGGCGAAAAAGCCGTCTTTGTTGTCGGATCGGTCTTCAATCGTTTCATGGAGGAGCTGGAGAAAGCGGGAGCTGCCCGCCTCAATGCGGCGCAAATCGACTCTCTTACCAAAGCTGCATTCACCTACAAGGAAACCGATGGTGGTTGTTCGCATGCCGCGGTCAATCGCGATCTCATCGGTGCTGATCCCGCCGTGCTCGCCCGCCATGCCGGAGCCAACGTATCCGCCAGCGCGCCGATTTTGTTCGGTGAAACCAGCGCGGATCATCCCTTCGTGCAAGAGGAGCAGATGATGCCGATGATCCCGATTGTGGCATGCCCCGACTTTGCCACAGCGGTGAAACATGCGAAGCAGGCCGAGCACAACTACCGCCACTCGGCGATGATCCATACGCGCAATGTCGATCACATGACCGCCATGGCGAAAGAAATGGATACCACGATTTTCGTGAAAAATGGTCCTAGCACCGCCGGTCTCGGCCTCGGTGGCGAGGGCTATCTGTCTTACTCCATTGCCACCACCACGGGCGAAGGTATCACCACTCCCAAAACCTTCACTCGCGTGCGCCGTTGCGTGCTGGTGGACAACCTTCATATCATCTAACAACATCTGCGCACTCCATGCTCGTCTGTCGCATCGTAGGCAACGCCGTTGCCACTCATTGCCACCGCTCGCTCAGCGGGAAAAAGTTGCTGCTCTGCCAGCAACTCGGCGATGGCGATGTGAATGTGGGCGCGCCTTTCGTGGCAATCGATTTGTTCGGTGCCGGTCTGCACGAGCGGGTGCTCGTGAGCACGGATGGTCTCGGCGCGCGGCACATCGTCGATGACGACAGTTCCCCGATCCGCATGTTTGTGCAGGGGATCATTGATGAAAAACAACAAGCGGTATGAGAATCGGACAAGTCATCGGCAAAGCGGTCATGAGCGTGCAGGATGCAGCGCTCAAGGGCGGCCGTTGGCTGATTGTCAGCCCGCTGGATGCCGCACAATTTTCTGCAGCTTGCTCCAAAAAACAGGCAATGAGCGCGCAGTCCTCGCTCATCGTTTACGACAATATCGGAGCTGGTGAAGGCGATGTGATCGGTTTCAGCGAAGGGGCTGAGGCTACCGCGCCGTTTTCCGAACCCATTCCCATCGATGCTCTTTGCATCGCGATTTTCGACTCTATCGACTACACACCTTACCCCGCAGTCTAACAACTTTATCCACCATTTCACGCTTATGAAAAAAGTCATCACCGCCGCCGACGCCGAAGCCATGATCCGCAGTGGCAATATCAACATCCCCGCCGGAGCTGTTGTCACGCCCGCTGCCAAGGATGTGTTCGGCAGTGCCAACAAATCCTATGGCGTCGCCGCACCTGCCGCGAAAAAAGTCGACCCTATCCTGCCCGACTACGAATACCACTGGACCCCCGGTAATGATCCGAAAACTCCCGCGGAGATCGAAGCCTTTTTCCACTCGCCCGCCATTACCAAACTCAAGGAGCGCATGGTCGAGATAGGTCAGCGCATGTGGGCCCGCGAATACACCGATGGCAACGGCGGTAACCTCACCATTCGCGTGGGAGACAATCTCGTGCTCTGCACACCGACCTTGGTTTCCAAGGGATTCATGACCGTTGAGCAAATGGGGCTCGTCGATCTGGAAGGCAATCAGCTCGCCGGTAAATTCAAGCGCACCTCCGAATGCATGACGCACCTCGCGATCATGAAGCGTCAGCCCAAGGCCAAAGCCTGCTGCCACGCCCACCCTCCGCACGGCACCGCTTTTGCCGTCGCTGGTGTTCAACCTCCGACTTGCATGATCCCCGAAGCCGAAGTGTTTCTCGGACAAATCGGCATGGCGGAATACCGCACTCCCGGCACCCCTGCGAATGCCGAAGTGGTGGGTAACGCCGCCGTCGATCACATGGCTGTGCTGATGGTCAACCACGGTGTCATTACCTGGGGTAAGGATATCGAGGACGCCTATTGGAAAATGGAAAATGTCGAGTCCTATTGCAAAACCGTTTGGGTGGCTTCGCAACTCAACGGTGGTAACTTGCTCACCATCACCGGTGGTCAGGCGAAGGAACTCATCGCCCTGCGCAAGATGCTCGGCATGGACGACAAGCGGGCCAACTGGAAAGAGTGCGAGCTCTGCGACAATGCGGAGTTCCGCCCCGGCACGGTTTGTTCCATCGGCGGTCCCGCCGCGAAAAGTGATAGCGTACCCCATGCGGAAGCTGAGGCTTTGGTGAAAGCGATCACGGATCAGATCATCGCTGGTATGAAGTAATCAGGGAGAGCGTCCGTCTCGGCGGCTGATGTTCCCCACATCAGCCAAGCGCTCGAAAAGCAAAGCCAAGAATCACGTCCCAAACAACCGGTCGCCCGCGTCGCCCAGTCCTGGGAGAATGTAGCCTTGCTCGTTGAGGCAGCGGTCGAGCGCGGCGGCGTAGACGGGCACATCGGGGCAGGCCGCGGTGAAAGTTGCCACGCCTTCGGGTGCGGCGACGAGACAAGCGAAACGGATGCTTTTCACTCCCACTGACTTGAGTTGTCGCACGGCTTCCACGGCTGAGCCACCGGTGGCCAGCATGGGATCAAGTAGGATCACGTCATGCTCCGCGCTGTTATCCGGAAGATTGGAATAGTAGGTCTTGGGCAAAAGCGTCTGCTCATCGCGCTTCAATCCGATGTGGGCGACGCAGGCCTGCGGGATCATGTCGAGAAAACCATCAAGAAAGCCAAGACCCGCGCGCAGAATGGGCACCAGCATGATAGGGCGGGCGAGGGTTCTGCCCTGAGCTTGCTCCAGAGGAGTTTGGACCGTCACGGGCGTGGTGGAAAGATCCTGGCAGAGATACGGTGTCATCAGCGCTCCGATGCGACGCACACAGGCTCGGAATGTGTGCGGGGGACAGTTGGCTTGGCGCAATTGCGCGAGTTCCTGCTGGATCAGCGGGTGTTGCAGTTCCTGAAACATGGTTTCACGGAGCGAGAAGTTTTTTGAGTTCCTCCGGCGAGATTTTGAGGTTGTTCGCAGCTTGTTTGAGGTCATTGTCCGCCAGTGCCATCGTCCGCTGGGCGAGTTGGGAAATCACCCATTGGATGACATTGCCCGCTGGTGCGGAATTGATGATGCGGTCGATGGCGTCATCGATCTTGAACTTCGAAAGGATCGGTGAGGAAGCGAGAGGAATGTCGTTAGGCAGCAGCACGGATGAGGAAGCCAGCGCACAGGCGCGGGCGATGGTGTTTTCCAGTTCGCGCACGTTACCCGGCCAGTTGTGGGTTTGGAGCGCCGTCACCGCTTCTTGTGACAGGCGGATGCGTGCCATGCCGTTCTTATGTGTGATACGTTGCAGGAAATATTCCGCCAGCAGGGGAATGTCTTCTTTGCGCTCGCGCAAAGGCGGGATACGCACATCGACCACATTGAGGCGGTAGTAAAGATCCTCGCGGAAACGTCCCGCCGCCACCTCGGCAGCGAGGTCCTTGTGCGTGGCGGTGATGATACGGGCATCGCTGGAGATCGTCTCATTCGAGCCCACACGGGAAAAGGTGCCGTCCTGCAATACGCGAAGTAGCTTCACCTGGATCGACAAGGGCATGTCCCCGATCTCATCAAGGAACAAGGTTCCGCCATCGGCTTGCTCAAAGCGGCCCGCACGGCGCGAGATCGCACCGGTAAACGAACCTTTTTCGTGACCGAATAATTCGGACTCCAGCAGGTTTTCCGGAATGGCACCGCAGTTGATTGGGATCAATTCCTTGAGACGACGTGGGGAATACTCGTGAATGGCTTTGGCGATCAGCTCTTTGCCAGAACCGCTCTCGCCGGAAATTAGCACGGGTGCGTCGGATCGCGCCACGCGTCCGACGATTTTGAACACATCCTGGAGGGCTCGTGAAACTCCGATGATTTTCACGCGGCCGTCGAAGGCCTGTTGCGTCGGCACGGAGGTATCAGCACTGCGCCGGTCATCGGCAAGTTGCATGGCGGACTCCACGATCGATCGCAGTTCGAAAGGCAGCGACTCTTTCCGCATAACATCGTGAGCACCGCGCTGTGTGGCCTCAATCACCTGTCCTGTGGTGGGGAAGCCAGCGATCAAAATCACCAGAGTGGAAGGGGACTGGGCTTTGATTTTGCCTAGTAATTCCATGCCGTCGAAGGGCTGGAGATCAATGGCTGTCAGCACCAGATCGACGCGGGTTTTTTCGATGATTTTCGCGGCTTTGTCGGCTTGGTCCGTACGCAGGATGTTCAAGCCCTTGGCTGCAAGGTGCTTCGTTGCCCAATCAAGAAATTCGATTTCCTGATCGACGATAAGTATCGTTTGATCGTTTTCCTGTTCGGTCATGGGCTGCCATCAGAAAAGCAGATTTCCGTGATTAGGCACGAAAAAACCACGCATGATGGTGAAAAATCAATCGAGGCAATCCATTTTTCTTTTTTCCAAAGTCCGGTTATGAGCTATGATCGTAAAAAAACGCGATGCGTGCTTGCGTGATCCGGTGTGTTTGCTAGGTTTGCTGTGCTATGAAAAACAAAATTTTACTTTTGATTCCGGTTCTTGGTTTGCTCGCATCATGCGCTCAGGACAGCATGTCAGGAGACGTCTACTCGCGCAATGAAGCCCGCATGGGTCAGAGCGTGCAGACAGGTCGTGTGACCAATGTGCGTTTCGTGAAAATCGAAGGCAATAATGAACTGGGTGGCTTGGCGGGTGCCATTGCAGGTGGTGTGCTGGGCAGCAACATCGGACATGGTCGCGCATCCAATCAGGCCGGCGCCATTGGTGGTGCCGCTGCGGGCGCGGCACTCGGTTCCCAGTTGCAACAGAGAATGGGATCCCGCCAGGGGATGGAAGTCACCGTTCAACTCGACCAAGGTGGTTCTGTCGCTGTGGTGCAGGAGGTGAACCCTAAGAATCCTTCGACCTTCAACGTCGGCGATCGCGTGCGCGTGATCAGCTCCGGTGGAGCCATGCGCGTGGCATACTGAAACGTGCTGACTCTCGATTCCATGCCTCTTGGGTTTTCTGCCCAAGAGGCTTTTTTGATGTTGGTTTGCTTTCGACGCTATAATGGCCCAATCAAAGATTCATGAAACGTCTTGCATTCATCGTTTTTTTATGATCATTTTTTTGTAGCGATATGATGGAGCAAGTGCAGTTGGTGATATTGGTGTTAGGCTTTGGCATTCAGGCGATGGTGCTTTGGATGCTATGGCGGCAATCGCATTCCTCGAATGACCAGCAGCACAATGAGCTGCGCGAGACCTTGCGTCGTATCATGTTGCAGGAATTTCGCGATACGCGGGCGGAGTTGAACCAATGCATGCGCGACAACCGCCAGGAAATGGCCCAGGGGTTGAAGGATTTTCGGGCAGAATTGACCGAACAGCAGCGTCAGAAGTTCAACGAACTGGTGCTGAAGCAGGAGGATTTGGTGAAAACTACAGAGGCGAAGTTGGAAAAAATGCGCGAGACTGTGGATGAAAAACTGCACAAGACCCTGGAAGAACGGCTAGGGCAATCGTTCAAGATCGTCAGCGAGCGCTTGGAAGCGGTGCAGAAAGGTTTGGGCGAAATGCAGAATCTGGCGCAAGGGGTGGGTGACTTGAAGAAAGTATTGACCAATGTCAAAACCCGCGGCGTGGTGGGGGAGATCGCGCTAGGTTCCATTCTCGAGCAGTTACTCTCGCCGGAGCAGTATGATGCGAATGTGAAAACCAAAAAAGGCTCGAACGATCACGTGGAGTTTGCGGTGCGCTTGCCGGGTCAGGAATCGGGCGATGGCCATGCCGTGTATCTGCCCATCGATGCCAAGTTCCCGCAGGAAGATTATCTGCGTTTGCAACAGGCCTATGAACTGGGAGATGTCGCTGCCGTCGATGTCGCCAATCGCGCTCTAGCGCAGGCGGTGAAAAAATTCGCCAAAGACATTCGCGACAAATACATCGATCCGCCGAACACCACCGATTTCGGTATCATGTTTTTGCCGATGGAGGGACTGTTCGCGGAAGTCGTTCGGCAGCCCGACCTCGTGGCGCAGTTGCAGCGGGAATTTCAGATCATCGTCACGGGACCGACCACCCTTGCCGCGATGTTGAACAGCTTGCAAATGGGATTCAGAACACTTGCGATCCAGAAGAGGAGTTCGGAAGTGTGGCGCATCCTCGGAGCGGTGAAGACGGAGTTCGGGAAATTCGGTGGTGTGTTGGAAAAAGCGCAGAAAAAATTGTTAGAAGCGAATCAGGAGATCGATACTCTGGTCGGAACGAGAACGAGAATGTTGCTGAACAAACTCAAAAACGTCGAGGCAGTGGAGGGCGTGTCCGCCGCTGAAGCGCTTGGCGACGAAGGAGATGCTACTGGTGGTTGAGAAACCTTATTGTCTTTTTTTTCGGTCCACTTTTACGCCCTTGGTTTTCATCGCTTCGATCAGTTCGCCCACCAATGGATTGGGAAAACGGCGGCTGGGTGTGACAGCGTGAAATGTCTCGCGAATCTCGGGAATCCGATGGGTGACGACGAGTGATCCGTTAGAGATCTCGTCACGCACTACCACTGGCGGCACGAGGGCGAGTCCCTTGCCTCTGCGCGCGAGCAAGCGGAGCATCGCCATGTCGTCCACTTCTGCTAGAATCAAGGGGCGCACTCCGGCTGAGGCCAGCAGTCGATCAAATCCCGCGCGGGTGTTGCTGGCATGACCGGGCAAAACCAAGGGAACTTCATCGAAGTCACGAGGAAAACGCAGTCGCTTGTTTTTCCACTCGGGGGCTCCGACAAGCGCGACTGATTGATCGGCCAAACGGTGGCTGTGCCAGGGGCGCTGGGCATCGCGGTGCACGGCATCGTTTGTCAGGACAAGATCGATCTCGTGCGTTTGCATTGCGACTAACAATTCGGCGATCGAACCAGAGCGCAATACCAGTTCCACATCAGCCCGATGCAAAATGGGCGTCACGAATTCTAGTAGGAAATTCCGTGACAAGGTAGCCACCGCTCCCATGCGCAGAACCTTGCGCCCCGTACCCACGCGATGGCTCATCACGTCCATCAATTCCTCGCCCGCGCGTCCGATGGCATCTGCATAGTCGAGCGCCATGTGGCCTGCTTCCGTCAGTATCAGTCCGTTAGGATTCCGCTCGAACAATGTGTGACCGAGGCTTTCCTCCAGCTGTTTCAACTGAACGCTGAGAGCGGGCGGGGATAGGTTCAGTTTGCGCGCAGCGCGCGATAGATTCAGCTCTCCCGCGATCACGCGAAAGTAGCGAAGGTGATGGTAGTTCAGAAAGTCCACGCTTTTTTTTGTATTATAGAAAAGTTAACGACAAGATAAAAAACATGTCATTTCCTAAAATGCGAGGTCGGCTTAGGTTTCTGCTAATGAACATGTCCGAACTGCTTTCGCCGATCTTGATTCCTGTGTTTCCGATTGTTGCTGGTTGTGCCGTCAGTTTGCTATCTAGTAGATCGGCGGGAGTCGTTCCGGTTCTTTCGGCATTGTCCTGCATCACCGCTCTGATCCTGATCGCCATCGCGGAACCTTCCCTGGGAACATGGCTGCGGCTGGATACCCTGTCGTCAGTCATGGTGGTTCTGGTTTCCTTCCTGGGAGCTGTGGTAACGCGCTTCGCGGTCCGTTATCTCCAAGGAGATCCCCATCGTTCGCGATTCCTGATGTGGATGAGTTTCACGCTGGCCTCTGTGCTGGTGCTGGTGAGTGCCAATCATTTGCTGCTGCTGACTGCGGCGTGGTTGACCACGAGTCTGTGTCTGCACCGACTGCTGTTGCACCATCTGGGCAGGGCGGGCGCGGTATTCGCAGCGCGAAAAAAATTCGTCTTCAGTCGTCTGGCGGAGATTTTCCTGCTGACTTCCGTGCTGATTCTTCATGCCCACTATCATACGTGGCGGATCGATGAATTGCTCGCGCAGGTTGCCGCTGGGGATCACAAGGGATTGAACTCACCAGCTCTCTTGCTCGCACTCTGCGCCATGCTCAAGTCAGCGCAGTTTCCGTTTCACAGCTGGCTGCCGGATACGATGGAGACTCCCACTCCGGTATCGGCATTCATGCACGCGGGAATCATCAATGGTGGCGGCTTTCTCGTGTTGCGCATGTCGCCGATCTTTGCTGCCTCGCCGTTCTCCCTCCATCTACTGGTGATTGTGGGTTCGATCACTGCAGCCTTCGGAGCCATCGTCATGCTGGCACAGCCGGGGGTGAAGCGCTCACTGGCATTCTCGACGATCGCTCAGATGGGTTTCATGATGATCCAGTGCGGTCTGGGCGCGTGGGGGTTGGCCCTGCTGCACTTGGTGGCACATTCGCTTTACAAGGCTCATGCTTTCTTGCACGCGGGTTCAACCATCGGCGCGACGCCACGTGCCGCTGTGCCTCTCTCTCATGCTGCGCTTGGTTTGGGATTGGTTGCGAGCGCGATCATGGTGACAGTTTCGAGCAACGTGTTTCATGGGAAAGCGCCGCTGGCGAATCCGGTGCCATGGGTCTTTCATTTGATTCTCGTGTTTGCGATTGCCTACGGCATTGCGCGCGCGTGGTCGGCGCATCGAGCGAGCCTTCTGCGGGCGGCACTTGTTTCGCTTGGCGTAATTGTGGCGGCGCTGGTGCTGCATATCATCGCAGGGAGCTTGCTAGTGGACTATGCGATGCATCGTGCACCCTTGAGTCTGAAACTCTGGTTGGCTCTGGTTTTCACTGGACTCTTTTTCTTCCAAGCCATGCTCTGGCGGGCATCGGCCCATCCATGGGGCAGAACGCTCTACATCCATGCCCTGAACGGATTTTATGTCGGCACATTCGCCAATCGCTTGTTGGGGCGTCTGTGGCCCAAGCGCAAACTTTCCTGATCAATTTCTCATCATTCTGCCATCATGAATCAAACCTTGCCACAACTTGCTGTCGATCACTCTGCTAATCTGGATATCGCCATCGCGGAAGCGTTAGACCGTGTCGCACCGCTCTGGCCGCTGGAACATTTTGTCGCGGTCAATCCTTTTATGGGTCTTGTCGGGCGCACTTTTGCCGATGCCAGCGGGGTGTTGCGCCGGACCTTGGGAAAAGCTCCCGTGCAGATGCCCGAGGAATATCTTGCGGCCTGGGGGGAAGGTCGTATCACTCCCGAAGATCTGGCTTTGGTGTCGGATGAGGGATGGACCAAGGATCGTTTGCTCGAGATTTTGCGGAGCCAGTCGGATCAGCCTTTGCATCATCCGGTCATGAGCTTTGCGGATTTGTTGGATGACACCCTGCCGCACGCACACTGGTCCGATTTCATCGCCGAGGAAATTGCCAAGTGGTGCGCCGTGCACTATGACCGCAACCAGACCACCTGGAATTCGCCGTGGCGCGGGATGGGGCTGTTCGCCGCATGGAAATCAGCCGCTTGTGAGGATCGCAAGCCGGAGACATTCGGGCTGGCGGGATTCCGTGCCTACGTTCGCAAGCTGCCCGATGATGCGCGGGAGGTGATCGAACAATGCATGTTGCAACTCGATCCGTGGGGCGTGGATGCGACCGATTTTCTCCATCGCCAACTCTCGAACATTTCCGGATGGGCCGGGCATGTGCGTTATCTGGTGCGCGAAGATGAAATGAGAGGGCGTAAGAATTCCTCCCTGCTTGAGCTACTTGCCATACGTCTTGCCTACGATGCTGCTCTTCACGCTTCCCAGATCGCCGACTCCCAGATCGCCGCGGCGTGGCGTAGCCAGCGGGTCAAGGCGGAAACCACTGAGCTCGACGAAGCCTTGGCTCGCTGGCAGAGCGCTTATGAGGCGGGCTATCAGAGAAAATTGGCCGCGGCGTTGATTGGCGCGAATCGTTCGGTGAAAGCGGATCGTCCTGAGGTGCAAGCTGTGTTCTGCATTGATGTCCGCTCGGAGATCGTGCGCCGCCATCTCGAATCGGTCATGCCGAGTGCACAAACCTTGGGCTTCGCTGGATTTTTCGGATTTCCCCTCGCGCATCAAAAAGCTCATGCCTGTCGTCCCGCATCGCGCTGCCCCGTGCTACTGGTTCCGCCATTGCGCAGTAGTGAGCCCAGACCTGTAAATGCGGATCGCGTCATCGCTGAACGTGGTGCGTGGAAAGCCTTCCAAAATTCAGCCGCCTCGTGCTTCAGTTTTGTGGAGTCAGTGGGTGTGGCATTTGTCGCGGATTTGCTGAAACCGCGTGGTAAAAGTTTGTTAGACCATGAGGCGAAGCCACGACTGGACGAGCACGATGTGGATCAACTGGCCGCGGTGGCCGAAGGCGCTTTGCGAGGCATGAGCCTGACCTCCAACTTCGCCCGATTGGTGCTGATTTGCGGTCATGGCAGTCACAGTGCGAACAATCCCTACGCGTCTTCGTTGGATTGTGGCGCCTGCGGTGGTCATGGCGGCGAAGTCAATGCTCGTGTCGCGGCGGATGCGTTCAATCACCCCGGAGTGCGGCAGTTGTTGAGGAAACGCGGCATCTTGATTCCTGATGACTCGCATTTTGTAGCCGCGCGGCACGATACCCTGAGTGATGATTTTGTTTTGTTCGACAAGGAGAATGTGCCGGTTTCCCACCTCGATGCGTTGGCTTCTCTGGAGACGGCCTTGTCGCGGGTGGGAGAGCAAGTGCGGCGCGAGCGTGCCAGTCGTTTGGGGCTTGATCACCTGCGTGACGACAAACTTACGGAGGTGATCCGCCGCCGTGGTAACGACATCGCAGAAGTCCGTCCGGAATGGGCGCTTGCCAACAACGCGGCGTTGATCGCCGCACCACGCTGGCGGACCGCAGGTCTACCACTGGACGGTAGAACCTTTCTTCACGAATACGATCCTTATTTGGATCCGGAATCGAGCATTCTCACGGTCATTCTGACTGCACCCGTGGTGGTGGCAAGCTGGATCAATTTGCAATACTATGCCTCACGCATCGATCCCGAGCACTTTGCTGCCGGTGACAAAACCATCCATCATGTGGTCGCGGGCCTTGGTGTCATCGAGGGCAACGCGGGCGACCTTCGCTCGGGACTTCCGATGCAGTCGATTCATGATGGCAAGGACTTTGTCCATGAGCCCAGACGACTGACTGTTTATCTCGAGAGTGAAACGGAACTCGTCGACAAGGTGCTGGACCAGCATCCGGATGTTCGCCAGTTGTTCGATCATCAGTGGATTCATCTCGTAGTCATCACTGGTCGGCAGGCTCACATGCGCGTGGGCAGACATTGGCGAATGTCTTTTGTTTAACTCGGGATGATTGGTTTCAACTCGAAAAAACAACACCCGTGCTCGGTGCCTGTGAGGTTTGTGAAAGAAACGTGGTGAATCAGGCAGGAATCCCACGATTGAAATCGATGATTTCATTGGTATGACCGTGTCTTTGGATTTTCTGGGTTAGCCAGAAAGACCGGAGACGACAAGGAGCTTTGTCAGCAATCCGTCGAAAAAAACGTCATTTTTTCCCAGCATGTAGGATGGCCAGGAAACCCAGCTGAAAGAAGCAGCATTCCAGAGATCCGCTTGCTGGCTTTATGGTCAATTTCTCTTCCATCCTTCACACATCTGCCAGATCAGCGAGTTGGAACAAGGTCGGTTTAAACCGATCGTCGCTAAAATACGTTTGTCACTTTGACATCATTTTTGCGTCATCTTCTGTGGATTACACTCTCAAGACCGATCAGGCGTTGATCCTGTGGCGCATCTGTGGCATTAACAAATGCGGAACTTGATAATCCCCGCACAAAGGCACCATGCGAATCTTACTCGTAGAAGACTCGAAACGACTGCGCGAAACGGTCGCCAAAATCATGAGGCGTTCTGGATACAAGGTGGACGAAAGCGGGGACGGCGAGGAAGGACTCTGGAAGGCGCGGGAAAATGTCTATGATGCCATCATTCTCGACATCATGCTGCCCGGCCGCGACGGTTTGGATGTGCTCGAAACGTTGCGCAGGGAAAAGTGCGACGTGCCTGTCCTAATGTTGACAGCCCGGGACACCATTCAGGATCGGGTGCGGGGTCTACGACAGGGTGCAGACGATTACCTCTGCAAGCCCTTTGCTCTGGACGAGCTATTGGCCCGTGTCGAGGTGCTCTGTCGGCGGAGCTACGGGCAGCGCTCCCCTGTAATCCAAGTGGGGGATTTAGAAATCGATACGGTAGCTCGGAGGGCGTGCCGGGCCGGACATGAACTCGATCTGACGGCACGAGAATTCGCCCTACTCGAACTGCTAGCCCTCAATCCGGGTGCCGTTCTGTCCCGTATGCGCATCGAGGAGCACATTTATGACGAACTGGTTTCGCCCATGAGCAATGTGGTCGACTCGACGGTTTACGCGCTGCGCAAAAAACTGTGCGTGGCGAAGGATCTTCCGCCGCTCATCCATACCCGCCGCAAGCAGGGTTACATCCTGGAGGGCCGAAACTCATGAAGTCGATTCGCCGTCGCTTGATCCTTTGGCTGCTGCCAGGCTTTGCCGTTCTTTGGCTGGCGGGGGGGACAACTGTCTTTTTTCTGTTCCGAGCATCGGAATTCGCGCGGATCGATACCCGGATGGAAGACCTCGAACGCTCGGTAAGCTTTATCATGGCCGCAGAGGCCGCGAAGGAAAATCCCGCCTCGGGCCAAGGATCCAAGCGCAGACGAGTTCGCCTACCGGAATTCGATGAACCAGGGAGCGGCTATTATTATGCGATCTTCACGGATGCGGGTGAGTTGGTGAAGCAATCTCCATCGCTCGATAAGCGGAGTCTGCCTGCGGTGGAGTCTGGCGCGGGAGCATCGAACGTCCGCCTCGCGGATGGAGAAGACGTGCGGCTGCGAGCAACGCCGATGAGTGATGGTATTCGCCGCGGAGGTGTGCGCGCGCGCGCGGGTGCGCAAATGCAATCCGGCATTGCTGTGGTCGCTATCAGTCTGGAGGAAGCGCAACAATCGCTTGCCGGGCTGGTCATTGGCATGGTTGTCACGGGAGGAATCGGTGCGGTGGCCTGTGCCCTGCTGATCGGGTTAGCCCTGCGTGATGGATTGAAGCCGCTCAGGGTGCTGGGCAGCGAAGTGGCACAAATCGAACCGCAGTCCCTCTCCACTCGATTCAGCACCGGCGGTCTTCCCCGCGAGATCGGGCCAGTGGTCGGCCTTCTCAACCAACTGCTAGATCGGTTTGAGGAGGGATTTCACCGCGAACGGCAATTCAGTGCCGACCTGGCGCACGAGCTGCGCACACCGCTCGCCGAATCGCGCAGCCTGATCGAGATGGGATTGCGCTATCCGGATGAGATCAACGAGAATCAGCAGCGGGAGATACTGCTAGCATCCACACGGATGGAGCGAATCGTCGATGCCATGCTTCAATTGGCACGCTGCGAAGCCACCAAGGTGGAGAGCGACGAAGTGATCGCGCTGCGGCAACTTGTGGAAACGTGCTGGAAACCATGCGGTGCGGCGGCGGGGGAGCGCGGAATCCATTTACAGATCGATCTAACGCATGATGGATCGGTCCGCGGCAGTGCGGACCTCTGGTCGTTGCTGGTTCGCAATCTCTTGTCGAATGCCGCCGTCTACGCTCCGGAGGGTACAACCGTGTTCGTTTCGACAAACAACCAAACCCTCCTCCAGATCGGCAATTCGGCACCTGACCTCGAGCAGGTAGATCTGGACCGCATGTTCGACCGTTTTTGGCGTGCTGATCACGTCCGTTCAGGTGATGAGCATAGCGGTCTAGGTCTCTCCATCGCCCGAGCCTGCGCGGAAGCGATGGGCTTGTCGCTCACTGCTTCGCTCCATGACTGTGAAGGATTGCGTTTACTTTCGTTTTATATCAGGGCGTGAAGGTTGCCCTCGTCGCTGGCCGGATCGTCGGGCATAAAGGCCGTCACAACCTCTGTAGACGGGCTGTAAAAAATTCCAGCCACGTCACCTTACCATCATCTAGGAATGTTATCCTGAGGTCGCCAATCAGGCAAAACAACCACACAAAAAGAAAAAAGTATGAAAATAATTACTATTGGAATCGTTGCCATGTTGGGCCTCACAGGGGCTTTGCATGCGCAGAAAGTAGAACGGAAAGGCGGTGACGGCCAATTGTTCGACAAGCTGGACACCGACGGTGACGGCATCATCAGCAAGCAGGAATTGGAGGCCAACCGGTCTGGCAAAGGCCATCACAATCGCGGGCAGGCAGGAGCGAAGGGTCGAAAAGGCCATGGCCCTCGTGGTGCCCAAGGGGGGGCTGGTCCGGGTGGTGCTGGCAAAGGCAAAGGCCGCCCGGGAGCCGGTGGCGCAGGTCGTGGTGCCGGCGGCGGCAAAGGTGGGGCGCAATGATCAAACAAGTGCGATTCTCCCTATTCGGCGAAATGTGAAAACCAAGACGTCGCTTCTCGTGGAGCGGCGTCTTATTTGTTTGGCGGTTGGGTCGAAAAGACGGGTTCACAGCACGAATTTTCACGTAAGACTGAAACGATATCGCTCGCTTGATTCGCCACGGATGGCTGCGTTCAAATTCCTGCGTATTACCTATGATTGGGATAGGGAGGTGATTTACGGAGTTTATCCCTCATACCTTGTATGGGATGGCATGCCATTCGTAGCTACCGCAGGAAGCGAAGAATGGCGGAGCTATCAGGAGCAACCCACTTAACTCGTTCATTTCCAACGATATTTGAGCATTTGAGTGGGCTCCTGAATGCAATTTCCAACACGAACTCATGCATTCCGTTGACATCGCCGGTCTTGGATATGGATACCAAGAATCGTCGACAACCGAAGGGCACCGTGATCATCGGCAAGGGTGCGGCCACCGTGAAGATCTACCCGTTCACCCGCAAGAATGGCTACAAACAGAACAACGTCTGCTGGCACGAGGGCGGTCGTCGGAGAACCCGGTGCTTCTCGGATTTCGCCGAGGCGGAATTGATCGCGCAACAGATCAGCGTCCGTCTCGCCAACAAGCTGGTGACCGGGCGTGAGGCCACCCACCGCGACATCGAAATCCTCCAGCATTGCGAGGACCTGGTCAGGCCGTTTGAGACTGCACTGGTGGCGGCAGTTGAGGAATGGGCCATGGTGAAAAAAGCGGCTCCCGATGTGTCACTCTCCGATGCCGTTCGGTTCTACGTCACCAATGGTCCGGACAGGTTCCCCAACCGCACCACGACACAGGTCGCCGCCGAGTTCATCGCCTCTCTTGAACGGAAGGGGGTGAGTGACTCCTACGTATCTTGCGCCCGTGGGCATCTGGAAAAGTTCTCGGCGGCGGTGACGGGCAAGATCGCGGAGGTCAAAGTCTCTGACATCAACCACTACCTCGGCGGGCTGAAACACCTGGGGGCGGTCAGTAAGAACGGCATCCGGCGCAACGTCGTGACCATGTTCAGCTTCGCCAAGAAGCAAGGCTACCTCCATCCCGATCGGAAGACCGCCGCCGAGTTGAGCGAGAAGTTCAAGGAGGAGGAAACGGACATCGCCATCTTCACCCCCGATGAAATGCGGAGCCTCCTGCTCGCCGCCCACGAACGCATTCTGCCCTTCCTTGCCATCGGTGCCTTCTCGGGCATCCGGTCGGCAGAAATCCACCGCCTCGATTGGCAGGACATCAAGTGGGATCGTGGTCACATCGAGATTGCCGGCCGAAAAGCCAAGACCGCTGCGAGACGGCTTGCCATCCTTCCCGACAACCTCAAGGCATGGCTCGCCCCCTGGCGCGAGGCCACCGGGCCGATTGTGCCGATCTCCGACTACTCGGGCGCGTTGAACGATGTGGCCGTGAAAGCGCGGATTCCCGGTGGATGGCGTCAGAATGCCCTCAGACACTCGTTCATCAGCTATCGCGTGGCAGAGACCGGTGACGTGCCCCGGACCGCTCTGGAGGCAGGCAACTCTCCGAAAATGATCTTTCGCCACTACCGTGAGGTAGTCACGCCAGAGGATGCCAAGGCGTGGTTCGCGATCATGCCGCCCGAGGTCTGGCCACCTGTTGGCTGGTGCCGCAACATTCGCGCCAAAGGCCGGTTCGTGGTCAAACGGAAGATTCACTGAAACCTCATGTCGACATGAGACTTTTCCCGCCGACAGGAAATGTCGTTCCGGAAAGACAAACCGCCCCGTTCCAGCAATTTTCTTTGCACAAAGACATTCTGCTGACGGTCGCATTTTTCGCGCGTGCGCAAAATTCCCACGCTCGGACACACAGTGGGACACCATTTGTTGGCGCGCGCAAACAATTTTCTTTCCGGCAAGAAAAAGTAATTTTTCCGCTCCCGGGGCAATTGTTGAATCGATTCAACAATCTCCTTCCGGCAGGAGATTCATGCCCGGAATGAATTGGTGCGCGCGGTCAAATTTCCCTCCCTCAGCTGCAGGCCGTGACTGGGGACAATTGTCATGTCGACATGACAATTTGTGAATAAGTCGCAGTTCACTGCTGGGGCCGGTTCAAATTCTTTGCATGCGCAAAGGATCGTCATGCCGATCAAGCAATTGTAATTGCGTAATGACAATTTGTCCTGCCGGAAGGGAAATTCTGCAGGGGAGGAATGCCGTGAATGGAACGACCACCCGGCAATTTTCATTACGTAATGAAAATTTATGAATAAGTCGCAGTTCACGGCAGATCTCTGTGCGCAAAGAGAATCTCAGTCCGCAGAACCAAATGTGTTTACGTAAACATATTTCCCTGACCCAAGTTGGCGCATGAAGACGCGTATCGTGGAAATCCCGACGATCAGTTGACACGGCGCGAGTTGGCGACATGCAAACGCAAGCCAACACCACTGAAGGTCGCCTGCTTACCGAAACGGAAGCGTGCGAGTATCTCCGAGTCCGCCCCCGCCAGCTTTTCAACTGGCGCATGAGCGGACTCGTCCCGTTCATCCGCATCGGTCGCGCCGTGCGATTCAGGGTCA
Source organism: Verrucomicrobiota bacterium (assembly GCA_046052105.1). GTDB lineage: Bacteria > Verrucomicrobiota > Verrucomicrobiia > Verrucomicrobiales > Akkermansiaceae > UBA956. The sequence continues at coordinate 8,010 of JBJOMZ010000016.1, read as the reverse complement.
CCGACCTCGATGCAGCCATCGACCGGATGACCGTCAACCCGATCCAGCCGGTAGCCACCCCCGGTCAAACTTCCAACCCCACCCACGGCCATGACTTGGTTTGACGATGATGGAAGACCAACCGCCGTGGATGCGACCCACCCGGTTGACCTGTTGGAGCCCGAGGATGTCGATCTTGATCGTGGCATGCCTTCCGCGATCGTTTTGGTGGATACAATCGCCCGCACCTTCTTCACCGGCGATCCGAAAATCACACTCATTGCGTGGCGCATCATGCTGAATGACGAATGGGAGTCCATCCGCGCTTGTGCCCGTCGCGAGGGATGCACACCGGCTGCCATCAGCAAGCGGTTGGCGATTCTATCGCGGCAATTCAGGCGGCGCATTCCCAAGCGGCATCTCCGCAGACTAGCGCGTTGGGAGCAGCGGGAGAAGTTCCGCGACATGCTCAGACAAGAACGGCGGGAGGACCCAAATCCCCCCGCCGCCTGTGATGACCAATCGAAGACAAACCACCATACCGAAGAATCAGGAGGTCGTCCATGAATGCGCTGGGTGTTAACGATTCGTCTAAATCTCCGGCGCGGCATCTCATGTCCCTGCTCGATCCCGTGGTGCTCTTGCGTGCCAATCTGAACGAGAAGGGGCCGCGCTGGCGCGGGTGGCAGCATACCACCATCGAGAAGATGCAGGACGAGCGCTACCTCAAGGCGCTCGACAAGGGCAACATCGCTGTGCTGACCGGCGAGCCTTCCGGCGGGCTGTGCTCCATCGACATTGACGACGATGAAATGGTAGAGCCGTTCCTAGCACTCAATCCGAGGCTCCGGGAAACCCTGAGGAGCCGTGGCCGGCGTGGCTGCAACGTCTGGGTGCGCATCGACGGTGCCTATCCGCCACCCTCTGACATCAAGAAATCGGACGGGAGCGCGTGGGGTGAATGGCGCTCCACGGGCGTCTGCACGACGATTCACGGCATCCATCCCAAGGGCATGAGTTACACCCGGTCACCGGAAGTTCATCCCGTCACCATACGATTTGAGGAAATCATTTGGCCTGACGACTTGCGTTTGCCGTGGCTGGCCACGGACGACGAGCTTCCGGGCCAGGATGATGAGTCCGACGATCCGATCATCCAGCGCTACGGCGTGCCGGTCTTCTTCACGAAGCCTGACAGCGACGGCACTTGCTATGTCAAAGGGATCAACGAGGCGTATTGGGCGGCTCTCTATGCTGCAGAACACATCGTGCTCTACGAACCGGATGAGAGGGCATTCTTCTGCTACGACGCAGCAACCGGCGCCTACTCGGTGATCTCACCGGAGGCGATCAAGGACGCCATTTCCTATCGGATGTTGGAGGTGTCGCGGCAGGACGATTCGATGCGACTGCTGGAGAACCTGCGCACCGAAAAGAATCTCAATGCCATCACATCGCGGCTCAAGGGCATCATCGAGCACCGTCAGGCGTTCACCGAACGGCCCCGCGCCGTCCATCTGGCGAACTGCATGCTGCGCCTCGACGGCGGAGACTTCCGACCCGAGCCATTCTCCCCCGAATTCCGCAGCCGCAACCGATCACCCATCAGCTATGACCCCGCCGCGACCTGCCCGCGCTTCCTCAACGAATTGCTCCTGCCTGCCGTCCATGCTGAGGATGCTATCGTGCTCCAGAAGATGGCCGGCCTGAGCCTGCTTGGTGAAAACCTGATCCAGCGTTTCCTGATCCTCGATGGCGAACCGGGGCGCGGGAAATCTCAATACGGGATCGTGCTTCAACACCTGATCGGGCGCGAGAACGTAGCGCAGTTGCGCACGCGACACCTGGACGAACGGTTTGAGGTCTATCGCTTCCTGCGCCGCACGTTCCTCGTGGGCGTGGACGTCGATGCGGATTTCCTTTCGTCCAAGGGTGCTTCCACGATCAAGGGACTGGTCGGAGGCGACTTGATGGACGCAGAACAAAAGGGCGGCACGGGCATTTTCCAGATCGAGGGCAAATTCAACATGCTCATGACCTCAAACTGCCGTCTCAAGGTGAAGCTCCAGGGAGACGTCGGCGCATGGCGGCGGCGCATGCTCATCGTCCGCTACGAGTCACCGCCCCCGAACGTGAAAATCCCAAACTTCGGGGAACTCCTCATCCGCGAGGAAGGCCCCGGAATTCTCAACTGGGCTTTGGACGGCCTACGCATGCTGCTCAAAGACATTGCGGAAACCGGTGATATTCGGCTCACGCCACGTCAAGCCGGAGTCGTCGATTCACTACTTGCTGAGAGCGATAGTCTGAGGTTCTTCCTCCGCGAATGCGTCAAACGCGACAAAGGCAGCGACCTTTCCGTTGGCGAGATCGTTCAGGCCTATGCTCACTATTGCCCCGACAAAGGCTGGGATCCGCTTCCCGAGAGTCGCATCGGAAGTCAGCTCGGCTCTCTGATGCTCGAAATGTTCCAGACCGCCAAATCCAACAGTTGCCAGCGCGACGGTAGGGCCACCCGTGGATTTCGCGGAGTCGCCTTCATCAACCCCGACATCCTGCCATGAGCCTCGACCCGTCCAAACTTGAGAACGCACGCCAATGCGGGCAAAAGATTATCGCTCGCTGTCCCGCCTGCGCCGAGGTGGGTCGCGACGAGAAAGGCGAACACCTGGTCATCATGCCGGATGGACGCTTTGGTTGCGTGACCTGCCCCGGTGCGGCGGGGAAGCAACACCGGCAGAAAATCTACGCGTTGGCTGGTGACAAGACGACCTCACGCCGTGGTGCCTGCGTGATCCGTGTGCGGCGGCCAGTGCTGCCGAAATTGCCGGAGATTGCCGCTTTCTCCACCAAACCGGGACAAGTTGGGACGCTTGGGACGCCTTTTCAAAACCCTCGCGCTACGGGAGCGGTAGTCATGAATCATGACATCATGCACAAGGAGACACATACGCATAAGGATGAAAAAACGGCGTCCCAAGCGTCCCACGGTGTCCCAACCTGTGATCTGGGTTGCGAGCCCTGCGGGAAATCCAACACTACCGACTATGCCGACATCGACCTTGAAACCGGTTATCCCATCATCGATGGAGCCATCTGTCCGTTCTAACATGATGGGGACTTTGCCGCTACTTGCCGAAAGGAATCTTTTACGACCCAAACTGCTGGCAGGGATGTCCCCACCCGTGTCCAATTCCTGTGAAATGTGCCAACACGACTTCCCACATAACGCAGGGCAGGCTAAGGGTCATCGTAGGTCATTTCGTCAGGCAATCAGGCTCCGTTAGGCTGTCGGATTCATGCGAATTCCAGCAATCTGAGGTGTTGGCCGCAGTCGTGCGTGCTTCTGAAAATGCGGGAAGATTTCCCACTATTCTCCAAATCACTTAGGGGAATCGCTTCCCATAAAAATGCCAGAAAAGTGGCACGGATCGTGTGACTCATAATCCATGCCAATCACGCTTTCCTGCCTCCGAAAGCCAATAAAAAACACGACAGAAAAACAAAAAAAGACATGGACGTGACTGCTCAGACTGGCAGATGAGGGATGTTATGACAACTGCAACTAACGAAAGCAATCCCGACAATAACCAAGCCGACATCCTCGATAAGATCCGCAAGTTGCTGAGACTTGCCGACACTTCACGCGGAGCCACCGAGAACGAAGCCAAGGTCGCACTGGCCAAAGCTCAGGAACTCATGACCCGCCATAACATCGACTCGGCGCTGCTCCGCATGGAACGCGGCGAGACAGGCGGCGGGGCGTTCACCGTCAACAAGGCCAATCTCGATCTGCCCAAGACTCTCAACCCCGCAGACCTGATGATTCTGTCGCTACTGCAAGCCCACTTCAACGTGAAGACCATCCTGATGCCTAACGGTCGAGGAACTCCGGTGGACATCATCGGCGCTCCCGCCGACATCGACTTCGCGATCTACGCTTTCAACTACCTGCGCCAGACCTTCTTCCGCTGTTGGAATGAGTTCAAGAAAGTCCATCCCAATCCGGACCGCGCATCATACTACCGCGGGCTGCGCGACGGCCTGCATGCGGCACTCAAGGAAGCCAAAGAGCGTGCCGAGCAAGCCTACGCTGCCAACGAGCGCCAGGCCTACGGATTGGTTCTCGTGGATCAACAAGCGGCGATCACCCACTATGTCGAGGAGCATTATGGCAAACTTCGCAAGCGCAGTCAGAGTCGTCGCAACCTGCACTCGGGCAGTTACGCCGCCGGTCAAACCAAAGGTCGCACTATCCAAATCAACCGCCCGCTACCCTCATGAATAAAGAAATCTGCCCCGAGTGGGCTGACGAGAAATACGTCACCCGCATGTTCGGGATTACCCACACTCCACTCTACAACTTGAGGAAGGGAGGATACATCCGCTCCGCGAGCACTCGTCTACCAGGCAAGAATTATGGTAAACGCCTCTATCACATTGGCAGCATCCGTGAGTTTCTTGAAGCTCAGGAGGCTAAAGAGCGCAGATAGGCGATGCTTAAAAATCGCAATTCCTGCTCACGCCCAGCGCATCCATGACCTCAGAAATGCGGAACCTGATACAACGCCGCCCGAGGCGGTAAGACGGAATTTCTCCTCTTTCTGACAACATCAGCACATGCCGTGATGACACGTCCAGAATTTCAGCAATCGTGTATGATTTCACCAATGGTTCGTATCCCGCGATGTTCGACTTTGAATGTTTTTCCTTTTGTTTCATGGCTCTTTTCAAGGTGAGGAAAGTAAGTTGTGACAGCAACAAAAAGACAAAGAAAAACATGGATCGTTAGTGGTGACAGGTTAGACATCACGATGGACGACAGAGTCCATCTAACAACCAACCAAATTACACCATGAACAAGCTCTACTGGATCGTCTGTGACGACAAAGACACCAACCTATTCGAAGGCCGCTACCAAGGTCGCACCCGTGGCGAAGCTCTGAAGTTCCTGAAGAAATCGTTAGGTCGAACAAACCTCTGCGGACTGGTCTTCACCATCACCGAAATCCCCGTGCCACTGATCCGTGAAATCGTCGCAGAAATCCTTGATGGCAAGCTTCCCGAAATTCCCGCCCCGGTCGATGTCACCACGGAAGAATGTGGACCTGAAACAGAATCGGAGCCACCAACCGCGAAGCCGACTCCGGTCGCTAGTGACGGCAAACCCGGCAATCCCGGTTTCGGCGATGACCTCTGGAAACAGGCCCGCACCTATTGGGAGGAATGCCGCTGCATCCGCAAGACGGCAGAGAAATTCGGACTATCTCCGAATTCGGTGAAAACTCGCGCACGTCGGGAGGGATGGAGAAAATGAGAGTGGAAGTCGTGAAATACCGGAAACCCGATGGCTACGCCACGCGCTACTGGGCAGTATTGCTGAATGGTGATCTACTGGTCGTGACTCTCTACCGCAAGGGGGCGCTGGCTGTTGCTGCGGCTCTCACTGGCTCGATGGAAGCTCGCCCTGTCCTGACACGCGATAGGCAGGACGCGCCGTCACCGGTGCCGATACCGCATCCCGAGGCATAGAAAAAAACCGACGAATCGTTGACACGGCACGATTGGTGTCATGTTTAACCAATCGACTCCAAAAACTGTCGCGTTTCGTTCCCTCGTTCAAAAGGCCGTCACGCTCCACTCCGAAATCTTCACCCTCGAAACTGCGATCCGCGAGCGCGATGCGATCAAGGCCCGCATGGGTGACTGCAACGACGAGCAAGAAGCTCGCAAGCATCTGGCAAGCCTGATGCAGGCCGAGGAAACCGTTATCGTCAAGCAGGCTCGCGAACCGCGCCAGCAGGCCGAACTTGCAGACCTCCTCATGCAGGCCGAGGAAGCCTTTCACTCCGCCAACTCCGAGTTGACGCAAATCATCAATGAGACGCCTAAACAGGCGATGGCTGCTTTCCGTGACCTACTTGTTGCATCTCAACTCGATCCGGAGGAGCGGAAGGTAGAACAGGCGAATCCGGTGGTCATCAAAGCCATACGCCCCTGTGCGCTTGTCGGCCAGCAGGATGACTGGTTGCACGAAGCATGCCGGTCATTGGTGTGGGACCAAGAACCCACAACGAAGCGGCTCGAGGGATTCAAGCGTGTGCTGGTTTGGTTTGAAAAAGTGCTGGCGGCACAGGTCGAAATCGAGGCCGAATGCAAGCGCATGGTTGCCGCCTGCGAGGCGTTCCGCAAGGCCCTCGCCAAAAGCTAACCTATATGTCTGCGGATGCTATGAACCAATCAGGCAACGACACCCGTATTGACGCGTTCCGCCAGTCGGTGGAGCGCCTCGGCATTATCCAGGGACAACTATACACCTTGGAAGTCATGCTCATGCGAGCGAACGAACTACCTCAAGCACTCGCCCGGGCAACCCACCACATGGAGCACGAAATGCTTATCGAAGAGCAGAATGCACTTGGTCATCCACTGCGAATCAGGGGCCGGATCATCCGGCTTGAAATGGAGCAGAGGCAAAAAATCCGCGCAATCGGAGAGCAACTGCACGTTGCGGTAGATTCCACAATCGAGCATGTGACCCGAGCTGCGGGTGGAACCTCGGCTGCACAAGCAAATCCATTCACCCGGCGCGTAATAGCGGAGTTGGAGCGGTATCAGAGCATGCGACTCTCCACCGAGAGCATCATGGCCCGCCTCAATCTTCTCGAATCCGCATGGCAGGCGATTGATGCCGCGCTACACTACCCTGAGCAAGATTAGGGAACTGATTGGAACCGCCGTGCTACGGATCCGTATGGCCGGTGGTGTGAGGGGCGGGAGCTAAAACCTCCCGCCTACCCGATTGTGCTTGTTGACTAATGTTCAAAGTTACTTATTGCTTCGGAGCAGATTCAGCAAAAGAGTAATTATACAAAACAGAATTGTCTTCACTCATCAAAATGCACCCTGACACGCGCGCGTCATCTCCCCCTAGCACATTCGGCAACATAAGAGAAGGATCAGCAGCAAGATGTCTCTCAACATCTCTCCTGGAGATTGCATGCCCTCTACTGGAAATTACCAGAGTCCTCTTCTCATCGAGAAACATGCAATAGCCGTTCCGATCCAGCTCAATATTGCCCGAATATGAACGCAATCCAGTAAGATCAAGGAATTCGATCAGATTGAGTTGGCGATCCTTAGGCAGCTCTTCCAGTCTAGATGGCAGCTGCTTGATAATTAGATTTGGAATAGGTTTATGCACTTTCCTTACTTCAGCCGCATCAACAAAGTTGCCCGGCTCAGGAACGGCACAAGACGCAGCAAGGACGACCTGAAGTAGGAGGAGTATTATTGTCTTCATTTTCTGGCCAACGTTAAAGCAATGGCGGCGCCGGTGTGAAGCTCCGAATTCAATCATTCAGATTGCTCGGCGTCGCCATGTGCGGGTTGTTCGGCTTCTTCTTGTATTCGGCAAAGTAGTAGTATTGGGCGCTGATCGTGAGGCATAAAACCAGTTCCTTGCCTTGCCGTCGACACTGAAGATAATGCCCCTGCATCTCTACCGACCACGTGCCGCTTGGTGTTCTTGACGGATCAGAAAGACCCCAAACACAGTTCATATCGACGAATCGATATGGCGAGCGCACTGGAAAATTCGACGCCGATAAACTTCCGTCTTCACGGATGGAAATCTTACTGATCGGGTTTGCAATCTTGCTGCCAGCCTCACGGATAAATCCATCTGGTAATTCGCTGCATTCCCATTCGCCAATAATATCACTCTTTGTAGGTTCAGAGCTGACTGGTTTACTTCCGCATGATATGAGAGCGGCAATGATTGTTACGGTCGCGATCAGGATCTTCATATTGTCTCAGAACGATGAGCGCATGCACCACTACCAGCGGCGGCGCACGTCGGTCACGGGGTTAGGGGTGTAGTGATGGGAAATCATTGAAACAGAGCGGCTGGTAGTGGTTGTCATGTCGCGGCTTGTGTGTGCGTAGCATGCACTGAAACCAAAAAGGGTGCAAGTCCCTTGTGAATAGAATGAACATCGAAGAACAAAAGAAACTGCTAACGATGAAAAG
>JBJOMZ010000015.1:0-33058 GCA_046052105.1 Verrucomicrobiota bacterium | reverse complement strand
AGTTGTTTCATACTGCCGGGGGCGAAATCCATCTCTGGTGTCAAGAAACTCCCGCGATCGCACGACCCGATATTTTCCTCCATCGCGGCGATTTGCGGGAATTTCTTCAAACTCTTCACCATGATCATGGGGTCAAGCGCCTCCATTGCGAAGGCGGCGGCGAACTGCTGCGCCTGCTGATCGAACGCGATTTTTTAGATCAACTTCATCTCACCTGGGCCGCCCACACCGTTTTCGGCGGAGCGTCCGCGCCCACCATCACGGGAGTACCGGGAATTACCCTGGAAATCAGTAGACACTTCGAACTCACGGGCTTTGATCCGCATCCCGAGATCGGCGAGGTCTTTTTGTCCTATCGACGCAAGGAATTGCGCTCTCAATGAGCGGACTTTTCTTGGGCATGATCGTCACCATGAGCCGCGTGAGCGTCGCCATGCCCGTGATCGCTGCCATGGGATTCGTGGAGCACTTTCACTTCATCAAATTTGTGACGCTCGCAGGACATGAATCCCAGTGATGCAAGAGACAAGAGAGCAAGGGCAAATTTCATCGCGGGCATCTTTTAGACGAGAACTGCTGCCTTGGCAACCGCTTAGGCGGAATTTTTTCGGGCTCCGCGCAGCCACTCGCCCACGATGCCCGCGGCCCGTTCATGAGCCCCCTGACCGCCGAGCAGCGTAGCAGTGGCGCGCAGATCGGCGACGAGTGACTCGCGTGCCTGAGGATTTTCCAACATGCGCTTGAGCTCGGCCACAACGGCACCAGGTTCCGCTTGAGATTGGATCAACTCCTTCACCACTCCGCGACCAGCGAGAATGTTGACCAGGCCGATGAAGCGGATGCGCACCAGCAATTTGCCCAACCAGAACGTGGGCCACGCGACTTTGTAGACCAGCAGATACGGCAAGCCGAAATAGGCCGCTTCCAGGGTGGCGGTGCCACTGGCGATCACACCGCATCCAGCGCGTTGCATGAGGGCGTGACTACCGCCATCCGTGACCGTAATGTGATTGGACAAGTTCCGCTCGATCACGAGTTGCCGCATCATACTCGCCAATTTCGCCGAGGCCGCAGGTGCCGAAAAACGCAGATGCGGTGAGGAAACAAGCAGCATTTCCGCAGAGCGCAGCATCAGCGGGAACAAGCGTGATACCTCGCGTTCACGGCTACCTGGGAAGAGCCCCACGAGCGATGCGTCTCGTTCTACCGTAACTCGCTCCGCCTCCAACTCGTCCACCAGTGGATGCCCCACAAAGGTCGTGCGTAACCCTGCGGGGGAGAAAATTTCCTCTTCGAAAGGAAACAGGCACATCATTTCATCCAGCATGCGTGCCATGTGCGGAATGCGTCCGCGATTCCAAGCCCATACTTGAGGGCTGATGTAGTAGATGATTTTCACGTGAGGCATCCGCGCTTTCACCGCCTTGGCAAAACGCAGATTGAATCCCGGATAATCGATCAATAGGAGCACATCCGGCTTGAGGGCGACGAGCTCATCCAGCAGCTCGCGGAATTGCTTTTGGAACCAACGGTAATGCTTGAGAACTTCCCAGACTCCCATTACGGCCGCATCCTCGACCCAGTCGCGCAAGCCGGATCCGGCAATTTCGCACATCTGCGGACCGCCGGCGCCGGCCATCGTCAACTCGGGAAACGAGCGGCGCAAGCTGCGCAGCAGGCCGGCGCCGTGAGCGTCTCCACTCAATTCACCGGCGATCACGAACAAGGATTGGGGCATGCGCGAAGACCGTAGCAATAGGATGGAAGGTCGTCTACTCCCAAACCGACCGAAAAATCAAATTTCCGATTGATTTATCGGGGAATTCTGCGCATTTTTGTCGTGTCACATGTCTGATCCATCTACCCACCCCGTGCCGATTGGCGAAATCGTTCAAGGACCCAGCGCGTTTGAGCAATTTTTGGATAAAAATCAAAAATTGATTGCTGTATCGGCTGTAGCTGCGGCATTGGCGATTGGTGGTGTGATGGTCTACCGCACCATCCAGCAGGATCATGCCGCAGAAGCCGGAGCCGCCCTCTCCGCGGCCAAGGACATCGCCGCATTGGAAAAGGTCAAGACGGACTACGCCGACACCCCCTCCGCGGTCAGCGCGGCTATGGGTATCGCCGACAAACTCTGGAGCAATGGCCAGCAAGACGAGGCGATCGCCACTCTCAAGGACATCATGGCAAAATTTCCCCAGCATCCAGCTGCAGTTGTGGCACAAAACACACTGGGCTATCGTCTGATGGCGCAGGGGAAAAGTGGCGACGCGACGCTGGCGTTTCAAGCCGTGGTCGATCGTGAAAGTGAGCGATATCTCGCACCATCGGCCATGATCGCATTGGGTGACCTCGCCAAAAAAGAGGGCAACCTGGAGAAGGCATCAGAGCTCTACAAGAAAGTTTCCGCCGAATTCAAAGACAGCCCCTTCGCTAACATGGCGGCGGATCGCATCAAGTTTTTGCATTTCACGCCGCCTGCGGAAATCGAGCCGCCACCAGCTCCCACACCGCCAGCAGAGGAAGCGTCCATCACTCCAGAAAAACCCACCGGCGCAGCCATTGGCAGCCCCATGCTTGACATTCTATCCAATGGATCAGCGGATAAAAAGGACGCGACCCCTGCCCCTGCTCCCGCACAAACACCTCCGCCATCCCAACCGTAATCTTTTTCACACCTCACTTCTTTTTATATGTTTCAAAAAGTCATTGGCAAAAATTCCGGCGAGCCCCTGCCACCCGCCCCCGCTCCGATCAATCCCACCCCTGTGGCTGGCAACGATCCCATTCTTCATCAGCAAGCCGCGGCACCCTCACGTCCCGCAGTGGCGGCGACCCGCAACGTGCTTTCCACGGATGTGGAGGTCAAGGGCACTCTGAAATTCACCAACGATCTGATTGTCGATGGTCGCATTGAAGGAGAAATCCATTCCGACGGCAATCTGACGATCGGTGAAAACGCCCGCATCAAAGCGGAAATCCGCACGGCTACCGTGATTGTTCACGGCAAAGTCCACGGCAACATTACCGCAAGCAACCGCGTGGACTTGAAAGCAGGCGCGGAGATTGTCGGCGATATCAAAGCCAAGATCCTGACGATGGAAGCCGGTGCCGTGTTTGTTGGCAAATCCAGCGTGGGCGCGAGCACTCCTGCAACCAACGCTCCGACCGCCGCACCTGCCGCACAAGCTCAGGCGCCAGCCGCTCCCAAAACGGCGGACAAAGCCTGATCCAATCCATCATCCAAATCGCCCGGGAACAATATTCCCGGGCTTTTTGTTAGAGTGATCCGCTTGCTTTGACATCCAGATATCGGCCCGCCAGAGTTACAGCCAGTTGGTCTGCTGGCACATCCATGGTAAGAATACCATGTGCCTGCAAATGGGCGAGCACTTGTTGCCGCTCGCCCATGTATTGGCGTGCGGCGACGTGTTGCAAAGCCCCCGCAAAATCACCTACCGGCGTGGCTACGGCATCCCGCACCGATCCTTCGCACAGGCTCGCTAGCAGAACCAAATGCTTCGATTGCAAGGATCGCAAGGCGGGAATCAATTCTTCCGCATCTTCTCCCCGCAAATTTGTCATGACAACAACCAACGCCCTGCGACGGAAGCGCATCATCAAACGCTCCGCAGCATAACTGAAATCGCTGGGCGTCTGTGTCGTCTCAGCATCATACAGGTGCTCCAGGATCGTAGCCATGGCATGCCCTCCTTTCACGGGTGGCAACCAACGATCAATCCCCCCAAACGATTGCACCGCAACGTGATCGCCCTGACGCAAGGCCACGTAGGAGACCATCAGCAAGGCATTGAGACAATGATCGAAATGTGGCGAACCCCCGTCCAACGAGCGCATGCGACGACCACAATCCAACAAAAAAACCACCTGCTGGTTGCGTTGTTCTTGGTAATCACGACTGATCAGCTGCAATCGGCGCGACGTGGACTTCCAATCGATCTGTGAAAGGCTATCGCCCCGGCGGTAGTCGCGCAATTGATGGAATTCGCGACTGTTGCCCGCGCGTGCTCTGGATACGATGCCCATTTGATCCTCGCGATGCTGGGTGGCAAGCAGAGACAATCGCAAGACGGGGGCATAATTCGGATAGACTTTTACGTTCTGCGTCTGTGGCAACTCGAGCGAACGCCAGAGCAACCGCAAGCGACCAAGCACACGAAGATGAGCGGCACCAAAGCGCGCTTCACCGCGCCGCGGAATGCACACATCATAGCGAACCTGCACCATAATACCGACGGGAAGTTGCCCGCTCCACGGCATGGCATCGGCAAGCGAGTCAGCAGGGATTCCATCAAAAACCTCGATTCGCAAGGCTCTTGGCCCCGAATGACGGATGTTCAGTTGCACCTCACCATTTTCCCCGACGGCGAAGCGCTGGGGCAGCACGCGTTCGACCGTTACGATAGGACCAAATTGCAACAACAACGCCTCCAAAGCGAAGATAGCAAGCAACAGCAGGCCGAGCGCACACCAAGAAAATGCGCAGGAAGGAAATACCGCCACCGGTAGGGAAAGCAGCACCCAAATCCACAGCACTCGCATGCCAAGCCGTGACGGTATCAACATGTCAGATTCTGGGTGCTGGCACGTTTTCAATGATACCGCGCAGGACTTCGTCAACCTGCTGTCCGCTAATCGCAATTTCGGGAGTCAATTGCACGCGATGCCGCAACACGGGAAGCGCCACGGCTTTGATGTCATCGGGAATCACAAATCGCCTGCCATTCATCACCGCAAGCGCTTTACCCACACGGACCAGACTAATGGCGCCACGGGTTCCTGCGCCTAACGATATCGCCATCGACTCGCGCGTTGCGCGCACCAAGGCAACAGCATATGCCACCAGTTCCGGCACGGCCAAAACCTGCGCCGTTTCCTGCTGAGCGCGTATGATGTCATCCGCCCCACACACCACCTGCAACTCTTCCAGCGAGCACGACTGTTGCGTGGAAGAAGCCATCGCCACGATTCCGGCCTCGTCATGATGATGCGGGTAATCGATAACAATCTTCATCAGAAACCTGTCGAGCTGTGCCTCGGGCAACGGGTATGTGCCCTCGTGCTCCACTGGGTTTTGCGTCGCGAGAGTCATGAAAGGCGATTGCAAACGAAGTGTTTCCCCATCGATGGTAACCTGTTGTTCCTGCATCACTTCCAATAAAGCCGCCTGGGTTTTCGCGGGCGCACGGTTGATTTCATCGGCCAACAAAAGGTTCGTGAACACTGGTCCCTTGCGCAACTCGAACGACTGGCTTTTCATGTCGTAGAGACGAAACCCCGTGACATCGGATGGCATCAGGTCAGGCGTAAATTGGATTCGAGAAAATCCGCCGCCGAACGTTCGCGCGAGAGCCAACACCAAGTGAGTTTTACCAAGACCGGGTTTACCCTCTAACAAAACATGACCACCAGCCAACAAAGCCGCAAGCACCTGTCCTGCCACTTCATCTTGTCCGATGAAGACTTTTTTCAATTGCTCGCGGATTTCGTGGAAAATGCGGGTCGACTGTGGTGGAGCTTCCAAGTCCGGTCTCTGACTCTGTTCTTCTGTAATGATTTCTTCGTTCATGCGAATGCCTTTCTGATGGATTGTAGATCTGCAACAATGCGGGTGAAAATCATTTGATCGCGCGCGCGGGGATCGGTCATCGCACGTTCAACTCGATCGACCGGCAAACCGGCGCGAGAAGCCATAACATCGAACAGGCGCTCATCCAGACGCCCGTGTTTGAGCTGCCAATGGTGGCAAAGATCTTGAGCCTCCGTTCGCAACGGCTCCAGCAGCGAGCTCCCGCGATCCAGGCGCCAATGAAAGTCACCTATCATCTCGAGATGATGATCATACGAGCGGATTTCATCTTCCGGCGCAGCATTTTGCATGGGACCGAAGCGTGGCAGATGGGTCAGCAGCCATGCCGCGATGAGAACCCCAGTCCCTAGGACCACCATCCAGCCTTTTTGCCAGACCAATGAAAAAAAGGAAATCCCCGCACCGCGCAGGAACAGGATGTCACCCTCATCGCGCCAATCGAGAAGATCACCGATCAGATCGATGTGCTGCTTCTGATCGATCCAACGATTCCGCATGAATGAAGCATCGACGATCCATGTCACCGCGCCATCTCCTTGGTCCCAGCTGATCACCGGCTGAGATCGATGCTTCTGATCTTTCATGGTCACCATGGCGTTCATCCGCACATCATATGTCGCGCCCCGAAATTTTGCCTTGGTGTGATTTCGCTCGGTATCAACCACTTTCAGTTCGAGACCCATTTCTTTGGCCCAATCCACTAGCGGATCCGGTAGCTCCCGCGGACGGAACCAACTGCCCCAGTCATCATGATTCATGTCAGCACGATCTAACAAAATCACGGCATGTCCGCCGTCATTCACCCATTTTCTCACGAGATCCGTGCTCACCCGCGTGGACAATTGATCGGCGCTCACAATGATCATGGACTTCGTCGCGTCCAACTTCGGCCAAGTAGCCTGCATTACCACTTGTTGCCCTTGTTGTTTTTCGACAAAACGTTCCCATGCCAGAAAAGGATTGGCGCGCGCCTTACCAAGGTAACCGATTTCCCGCTCCTTCTCGACGCCTTTTTCGCACTGCATCAGCAGCGGAAATAACAACAGCAACAAGCAGCAACGTAGGTTCATGACGACCTCCTTTCGGCAAAAGGCCATTGCCTGCAGAGTTCGCTCCAAGTCTCCTGAGGCGGAAAATGTTCCGCATAGGCTCCCAGCAACCAGGCTTGCGTCAATGTCTGAAAATACGAACCATGCGGATGCCGCAGTTGGGAGACTCGGGTGAGACAATCACCCTCGGTGTCGGATTCAAGAATCGCCACTTGCTGCCGATCGATCCACCACGCCAATGATCCGCGATAGAGAAGACTCAAGGCCTGCAAACGATCACCGGCATGCCATAGTGCATCAGCGCTTGCCAGCACATCCACCGGTAGCGATGCGACGGTGACATCCATTCCCATCACCACTCGAGCTTTTGCCACGGATTCCATCGGTTTGAGCAGCTTCGGCTGCAACCATCGGGCACGATACACAAGCCATACCAGCCCACCAATCAACAGCAGCAGAAAAGTGCCAAGAACGACATAACCCACGGCCACGAGGATTTCCGCCAAACCGGAAGGCGGCGAGAGGGAACTGCCGGCCGTGCTTGTTGCAGGCACACGGTATTTCTCCTTGTGAACCTCGAATTCCGGATGCTTTTTGATTTCAGCGATGAACTCACGCGAGCTACGACTCGTCTCATTCTCCTCCGCCTTGCTGACCGGAGCACTGCACACTACCATGGCTCCCACCCACAATAGCACCTGCTGACGCAAACGGTTGGCAATCCTTTTGAATGCAAGTTCGATGTCCCATCCTTCGATCCATGTGCGACTGTTGACATACAGACCGAAGCCCGCACCCGTGATCCAAACATCCGCCACCGAACTTGCCATCGTGATGCAGCCCATCAACAACCAAATAAAGCCCGACTCCTCCCAGATGGATCCGGCATCAAACTGAATCCACCATCGTTCCTGAACGGACTCGGGAAAAAACAGCAGACCGATCATAAACAGCGCGAAGGTCAACCACACGCTCGAAAGGCACGAGACGAGAGTCAATAAAATCGAAATCCCCTCACCCTTTCGCGTGATCATGGTCATCCGGATACGGAACTTTTCACCACGCAATCCCTCCAACTCCTCGACAACGGCGGAGAGAGGTTTCCAGGGTGAACAACGCGCCAGAATCATCCGATAGAAAAACCGGCGCACCCAGGCGTGGGGCATCTCACGCAACAAGGATCGCCATGTGGGGTTCTCTCCGAACAAGCGTCGGCTCAACTGATGCAAGATCATACGACAGCCAACCCACTTGGTCCAGACCATCAACATCAGCCAGAGCCAAGGTGTGTCGCGAAGCGGATAGATCAATAACCACACGGGAGCCAGGACGAGCCACCACAAGAACCAGCAGCGCCAGAAATCGCGCCGCACCATGGCAAAACCGGAATCCACGGCCTCCCAGTCCGTCCGCGGACGAATTTCCATCGTGACATCCTCCAACCTCATGGCTCGCTTTCCCTCCTACCTCGCCCCATCCCAAGGAAATACACGGCATGCAATACCCAAAAGACGATACCCACCGCATATTTCCACTCCGCTGGCACATCCCGCGCCGACCAGAAACCTTCGATCAACGCAGCCGCAGCGGTCATCAGAGAACCGCCAAACAATAGCGGCATCGCCCGCACCGTGGACTCGCGCAGAGAGCGCGAACGTGGTAGTCTACCGGGCTTGACCAAACCAAGCCCCATGCGCATCCCAGCCATTCCCACCACGCACATGCCTAACAACTCAAAGGAACTATGACCGCTGACAAAACTCCAGAACGATTCCGGGTGACAGGCATAGTTGGCATAACCGGCCGATGCACCTATCATCAATCCGTTGAACACAATGAAGAAAATCGTTCCCAGTCCGGCGAGAATTCCTCCGGCAAACAATTGGAAATCAATACCCACATTGTTCTGGATATAATGGGCGAACATGAGGAAATTGGAACCGAATTCCTCACGCAAGTGCGAGGTTTGCGCAGCGCCGTCTCCTCCATACATTTTTTCCATCGAGACCATTCCATCCTGCCCCAACACGCTTTGCACCCATGTGAGATCCCAGCGCACTGAAATCATCAAAGCGAAAAAGGGCAGCCAGAACAATGCGTTGCTCAACCAAAACAAGCGCCACTCGCGACGGATGGTTTGAGGAAACGTCGCCAACAAGAACATCGCGCATCGTTCCAAGCCGGCCGAACGCCCGCGATACAGGAGTTTGTAACCGCGGATGACTCGATCATTGAGAGCCCTAACCACTCGATCGCCATACATGCGATACTGGGCAAGGGCTAGATCAGCACAGACCTGGCGAAAAAGCTGGGGCAAAGAACGCACATCCACATTTCGATGTCGTTTTTCCAGCGCCACCATGAGTCTGTCCATGTCACGCCAACGTTTGCCATTCTTTTGCTCGAAATTGCCGGGTGTCATGACAGCAGATCCATGCGCATCGCACGTGACCCTCAATGCAGCAGAATCCTACGGGAGAGTCGATGCAAAACTGCTCATGGCGAGGATTCCCCGGCGAAATCACCGCGTCGATGCATGCCCCTTCGCTACAGAGGAAGCGTCTCGCGCGGCCCGCCGTGTTTGGGTTGGGTATGGATTACATGCAGATCCAGCCACATCATCATACGCGCGGCGATTTCACGCCACTTGGTCTTGCGACCACCGGGACCACTCACATCCTTGGCGTTGTATGCGATGGCTTCCATGCCGTGGGCCTGGGCGATGCAAATCGCACGTTCGTTTTGGAACAACTGCGAAATCATCAGGCAGCGCTGAACGCCGAAAATCGTGCGGGCGCGAATCACAGAATCCAAGGTCCTGAGTCCCGCATAATCACAGACGATTTTATCGGCAGGAACTCCCCTCTGCACCAGAGCTCGTTTCATTTTCCGCGGTTCGTTGTATGTCACGCTGCGATTGTCTCCAGACACAATCAGACAATGAAGTTTTCCCGCCTTCCACAACTCCGCCGCCGCATCCATCCGGTATGTGAAATACAGGTTATCCCGATCCTGAAAGCGATCGTCGCAACCAAAAACCAATCCCACATGCTTACCGGAAATGCGTTGGACATCCTGATAAGTTTTACCACGCGCACATTGAACCACGGATTGTTGAATCACCAGTGTGGCAATTGCACAGAATGTCACCGAAAAGAGCATGCTCCTCAGAGCGAAGGATCCATACCATCGCAGAGGTTTGCGTCTTAGCCATGATGACACCCTGGCAATCATTCCACACCCTGCATCTTTCTCGTCCATCCCCAGAGAGCTTTCATCGCCTCGCCGAAACGACTCACCATCGGCTGCTCGGGAGCCAGCACCCGCAATCTGCGCTCCATCGGGCGGAAATGAACTTCACAATCCCGACCCAACAATTCACCGTCGACCTGGATCGGAAATTCACGATCACACCGAACGGTGAATTCGGAGGCCTGCAAATGACTGACGGAATTGGATAGATCCACTCCCCCTCGTGCCAGGTTGGCGAGCGAATCGAGCACAAACCGGTAACCAGATTCTTTGAAGATCAGCACATCGAGCATCTCGTCCTGATTGTCAGCCTTGCGGAACAAGGGCAACTGACCACCATACAACGTGCCATTGCCCGCCAGAACGGCGACACCTTCCTCACGTCTACCATCGGCTGTCACCACCTCCATCATCGGCGGTTTTTCTCCCAAAACCTTGACTGCCGCCAGCAAGTAGGCCAACGGACCTAACATTTTTTTGCTTTCCCATGTAGTTTCCTCAATCACAGAAGCATCGAAGCCGAGTCCGGCCATTTGCACGAACGGTGATCCGTTCACTGCGAACAGATCGATCTCGCGAATATGACCTTGTTCGATGACCTCGAAGGCCTTGTCGAGATTGCCATAAGCAATACCGAGTTCGCGCGCGAACACATTCATCGTTCCCGCCGGAATGACACCCAAGGCTGTGACGGATCCCGCTAGGCCCTGCAATACCGCATTGAGAGTGCCGTCGCCACCCGCAGCCACGACAACGGGTTCCCCATCCGCCGCGAATTTCGCTGCCAGATCGCGCGCCTCCTCGGCGGAACTGGTAGCATACAAAGCAAAACGCGTGGCACGCTCCATGATGAACTGGGCCGCGCGCTGCGCTCGCTGGCTGCGGGCCCTAGGATTGAAGAGCAGAGGATATCGCGGCGGTTGCGTCACGCATGATCCGTAACAAAATCCGGCGTTTTCTCCAATGCCAATTTCATTTCATTTGATCCCGCTCCTCGCGAATGGCAGCCATCGCATCATACAGGGCAAAAAGCATCACCACCACCGTCCAGCACGCCACACCGAGCCACCAGAGACTGAATCGCGTGAGCGATCGCGCCAACCAGCCATCGATGGCCCACAGACCCAGCGCAAATAACCCGAGCATCAGAAATGCGGCAGCACCAAGCCATTTGCGTCGCGCCGTGCGATCACGCAAAATGGCGCGTGAAATCGTCAATACCATGCTGCTCCAAGAAGATTCGCCCATGGGATTTCAGTGCAGGCTGCGACCGCCATTGACGATCAGGGTTTGACCGGTGAGAAATCCGGCCTGATGGCTGGCGAACCAAGCAACGGCCCAAGCAACATCCGCAGGAGTTCCCCATCGTCCGAGCGGAACGGTTTTCACATAAGCATCCTTGATTTCCTGTGGCACGTCCTCGTGCCGCTCTACCGGAATCCACCCGGGCGCCACGCAGTTCACCGTAATGCCTTCGGCTGCTAGTTCATTCGCCATCGAACGCGACCATCCAACCTGAGCGCCTT
Source organism: Verrucomicrobiota bacterium (assembly GCA_046052105.1). Classification (GTDB taxonomy): domain Bacteria; phylum Verrucomicrobiota; class Verrucomicrobiia; order Verrucomicrobiales; family Akkermansiaceae; genus UBA956. The sequence continues at coordinate 21,617 of JBJOMZ010000015.1, read as the reverse complement.
TGGCGGCCACATAGGCGGAAAATTCCGGCATCCCCTCATGAAACACCTCACTGGTGATTTGAACGATGCGTCCCCATCCACTTGCTTTCATGCCTGGCAAGAGACGCTGGGATAAGAGAAACGGACTTTTTACGAAAGCGTCATACATCGACTGATATTCCGACCAATCGTAATCCGCGATCCATTTCATGGGTTGCGGAGGTGTGGCGTTGGTTACCAGAATGTCCACTCCACCCCAATGCTCTTCGATTTCTTCAGCCATGCGACGGATCTCGTCTTGATCCATGACATCTCCTGCAACCAGCAGTGCCTGACCACCGTCGGCCCTGATTTCATCAACGACGGCTTTGCCCAGAGCGACATTGGAAAAACAATTCACCACCACCTTGGCACCGAGTTTAGCGAGCAACACAGCGATCGCCTTGCCCAACCCACGACTGCTCCCCGTTACCCAGGCAACCTTTCCATCCAGGCGCAAGCCTACCAATGAATGAACCTCATGCATGAGAGATCGATAAATCAACGGGGCTGCTGCGTCAAGAACTGTCAGAGCCTTGGCCAGCATTCATCTCGTTTTACTTGCAGAGCGCAGCATCGGCGCCATTTTTTTGAAAGACCCTCTCGCAAACCATCCACCGCTCCAGAAAAAGTCACCATGCATATCACGACTTGGATTGCATCAAGATTCAAGGATGCTCACTCTTTGTGGGAGTCTTCGGACTGAGCGCGCGGCACTGCTTGACGGCAATCTCGGCGAAGCGGGCGCCGAGATCGCGACACTTCTCAGCAGGATAGTGAAGCTCGCCTTGCGGATGTTTTTCGTCACCGCCATTGAGGTCATCGGTATCGATCCAAGCACCCCGCGGATCAGAGGCGGCTACGTCCACCTGTATCTTGCGTAACGACTTCCAACCTTCAACCTGCTCACCATGAAGACCGTAATCACTGATGCGCCCGATCACAAAATGCATCTGGGAAATACCGAGCTCGGCCTTGAGATCATCCATCAGGCTGCAAAAACTCTTTGCGTATGCCGCAGCCAAATCTCGGTTGGCATCGGACTCACCCTGCATCCAGATCAACGTAACGGATGTAAATTGCTTGGCATCACCCGCACTGCGAGCGGCCGCAACGAGTTTTGGGAATTCCTCGCCATTTCCAGCCTTCAGCTTGCCGGCAAGAGGATGATTGGTGGGCAAATCATAGTCCCCAACCCAAAAACGAATGCCTCGCCCAGATTTGCTTTGGCGAACGATGGCAACCTTGGACTCCCCCAGTTCTCGGTGCACCAAGTCGCGGAATCCAAGCTCCAGCTCAAGGGTCATGTTCGATTGGCCCGCTAATATGAACAAATGGCGATCGGCGCCAGACGGGCTGGTCGCCTTGTCTTGAGCACTAGCAGGTAGGAGAAACACCAAAACGATCCACCAAGAACGGAGAATGGCACGGAAGCACGTCAGGAAGAACATGGCAGCATTACGAACTTTTGTGGTGATTCTTTCCCCGTGATGAAAATCTGTAGATACTCGGACCGCGCGCAACGCTGAGCAACACGGAGAACGTAAAAATCACGTCGCGGTCCGAATATCATGCCATTCCCATCACCGATATCACCAGCTCTCGCCTGTGAGGCGCGCGGCGGTGTTCGAAAAGAAACAATCCCTGCCATGTGCCGAGTGTCATGCGCCCATCCATGATGGGAATCACTTCACTGGTGCGTGTTAGAGCCATGCGGATGTGACTGGGCATATCATCTGATCCCTCATACGTATGGGTGAACCATGGCGTGCTCTCAGGAACAAGGCGCTCGAAAAATTCCTCGAGGTCATGGCGAGCCTCGGCATCGGCATTTTCCATGATCACCAAGCTGGCGCTGGTGTGGCGTATCATCACCGTCACTTGTCCCTCGCGGATACCGCTGCGTCCTACGAGTTCCGCGACCTGTGACGTGATTTCATAGGTGCCCTTGCCGCGTGTAGCAATCTCGATGCTGTGATTTTCAATCTTCATCATCGTCGTGATTTACGCTTAGCACGATTTTCCCGATGGATCGCCCAGACTCTAACAATTCGTGTGCCTGACGCAACGTCTGCACGTTCATATCGCCAAGATGTGTCGTCATGGTGTGACGGAGAATGCCCGCATCGAACCACTCCGCGGCTCGTTGCAATATCTCTCCCTGATGTCCCATGTCGGGTGTCTGGAATTTGGCGCGACCAAACATGAATTCCCAGAAAATCGAAACACACTTGGCCTTGAGAGGATCGCCGATGCGAAGTGCGACTTTGGGCTCCACGATCAAAAACAATTCCCCCATGGGAGCGATCAGTTCTGCCATCATGTCCCAGTAACCATCGGTGTCCACAAAGTTCGCGATCGCGTCGACCTGAAGGAATCCAAGATCTCGACATTGTGCGATGATGTCTCCACGATGATCGATGACGGCATCCGCTCCGAGATCAAGGCACCATTGCCGCGTTTCAGACCGCGATGCGGTGGCGATAACAGAAAAACCGCTTTGTTTCGCAATTTGAATGGCGATCGAACCCACACCTCCTGCGGCACCGAGAATCAGCAGGCTTTTGCCCTGCCGTAAATTCATGCGCTCGATTCCCTCCCAGGCCGTGAGAGTTGTCAGTGGCATAGCTGCGGCTTCCTCAAAACTCAAGCGCTGCGGCTTGCGGGCGATGAGGCGCGCATCGATGCACTGGTATTCGGCATTGCATCCCGGACGTGTGATGTCTCCGGCATAATACACGGAATCACCCACATGAAAACCGGTCACTTCACAACCCATGGCGACTATAACGCCACTGGCATCCCAACCGAGAATCCGAGGACTGTCGAGCACCGTGTTTTGCATGCGTCGCACCTTGGTATCGACCGGATTCACCGCCACAGCTTTGACCTGTATGAGAACATCCGTGGGCAGCAACTCGGGAACGGGACAGTCAAATGCAACGAAACAATCGTCCCGATCAGTGGGGACATACTCGCGGATACCAAAGGCTTTCATGGAGGAAGATCATCCACATGGCCCATCGGGGAGCAATCGCAAATTTTGCATTGGTATGGCAACACACCGCCCGCATACAGACGTGATCCGTCATTGCTTTGGCCCGGACTTTCGCTACAATTTCATGCATGACACGAAAAACGATGCATGGTCGTATGACTCCCGGAGTTCTGGGAGCGATGGCTTGCATCGTGCTCATGGCTCTCACATCCTGCCAGCAAGAGCCGCGATATACGCTTGTCAATCACCGCTATAACAAACCGCGGTTGGGCGAAAAAACGTTCACGACCAGCGATTCACAGATTTTTTCCTATCGAAAATTCGTATCGCAAGACCCGAAGTATCCCGAGCCAAAGACCGTGGTGATTGCCCTACATGGCTTTTGCGGAGCCTCCATCGACTATGAAAATCTTGGTAACTGGCTCGTGAAGGAACAGCCCAACGTCGCTCTTTACGCATACGAGATCCGCGGTCAAGGTCTGGACCCGTTGGTGGAACGTCGTGGAGACATCGATGCTGCGGACAACTGGTTCCGAGACCTCAACACCTTCACGAGTCTGGTTCGCCGTCAACATCCCGGAGCCACGATCGTCTGGCAGGGTGAAAGCATGGGCGCCCTGATCTTGGCCAATGCCTATCGCAACGAGATCGAGCAGGGTCACAGGCCCGGATGCGATGCCATCGTGATCAGCTCGCCAGTCGTCGGCATACGTCACGATTTCCCTTTGTGGAAAAAGGAATCCGTTCGTTTGATCGCCCGCATTTTTCCAGCGGCAAGACTCTCACTGGATACTCTTTCGGGAGGACAAAAGGTTCAAATGACCGCGACTTCAACGCACAGTGAACAGTCCGAAACCAATGCCTGGCATATCGAGCGGCACACCTTGCGCTTGCTCCTCAGCCTGAGTGATATGATTGACCGAATGAACGCAAGCGCAGCGACATTTCGTGTGCCGACGCTGGTCGTCCATGGCGGCAAGGATTTTTTCTCCGATGATGAAGATGTGATATCCTTCTATCAGCAGCTTGCAAAAACACCTGAAAAAAAACGTCTCTATTATCCGGAAGCCCATCACCTGCTGATGTATGACACCCAAAAAGACCTGGTCATCCGGGACATGGCCTGTTGGCTGGGCAATCTACAACCGACCCGCAAAACCGCGAGGGTTCACAAGTAAGAAGTGAGGGCATCCACGTGGCTTTGGTCGAGGCGGCGCACCAGTGCCGTGGACAGCGCCACCATGGCGAGATAATCGTTGAGATCGATGATCGAATTGTGCGAATGAATGTAGCGGGCCGGCACACCGAGCACGATGCTTGGAATGCCCGAGCCGGACTGATGAAACGATCCGGCATCGGTGCCTCCGCTGCGGCGCACCGTAACCTGATGAGGGATCCCTTCTTCTTTTGCGACCTGCATGGCCAGTGCAGCCAGTCGAGGATTGGTGATGGCCGTGGGATCGAAGAGGCGGATTTGTACGCCACCGCCCAAGCGCCCCTGGGATTCGGCGCGCGAAAAACCGGGAGTGTCATCGGCGGGAGGACCTTCCAGCACAATGGCCACATCAGGTTTCATCGCATGCGCGGCTGTTTTGGCGCCACGCAGTCCCACTTCCTCCATCACGGTGCCAGCTAGAATCAACCGATTGGGATGCCCGGATGAGCTGAGGATCTGGCCGCTTTGGATGGTGGCCGCCATGCCGACGCGGTTGTCGAACGCCTTGGCCATGAAGTAATCCTCGCGCGCCATCGGAGTGAACGCGCTAACCGGAGCGATCGGGTCGCCAAGATGAATTCCCATATCGCGTTCCGCCTCATCGCGTGAGGAGGCCCCCACATCGATGAACATCTGATCCAGTGGAATGATCTGTGATCGCTGCGAAGCTGGCAAAAAATGCGGTGGTCGAGATGCCACCACACCCAGAATTTTATCACCGCGTCTGGTCCTGACCTCGACGCGCTGGGACAACAGCGAATGCTCCCACCATCCACCCACGGCAACAAACTGCAAAAAACCATCGGGCGTGATGTTTTGCACCAGGAAACCAACCTCGTCCATGTGTCCTGCGAGCATGACGCGAGGACCGTGGCCACGTTCGCAAAACACCGATCCGCATCCGTCGGTGCTCAACTCACCATGACTTTCGAGCTCATCCACGAATATGGCCCGCACTTCGTCTTCATGACCCGGCACGGAATGAGCCTCCGTGAGCTCCTGCAACAAGGATATCGCTTTGTTTTGCACAGTGGAAATCATATCCATCCCGGCGAAACGGGCGAGCCAATTTTCCGAAAAAGCGAAATCACTCAATCGATCACGATTGATCCTGGGTCCCAAGTCGGTTTGGGATACTGCATCTGCAAGGCCTGCAATCGCGCCACCACCAACTGGGCCACCACCAGATTGCGAAACCACTTGCGATCGGCAGGAATGACATACCATGGCGCGTGAGCGGTCGATGTTCGGGACAGCAATTCGTCGTAGGCCGCCATGAAATCATGCCATTGACCCCGATCCTGCAAATCATCCGGATTCAGTTTCCAATGTTTTTCCGGCTGGCGCAAACGCGATTCGAGCCTCGCTTTCTGCTCCTCGGGTGAGATGTGAAGAAAAAATTTAAGAATCGTGGTTCCCTCGTCGACCAGCATTTTTTCGAAATCCAAAATGTGGCGATACCGCTTCTTCCAGACATCGTCAGGTCGTAATTTTTTCACGCGAACGGCAATGATATCCTCATAGTGACTGCGGTTAAACACTACGATTTGCCCGTTGCCTGGGACGTGAGGATGAACGCGCCACAAAAAGTCATGCGCCAGCTCATCTTCCGATGGTTTCTTGAATGCCTTGACCGTGATTCCTTGGGGATCGACGCGTGAGAAAACGTGTTTGACACAACCGTCCTTACCACCCGTGTCCATGGCTTGCAGGATGATGAGAATGCGATGTTTGCCCTGGGCGTAGAGCACCTTTTGCAAGGACTGGATTTCATCGCGCAACTTGTCAAACATGCGCTCGCCCGCATGCCTCAGATCCGGCGGAGCCCAAGAACGTTCGTCAGCATCCATCTGACTCAAATTGAGCTTAGCACCGCGAGGGATGACATAACGCGAGGCGAATTCCTGCAAAACCATGCCGCCAGTATCAGACGAAAGCACGCGCTTTGGCAAGCATTCCGCAAAGAATCTGCGCGACAAATTCGCCAGATCCCGCGCGCCATCGAACGCGAGCTGGCAACTGCGGGTAAGGCAAAACGAAGCCGGAATTTGCTTTTCGATTGACAAAGCTCGGAACACTCCCGTACCGTTCGCGCCCCAGCGCCGTCAGCCGCGCGACCTAGTCATGAATATCTCGATCGAACGCCAAGAAAAATGCCTCGCCACCCTGCGCGTGGAAATTCCCTCCGCCACTGTCGCCGCGGAAAAAACCAAGGTTCTCTCCCAGTATGCCAAGGATGCGAAAATCCCCGGATTCCGTCCCGGCAAAGCGCCCCTTCAGGTCATCGAAAAACGTTATCAAAAGGATATCAAAGAGGACATCGAATATCGTCTGATCAATCAATCATTGCAAGAGTCGCTCAAAAAAGAAGCGATCAAGGTGCTCGACTTCGGCAATCCGGAAAAAACCGCTTTCACCGCAGAAGGTAGCTTCACCTTCGAAACGGTGCTGACGCTGGCACCGGACATCACTCTTCCGGATTACAAAGGCATCGCCGTAACCGTTCCGAGCCTCGAAGTTAGCGAGGACGAGATCAATACCCAGATCGAGGGATTGCGTCAGCGCTTCGCCGATTTTCACACCGTCGAGGGTCGAGCCTTGGCCATGGAGGATTTCGCCATCATCGACTTCACCTCCACCCTGGACGGAAAACCTCTGGAAGAATCGCTGGGACGCCCCGCAGGCTATCTCGCTGGTCGCGAGGGTTTCTGGGTAAAAATGCAGGACGATGCGTTTCTCCCGGGATTCGCGCCACAACTCGTGGGTCTGCAGGCCGGTGATAACAAGGACATCAGCATCGTGATTCCCGACGATTTCCCCATCGAGGAATTGCGCGAAAAATCTCTCGTATTCCATGTCACGGTCAAAGAAATCAAGCAGCAGGAGCTGCCCGAACTGAACGATGAATTCGCTGCCAAATTGATGGGTCCCGACAAAACCGTCAGCGACCTGCGCGAAACCATCTCCGAGGGCATGAAATCCAACAAGAAGAAGGAGATCGACGACATGAAAATCAACCAACTGATCGCTCACTTCGATCAATTGGTTGAATTTGAAATTCCCGAATCTTTGCTGCAAGCGGAGACACAAAATCAAGCCGATGCCCTAGTGCAAAGCGCCGCCCAATCTGGCATGAGCGACGACGAGATCACGGGGCAGAAAGAAGCCCTTCTGGACACCGCTTCTGCACAAGCCAAGACCAACATCAAAACAAACTTCATCCTGCAAGAAATCGCAGAGAAAGAAAACATCATCGTCAACGACCAGGAACTGGTGCAACATCTGATTGCTATCGCGTCGCGTCGCAAGGAAGACCCCTCCAAGTTCATCAAATCCTTGCAGCGCGGCGGCCAGATTCCCGGCATCCGCAATTCCCTGCTGATCAACAAAGCACTTGATTTCCTGCTGGAACACGCTTCTGTTGCGGAAACATCAGCAACACCATCTGAAGCATGAACTCGTTTCCCACTTCCATCGCACCGAAAAACAGCTACTATGTTCCTGTCGTCATCGAACAGGACGGACGTGGCGAACGGTCGTTCGACATCTACTCACGTCTGCTCAAGGACCGCATCATTTTCATCGGCACTGGCATCGATGACTTTGTCGCAAACTCCGTGATCGCGCAGTTGCTTTTCCTGCAGATGCAGGATCCCAAGAAGGACATCCACATCTACATCAACTCTCCCGGCGGGTCGGTGACGGCAGGTTTAGCCATCTACGATACCATGCAGTTTATGACCTGCGATGTGAACACTTACTGCATCGGCATCTGCGCGTCCATGGGGTCGGTCTTGCTTACGGCGGGCACCAAGGGCAAACGTTTCTGTCTGCCCAACTCCCACGTGATGATCCATCAGGTCTCCGGAGGAGCCCAGGGCACCGCCTCCGATGTCGAGCGCACGATCGGATTCATGTTCAACCTGAAAAAGCGTTTGAACGGAATCCTCGCCCACCACACCGGCAAAACCGTGGAGCAAATCGAGCACGATTCCGATCGCGACAATTACATGTCGGCCGAAGAATCCATGGCATACGGACTGGTAGACAAAGTGCTTACCCGCCGCGAACTGCCTGACGCAAAAGCCTAAACCCCAGTAAAACTCCATCAACGCCGCGATGTTTTCGATGTCGCGGCGTTTTTTTTCGCGAAAAAAAAGTCCGATTTTTTCACATTGTTGGATTGACATTGTTCACGATCTCCCTAATATCCGCGCCCCGACTGCTTCTGCAGCCTACTTTTTTCATTCAATCACGTAACAACTACCTGTCATGAGCCCAACCTATCGTCCCTCCAAGCGCACTCGCAAGCAACAGCATGGTTTCCGTGCCCGCATGGCCACCAAGGGAGGTCGTGCCATCCTCAGCCGTCGCCGCCAAAAAGGTCGCAAGCGTCTGATCGGCAAAGGTGCAGAGGTTGCCTTCAAGCGCCACACACAACAACACACTTCGAATTGATTGAAGTTTCCCACCCGCTGATGCGCCTTCCTCGGAAGCACACCATGAAAAAGCGGGCCGACTTCCAGAAGGTCCGTGAGACCGGCCGCTCCAAAGCTGGCCGGTTTCTCGTTTTAAGCACCTTGGAGGATACGGAGTTACCGCACTTCATGGTAGCTTTCATTACAACCAAAAAAGTCGGCAAGGCTCACGACCGGAATCTCTTGCGGCGACGTTTTCGCAGCATCATTCAGACTCACGCGCACCGCATCACTCCATCCCTGCGCTACATTGTCATGATCGCCCGCTACAACACCCTAACGGCCAGTTATGCGGAGCTCGAGCAGGATTGGTTGAAACTTGCGGCCAAACTGGGCATCATCGGCCCGTTATCCTCACCGACACTATGATCCATGATCTCCAGGGCCGTCACGCATGTCATTCGCATCCTGATTCGCTTTTACCAGCGATTCCTCAGTCCGATGCTCAAGGTGGCCTTCGGTCCGCACTCCGGCTGCCGCTATCAACCAACCTGCTCGCATTATTTCTTGCAAGCCGTGGAAATTCATGGTCCCCTCCGCGGCACTTGGCTCGGTGTCAAACGCATCCTTCGCTGCCATCCCTGGGGGGGCTTCGGCGAGGACCCCGTGCCTCCCGCATCCCCGCATCATCACTCTCACTAACCAAACATTCTCATTTTTATGTACGATAAAAAAACCTGGGTTGTCGTCACTCTCTGCAGCGTGGCCCTCGCCTATCTCTTTTTCGACTCGCAAAAGCAATCACGCCTCGCCTTTGAGGAAAAACAACGTCAGGAGCAATTCCTGCGCAAGGCGGAAGAGGAGAGGAAAGCCGCAGCCGCAGCCAATCCCACCCCCACCAATGCGACCACACCTGCAGTAGATCCCAACGTCAAACAGGAAGAAATCACTGTCACTCTGGAAACACCGGAAGTTTCTTTCGTTCTCACCAACATTGGAGCCGGCATCAAGTATGCCGCCCTGAAAAATGAATTTGAAATCGGCGATAAAAAAATCCCGATCCACGTCAACGACGAAAAGCGCAATCCGGTGGGAGCCCTGACCCGTGGCGTCAATACCACGGATTCGTTGGTGTATTCTTACATGCCGGAACAATCCACTGCAGGCAAGTCGGCAGTGTTTCTTGCCAAGACAGCGGATGGATTGCTGGTCAAAAAGATCTATCGGATTTTGAATGATTTGAACAAACCCGGTGCCGCTTACCTGCTGGACTTCGAAGTGGTGATTGAAAACGCCAACGCAAGTCCTGTGAGCTTAAACCAATGGACCATCGCACTTGGTTCCACCGGCCCCATCCACGCCAAGGAGTGGCCGAATCAGACCACCTATTTTTTCCACGATGATGGTAGCTACGAATACATCGAAGCCACGGAGTTCAAGGGTGGATTTTTCAGCAAGGACAAGGCATCCGACGAGCGTGCGTTGGAAAGCGTGGAGCTCGCGGGCGTGTGCGATCAGTTTTTCACCATCGCCCTGCAGACCAAAGCGGCTTACTCCAGCAGCCTGGTGGCTTCTCCCTACGACATCCGTTTCCCCGACGTGGAAAAACCACTGCAGGGAGTGAGCGCTCACCTGCGACTGCCGTCCGAAGAACTGGCACAAGGCGATCAGAAAAAAATCAGCTACCAGATCTACATGGGGCCTAAAGATAACAACATGCTGCGCCAGATGGGCGAAAAGTGGGGAAACATCATGAACTATGGCTGGTTCTCGCCCATCAGCCGATTGCTCAATTGGGTTCTGCATATCATCCACGATGGCATCGCGAAAATCTCCAACACCTGGTCGTGGGGTATTTCCATCGTGCTCCTCACCCTCGTGGTTCGCATCACGATCTGGCCCCTGTATAACAAATCCAACCGCTCGATGAAGCGCATGGCAAAGCTGAAACCGGAAATGGACAAGATCAAGGAGAAGTATCCAAATGATCCCAACCGCGTGAATCAGGAGGTGATGAAACTCTACAAAAAATATGGCGTCAATCCCATCGGCGGCTGTCTCCCCATGCTGCTGCAAATCCCTATCTTCTTCGGCTTTTACCGGATGTTGCAGTATGCGGTGGAATTGCGCCACGAGTCTTTCCTGTGGTGGGTTCAAGACCTCTCGCAACCCGATACCATAGGACATTTCCTCGGATTCCCGATCAACCTCCTGCCCATCATCATGACGCTCACCAGCTTCGCCCAAATGGCCATGATGCCCAAAACCGGGGATAAAATGCAACAGCGACTGATGATGTTCATGCCTTTCATGTTCCTCATTTTCTGCTACTCTTTTGCATCGGCTCTTGCCTTGTATTGGACGACGCAAAACATTTTCACGATTTTCCAAACATGGATCACATCCAAACTTCCCGAGCCTCAGCTCAAGGAAAAACAAGAGGATCCTTCCAAACCCAAGAAAAAATCCTTCATGGAGAGGATGATCGAAAAGCAGGAGGAACTGCAACGTTCGCAGGCCGCGCGAGGACAAGGCGATCGTTCCCAATTGCGCGACGTGACACCGGGCAAAAAACGCCCGCCCAAAACAGGTGGTTGATCCCGCCTTTGAAGCACATGCCTTTGACTGTAAGTTTCAAGCGCGCCGATGCGTTTTCCAGAAGTGTTTTTCTTTTCCCATACAGTTTTTCATGGTCAAAAACGATGCAATCGTTTTTTTAGATTCATCAGTTTTATTTTACTGGTCACACCGGCACTTTGCACGCCTGAGACCACACCATTTCCCCGCCCTGCATCGATCAAAGGCCTACAAGTGCAAATGGCGGATGATGCGCTGGCCTTGGGCATCCACCACGCCGGTGTAAACATCAACATCACCGCGTTGTTCGATGCGCAAAAACGCCCGGAAAATCCAAAAATCAATGTCGACGGTTTCGAGTTCAGTTTCCAGGAAAGCTATCTGAAAAGCATCGACCGACAGATCAAGCCCTTGTCCGATCACGGCGTGCTGATCTATCTGATCGTCATCGCTTATCCCTCAAAAAATCCAGCCATTGATTCCGTAGTGATCCATCCCGCAGCAAAGCCGGATCATCGCTACAGCGTCGCCGGCTTCAACGCTGTGACCGCGGAAGGTCAGGCATGGCTGAAAGCAGTGAGCCAGTTGATGGCGCAACGCTGGAGCGGAGCGAATCCTACCAGTGGCCGCGTCTGGGGCTGGATCATCGGCAACGAAGTGAACTCGCATTTCATGTGGTTGAACATGGGCAAACAACCGCTCGATGCCGCAGTGGCGCATTACGCCCGCGCATTCCGCATCATCCACGAATCGGTGAGGAATGCATCCGCGCATGCGCGATTGTATATTTCCTTCGATCATCACTGGGGACAACGCATGCACGGCATCAGCCCGGAGGAGGCCTGCGGTGGGCGCGAGTTTCTCGATGCCTTTACAACAAAAACGAAAGATCTCGATTGGCATGTGGCTTGGCACCCCTATCCGGAAGATCTGGGCAATCCTCGTGCATGGATGGATCGCACAGTTACCTCGGACGTTTCAACCAACAAAATCACCTTCAAAAACCTTGAAGTGCTTTGCGAGTATTTACGTCGGCCGGAAATGCTTTACAAAGATGAACCGCGCCGTGTCATTCTATCAGAACAAGGGTTTCAAACCTTGTTGCAGCCTGATGGCGAAACGTTGCAAGCCGCGGCCTTCGCCTATGCGTGGGAAAAATGCCGTCGGCTGCCACTGGTGGATGCGTTCATCTACCATCGCCATGTCGACCACGCGAAAGAAGGCGGGCTTCGTCTCGGACTCTGGCGCAACGCTCCCCACTCGGTGGTGGATCCTCATAGTAAAAAGGAAATTTGGTCGTTGATGCAAAAAGCCGGGACACCGGAATGGGATACGGCAGCTGCTCACTATTTGCCCGTGACAAATCTGACTTCTTGGGACCAACTTAAGGGTGAAAAAAATCCGGCAAAATGACATTTTTCATGATGGTGGCATCTTGAGCGATGGCCTGCGCAGTGAAATCCCGATCACTTGTCCGGATCGCAGTTTCGTCAACCGACGATTGCCTTCCCATGATCGCCGGGTGCGTTTCCACAACCCTACCATTTCCCTCTTGATTCCCTCCCCCGCACGGACAAAAATCCACTCCCCACATGTCTGATACCACCGCTTCTCCCGCCACCGATTCCGCCAAGCATATCGCTCTCATCGCCCAAGAAACCGGTATTTCTGTTCACAGCGTGGCAGCCACCTCCAAGCTGATCGCCGAGGGTGCCACCGTCCCTTTCATCGCTCGCTATCGCAAGGAAGCCACCGGCGAGCTCGATGAAGTGCAAATCACCACCATCCGCGATTCCATGCTGCGTCTCGTCGATCTCGATTCCCGTCGTGCTGCGATCCTGAAATCGTTAGAAGAACGCAATCTTCTCTCCCCTGAACTGAAAAAGAAAATCCTCGCATGTCAGACCATGACCACACTGGAGGATGCGTTCGCACCTTATCGACCCAAACGCCAGACGCGTGCAACAAAAGCGAAAGAACGTGGGTTAGAACCATTGGCCATCTATCTGTTAGAAAATCAAAGCGTTTCCGATATCGAGACTGAGGCGGCGAAATACGTGGATGCGGAAAAGGAAGTCACCACCACCGCCGAGGCTCTCGCCGGAGCGCGCGACATCATTGCCGAAATCGTCGCCGATGACGCCACACTGCGCGGCGAAGTCCGCAAGCTCTACGAAGCTGAAGCCATCGTCTCCTCAAAGATCATGTATGGCAAGGACACCGAGGCCGATGCTGCGAAGTTCCGCGATTACTTCGACTGGAGCGAACCCTTGCGCAGCATTCCTTCCCACCGCTTGCTCGCCATCCGCCGCGGCGAAAAGGACGGCTTCCTGCTGATGCGTATCGATCTCCCGCTGGAGCGCGTTGCCGGCATCGCCGTGCCGCAATTTGTCCGCAACCAGGGCGCAGCCGGACAACAAGTGCGCGAGGCGGTAGAAGACGGTTGCAAGCGACTGCTCATGCCTTCGATGGAAACGGAAATGCGCCTTAATTCCAAAAAAGTCGCCGATGCCACAGCCATTCAAGTCTTTGCCGATAACTTGCGCGAACTTCTGTTAGCCTCGCCGCTCGGCCAAAAACGTATTCTCGCCATCGACCCAGGCTTCCGCACCGGCTGCAAAACCGTCGCCCTCGATGCCACTGGCACCCTGCTCCATCACACCGTGCTGCATATCACCGCCGGCTCCAATACCCAGCAATACGAGGCCGCCAAGGAAATGCTCACGCTCATCGCCAAACACAAAGTGGAGGCCATCGCCATCGGCAACGGCACCGCCTCTCGCGAGACGGAAAGTTTCTGCCGCAAGCTCAATCTCCCCTCCTCCATCCCCGTGGTCGTGGTCAACGAAGCCGGTGCATCCGTTTACTCCGCCTCGGACGTGGCACGCGAGGAATTCCCCGATCTCGATCTCACCGTGCGCGGCGCCATCAGTATCGGCCGCCGCCTGATGGACCCGCTCGCGGAGTTGGTGAAAATCGATCCCAAAGCCATCGGCGTAGGTCAATATCAGCACGACGTGGATCAACGCGCGCTCAAGGCATCTCTGGACGATACCGTTGTCAGCGCCGTCAATGCCGTAGGCGTGGAGCTGAATACCGCATCGAAAGAATTGCTCCAGTATGTCTCGGGTCTCAACCGTTCGCTTGCGGAAAATATCGTCGCTCATCGTGCGGCGAATGGTCCTTTCCCCTCCCGTGAAGCCTTGAAAAAAGTCGCGCGACTCGGCGACAAAGCCTTCGAGCAAGCTGCAGGATTCCTGCGCGTGGCCGATAGCCCGCATCCGCTCGATGCCTCCGCCGTCCACCCCGAGCGCTACGCCCTCGTCGAACAAATGGCCGCCGATCTCGGCTGCACTCTATCGGATCTGCTGCACAAGCCTGAGATGCGCCAGAAGATCAAAGCCGAAACATACGTCACCGCCGATGTCGGCCTACCCACGCTCAAGGACATTATCGCGGAATTGGCGAAACCCGGCCGCGACCCGCGCCAGCAGTTCGAGCTGTTCTCGTTTGCCGAGGGCATCGAAAAACCTGCTGATCTCAAGGTCGGCATGAAATTGCCAGGCATCGTCACCAACGTCACCGCGTTCGGAGCCTTTGTCGATGTAGGCGTTCACCAGGACGGCCTCGTCCACGTCAGCCAGCTTAGCGATCAATTCGTGCGCGATCCGAATGAGGTCGTGAAAGTCGGACAGAAAGTGCAGGTCACCGTCACCGAGGTGGACCTCGAGCGCAAGCGCATCGCGCTCAGCATGAAGAGCAAGCCGGACATGGAGCGCCGCGCCGGTGGTGGTGATCGCGGCAACAACGGCCCCGCCCCTCGTCGCGATCAACGTTCCTTAGCAACCGCCCCCGGTAACGACTGGTTCTCCCAGGCGCTACAACAAGGGAAAAAGCGTTAGAACCCGCCGTTTCACGACATCTTCCTGCAAACACGCTTCGCAAAACCAGCTTTGTGCCCGCTGGGAAATTTTCATCATACGCTGCTGCTGCATCCATCTTCGCGAGAATTCGTTTGCACTGTATCGGAAAAAGAGTCAGATTTTCGCGTTTGCTTCTGCCATGAAATTCAAGCTCCATCTTCTCGGAATTGTTCATCCCACCAGCGCTCCGGGAAAAAGATGGATGCGATGCATCATCGCGATGGTCATGCTTGGCGGGACATTGCCATCGGAGGCCCTCGATATCACCGATGAAGCTTCGCTGACGGCCGCTGTCGATCAGGAAAAATCCCTTCGGGAAGCGGCTTTTGGCGAGCTTAAGCGTCTCGCTCCCGAGTGGTTCGGCCGACAAGAAGATGCCGAATTCCTTCGATTTCTGCAAAACGCGGAAGTCGCTACAGGCTTACTTTGCTCGGGCAAATACCCAGAGTCCATGAGTCAGTCACTGGATGCCTTGCATGCGATCTGGAAAGCCGATGCCTCATCGCTCCAACATGCGGAATTGAGCACGGCACTGGCGGTAGCCTTGGTCTTTGGTGATGCGAAATGGCCGTCGCAACATGCCTATGACCGCTATACCTACTATCGCGATTCCCGGCGCAAAGGTCTTTTGCATCCGATGTTCGACACCCTCAACGTATGGGAGAAACGTTACGTCGTTCGCGGTGGGGGCAATGGTTCCTATCAAATCAACGGCGGATGGGACAATGCGTCTTTGATCTGGTTGCGCGACAATGTGAAACTTCCCGCCAAGGATTACACCGGTGCCTGTTGGCAAGCCCCCTATCGCCTCAACAATGTGTATGGCGACTCCATCCACGGATCGAAATACTACATGCCTTTCGAACACCTCAACCACGCGCAGCGAGTTCGCGAGATTGGAGGCGTATGCGGTTCGCTCAGTCACTACGGGGCCAACGCCGCGATGGCCAACGGCATTCCCGCCTTGACGATGGGAGAACCAGGTCATTGCGCCTATGCGGTGCGCGCCAATGCAGAAACGTGGACTCCCGCCTACTCGCTCAGTTGGGAACGCGGTTTGCATCACTCACTGTGGTCCCAGCATACTTGGACGAGCCTCATACTTCAGAACAAAGTATTGGCAGCGCGATACGATCATGAAAAAAGCCAAGCGTTTCTGTGGCATGCACGAGGTCTCACCGACCTTCAACCCGAGTTAGCGGAGTCGGCCTATCGCATGGCCTTGGAATCCCAACCTCTCAACCTGCCGGCCTGGATCGAAGCCGCACAGTTCCGCGCCAAGCGCGTGACCCATGCCACCTCATGGGGCGTGATGCAGAAGGCCGCACTCGCTGCTCTATCGGATTATCCGGAGTCGGCATGGGAAGCGGTGAAGATCATCCAAAAAAACGCCATGCCGCAATTATCCACGGACCAGCGTCTTCCCTTTCTCATGGCTTATCATGAAGCCATTGCTGCAAAGGACGGGCCAGTGATGTGGCATTTTGACAAAGCACTGGCGGAACAAGCGTCGTGGCTCACGGATGAAAAAGAGCGGTTGGCATTTTTTGAAGCAGTGCTGACGGTGCAATCTGCGTCGAAATCCTGGTTCGCTCCGACCATCGCCTGGGGTCAGAGCGCGTTCACCAAAAACACCGAGTCCAGTGACGCTTACTATGCGGCATTGGGACGCGCGTTTTCCGCGGCGGCCGGAGGAAAAAATGTCGATGGTCTGCGCGCCGCCCTGCGCCCCGCGATCCTTGCCGCAGCGTCATCCCAGAACGTTTCCGCATTTCAGACACTGGGCCAGGCGGGCAAAGCCTTTCTGCCGCAAAAGGCCCCACGTTACGAACCATTCCCTGGCGATCTTCTGAGTTCCGGTGGCCTACTGAAGCCTAGCTCCACGAGCAACTGGGACACACCGGAGCAGCACTGGGGAGTGCTCGAATCCACAGGAGGAAGTTTTCACACCAATCGTGAGGTGCGGGCGGGATGCATCGTGCGACTCGGCAAGCTGGGTGACTTGTCCGGAATTGTTATCGTCAATCAGGGAGGAGGTCAGAACGGACCACGACAAGTGCCCCTGAGCGTTTCGGTTTCCGAGGACGGACAACAGTGGACCGAGGTCTTCATAAGTCGTGAAAATGCCCCTCTTTGGCGCATTCCGTTGCAAGGAAAAGCCACACGTGTTCAATTCATCAAAGTAGCGCGCAGCGACGACAGGAATGAATTCTTCCACCTCGCCGCCATTCACGCATACGGAAAACGCTTGCAATGAAACTTGTCTCTCGCTTCGCTCTGACCCTGATGTGTTGCACCGCGGCTTTTGCGGTGCAGCGAGCTGCCGATTATCCAGAAGCCCAGCGCCTTGCCAAGGAACATGCGGCCGATATCGTCGTTCTGGTCATTGGCTCGGACTGGAACCCGTCGAGCCGTCGCTACGCCAGCACCTGGAATGATGGCGCATTCGCCGATACGTTGCCCCCTGAAACGATACTTTTTTGTTGGGATAAGATCGAAAATCCCGATGAAGCGGCCAAGATACTGGGCGTGAAAAACAAAGATTGTCCCGCTGCGGTTCGAAGCATTCCGGGGCTTGCACTGATTGACAAGGATGGTCGCCTTGTCGGCACGAGGAATGGAGTTCAGGAACTGGGAGAGCCCTCGCAGTTGATCAAACACGTCAAGAACCTGTTGACCACGCGCGTTCAGCGAGATGCGTCTTGGAAGCGGGCGGAACAGCTACAGGGAGTGAATCGTGCGGAGGCTTTTGGTCAGGGGCTCGATGTGATGAAACAGCAGCTCGGTCATCGAAAAGCCTACGAGCCCATTTTGCAGGAAATGAAAAAAGCGGATCCCGAGGACAAAAGCGGATACATCGGCAAATACCAATTCCCCGGTGCCGATCTCGCTCCCCATGTGTTGAGCGCGTATGTTCAGAAGAAATTGTTTGCGGAAGGAGAAAACTACCTGCTGCAGTGGCATCAAAACCCGCGCCTTGATGCGGAACAGCGCCAGCATCTTCATGCCGCGCGTTTTTGTCTTTACCAGCACTGGCCCGAGAAGCAGTCGATGGTTCGCAAGGCTCTGGAGGATCTTCGCGATGTCAATCCGCAAAGCCTGATGGGACAGTCCGCCACACGCTATCTGGGCCATCTCTATCCTCCGCTGACCTATGATGGCGGATGGAAACCCTCCCACCTCAAGGGCGAACGCTCTTCATGGAAAATCGATGTTACAAAGCAGATTCCCCAAAAAGGTGACTACACACTCAGCTTCCGCTACCGATCTGGTGGAGATGCACTCGTAATCCACAGCACCAAACTTATTGACCGTCAGGGGGTGCTGGGCAGCGACGACCACGCGGGAAGCACCGGACATCAAAACAAGAACAACAGCTATCGGTTTTCCCTAACGCGGAAGCCCGTGGGACAAGTATGGCTGCATACTGAAGTATCGGCAGGAACCCGCAACGACAGTGCTGGGACGTTTCTGATCGACCCCTTTGTTCCCGGGTCACCCTAATTAGGATCCTCACTGGTGGATTTGCCCGCAGATCAGGCCGAACTAGGGATTTCCGCTTGGAACAATTCCCTGCTGAAGGCGATGCGCTCCGCAGCCACTTCTCCAGGATACTTGTTGTGACGTTCTACCACGGGCTGCAACCGCTTCAATAAACCGACGCCGTTCGCCATCTGAATCGCCAAACCTGGCCTGGCGTTCACTTCAATCATCAGCGGACCTTTCACTTCATCAACCATCAAGTCCACACCCAGATATCCAAGCTCGGTCATTTCATGGCATGTCACAGCGATTTCCAAAATCTTGTCCCAACATGGAATCTGCACCCCGATCAAAGCTGTTTTCAAATCTGGATGGCGCTCGATGATCGATCCGTGATGCACGGCACGGACGGTCAATCCGGTGGCAAGGTCAATGCCGATACCAATGGCTCCTTGATGCAGATTGGCCCGCCCATCAGACTCCTTGGTGGCCGCCCGCAACATCGCCATGACGGGATAACCATGAAGCATCACTATGCGGATATCCGGAGCCCCTTGAAAACTGATTTCCGTGAGAACTTTGGCTGGTGTTACTCGATATTCGATCAGGACATGGTCACGATTGCCTCCCAGGCTGAACAATCCTGCAAGAATGTTTTCCGCATGATAACGCAATTCATCACCACTCAAGCGCGAACCACTTGGTTTCACATAGCAATCGCCATCGCGATGATCGATCACCAATACCCCTTTGCCGCCGCTGCCACGAGCGGGCTTCATCACAAACGAATCGTGATCTAACAGCTTTTTCTCCATGGTAGCGACGTCGTGCGGAGATGTCACCACCAGATAGGTTTGCGGCACCTCGAGTCCCCGCTCCTCAGCCAGAGCCTTGGTCATCAATTTGTTGTCCACACGTTGATAAAAACGTCGCGGATTATTCGGCAACAGAAAGCGCGCATTGCGCATGTTGATGCCCACCACACCCATGGCCCTGAGCTCATGAGGACTGCGAAACCAACGGTGCCACCAATGTTTCATGCGGTCGGATCAGGATTCGGTGAAATTGCGGAAACGATGCAACTCGCTCAGTCGATAGCCCGTGTAGCGACCGATCAGA
This sequence comes from Verrucomicrobiota bacterium, assembly GCA_046052105.1. Classification (GTDB taxonomy): domain Bacteria; phylum Verrucomicrobiota; class Verrucomicrobiia; order Verrucomicrobiales; family Akkermansiaceae; genus UBA956. The sequence continues at coordinate 1,865 of JBJOMZ010000015.1, read as the reverse complement.
AGAATGGCCGCGAGCAACACTAGCAACAACTCGGGAAAATATTGTGCCCAATACTGGATTTGCGGCACCTGCATCACCAGATACGCGACAACGGCAACAAACACTGAACCGCCCACTTGCATGATCGCACTTCGTTTGCCCTCTTCCTCCCAAATCAAGGACATCCGCTCGATGGTCCAGGCAATGATAATCATCGGGAACAGGGTGATCTGCAATACGCCTCGCAGCCCCATGCGCCAACTGACAAGTGACATCGCCAGCATGAGCAAAGTCACGATCACCACACAGGCGGCGACCCGTGGCACGACAAGCAGGTTCATGCTCGAGAGCAAGAAACGGAAATACAACCCGACCGCAACAATGACGGCAAACATCGCGATGCCCAAACCCAGATCCATCTCCAGAAATGCCAATGCAAGCAGAACCGGCATGAATGTTCCCAGGGTGGGAATGCCCACAATATTTCTCAGAATCACCACCACAAAAGCGCCTAAAGGAATCAAAACCACATAGCGGAACACCGCGCGCTCGGAGACAGGAAGAGCGAGAATCGTTGAAGCCAACAAAGTTGAACCTCGCACATGGTTCATGCGTTCGAGAGGAATCATGTCTCTTACCACAGTGAAAATCACTTTGGAATTTTCCCCGCCATAGACCTCCAATAAGGGAACACCGCCGCGATTCCACACAAAGATGTTATCACCGCGAAGGCTGACATTAGGCTGGGCGGGATTTTTAACTTTCCATGTCGCTCCATCGCAATACTCAATCAAGGGAAGTGCCTGCTGGGGACCGACACCCGCATCGAGTCGGACGCCATGAGCGAGGCGCGCGGGAATGCCCGCCATTTGCAACAAATCGATTCCCATCACGATCATCAACTTTTCCTCGGTGACCTTTTCCACATTCTCGTAGTGACGACGCAACAAAAGCACCTCCTGTGCGGAATTCTCTTCGGCAATTTGCAGAAAAAGATGAGTAAAAAAAGTATCTGTATCAGCGGACACCGATCGGGATTTTTCGATCAACTCCTGGGCCGCTTTTTCGATCGACCCTGACAGACCGGGCGCTACCGCAACCGGAGGGTTGCCGCTGACCTCTTGTCCGCCACCGCCCGTCTTGAAACGCTCGGGAAACCGAACTCGATAGTAGAGCGCATGGGATCCCTCGGCGGGCTGACGAGCCGACCACACCGCCTTCACCCCGGATGACGAAGTGTCAGTATGAAACCCGAACCCCAAGGAACCTGCTTCTTGCCCCACACTTTCGTCAGAAGCGGCTTCTGGCAGAGCCAATCGGATCGTGGCAGGTTGATCACCAGCTGAAAAAAACGAAACCTTGGCTTCCACGAGCCAATTGCTGGATTTTTTTCCCACCCAAAGCGGAACCCCCAGCATTCGGTTTTTCACGACTGCAACGCTGATGCCCACCGCGCACAAAACAATTACGGAAAACAGCAGTCGCAGTTTCGAGGACATGTTGATCACGCTAGCGCATAATTTTGTCGTCGGCAAGATATGTACGGCTGGGATCCACCCAACCGAGCACCTGGATCGTCGATCGTCCAATCAACACCGGACAACTCATATTTTTTCGATTGTTCAAAGTGAATTCCGCCTTGATCGTTCGTTCGCCGATTTGAAATGTAAGACGCACCACATTCCGTCGTGTCGACTCACCACCCGGATCTTTGATCATCACAGAACGAGTCAATGGTGCTTCCATGTCGAAGCGCTTAGCAGCGGGCAGATTGGGGTCAGTGACCACAAACCTCACCCATTTTTTCCCATCGCGCTCGAATACCTGCTGATTTTCCGCATGTATCGAGCTTATCGTCGCTCCAGTGTCAAGTTTAGCGACCATCG
>JBJOMZ010000014.1:0-33517 GCA_046052105.1 Verrucomicrobiota bacterium | reverse complement strand
CCTTGGCATTCGGCCTCGCCTCAATGGAGTAGAATTTCGCCGAGCGGCGGGCGGAGAAATTCACGGAACTATCACTCGTATCGACGGTTGAAGCGATTGTCTCGCGTCTGGAATTGACGGAAACGTAACTGGCAATCACACGCAAATCAGATTTCTGCCAGCCGCGAGGAATTTTGATGCGATTGAGTTTTGTGCTGGGGCGGGGCACCACCTGCAGGTTCCGCCAGCGACCACTATCGGCATTCATGCCCTGCAGCGTCAGCGATAGCGGCGGGGAAGAGAGGGTGAAACGGATATCATTTCCTTCAATCTCATGTGGAACGACTTCCTGGCTCATGAGGTTGCGGGAAAAAAGTGAACTTCGCCCAATGGACTGGGCATGCAAGCCGGAGGACAGAGCCGACATGACCATCGCTACCGCGATCAACCAACGGAGCATCGACCATGCGGTTGCTGAGGCTGAAGTAAAACTATTTTTCATGGCAAGACATCTACAAAGCTGGAGTGGGCACATGTTGTCAATCGAAATTTGGCAGGGCAAACGCATTTCATTCTGAGCATCGATGCAACGTCTGCGAATTCAAGGGACAGGAGCACAGGCGTCTCGCCTGTGAAGTGATAGGCAAACACAGGCAAGATGCCTGTGCTCCTTTCCAGCGATACCATGAGGCAAAACGAATTTTCATGCGTTTGCCCTGCTAAATTTGGTGACAACCACCGTCGCGGATCCCTGATTCATCAAAGGCCCGAACCCGCTAACGGGGCGATTCGCATATCAACGAACGTGGCGATTTTGGCGGCGCAACATGATCGCGGCTAGCGCGGGGCAAAGCACGATAAAGAGCGCCAGCACGATACCATTGCGGCGGTGGGTGGCGATCCAGCTTCCTTCTGTCAGGGGCTGCTCCAGTGCAAGATAAATGGCGCGCTGCTTATGGTTGCGATAGTCCACGCGGAAGGCCTCCGCCTCGCGGGTCATCAGATCGATGCGCGCATTCACAAAATAATCGCCTACCGGACGTATGCCCTTGGGATCGCCGCTGGGCCAGGCATCGATGGCCATCGCGGCTTCGCGGTCACCACGGCGCGCGACATTGGCAATGGCCACGGCGAACCGATGGCCCTCCGCCGCGTTGTGACATCCGGCAGCCATCAATTTCGTGAGACAAATTTTCATGACCTCCAAACGCTCGGCTTGCTCCTTGGTCAGTTCCCGCGTGGAAGTCAGGTCTTCCAGTCGTCGTTGGAGGCTCATGCGTTCTTTTTCGAAGGGATTTCGGATGGCCTGGGCCACGACCATGGACTCATAGGCGTAACGCAGCGGCATGATTTGCGCGGGAACGGGTGTACCACCACGATCGCGATTGATGCCCACTTCATCGAAGAGCGCGCGGTTCATTTCCTTAAAAGGCACCAGAGCTCCCGCCCAAAGCATTTGCGGCACCAAAAGCAACGGCACAGAGGTGAGTGCGGCGCGCTCTGTGCGGACCATGGACGAAATCAACAAAGCCAAGGACGTTCCGGTCCAGGCGGTCAAGGTCATCCATAGCCAATGCTCCAAAAACATTCCTCGTATTTCCAACAGCATGTGCGCCACGGCCAGGTAGGCTCCGCATTGGAGTGCCGCTACTAGGGCCAGTGCGAGAAATTTCGCGGTGACATACATGCCCGCACCGGGATAACAATTGCGCTCGCGCCGGATCACCGGACGATCGCGCAGAATTTCCGTCGCCGAGTTTGTCAACCCCAGGAACATCGCCACCGTGACGCTCAGAAACAGATAGGCAGGGATATGCAGGGCGGTGTGGAATTCGTAATGCCCATCGGGCGAAGAACGCAGGGTAAAGGCGATCAAAGCAGCCAGCAGAGGCGCTTCCAACAAGGTCGAATACATGGTTCCGCGCGTGCGGAACTTCGACAGCAACGAGCGCTGGAAATGGGAGGTAAAGAGCGAAAAAATCTCGCGCACCCGACGGCGGCGACGCTGCGGAAACGGTCGTTCCCGCGCGGTGGCAGCTCCGGTCAAACGCGTAGCGGGAGCTTCCGTGCTTCGGTTCAGCGAGAGAATCAGCATTTCACTCTCGAAACGCTCTTGCCAGAAGGTGGGAGGGAATCTCCGCGCCGCCAGTGGGTTTTGGCCACCGCCAATGGTGTTTAGTGGCGTTTCCAAAACATCAAAAACAAAGTCCGCGCCCAGCGCCGTCTGTCCTGAAATGGCAGAGTGGGCGATGCTCAGTTCCTGGCAAGCGAGACGGAAGTATTCCATCATTTCCACGGGCGTGCCAAAGTAGGCCAGCCGACCGCCGGAATCGAGCAGCAGCACTTTATCGAACAATCGCAGCACCTGGGCACCAGGCCGGTGCAGGGAGCAGATCACAATTTTATCGCGCGCCATCGCCCGCAACGTTTCCGCCACGTGCTCCGAGTCCTTCGAGGATAAGCCGGAGATCGGTTCATCAAAGAGATACACCTCCGCCGCACTCACCAGATCCAGTCCGAGATTGAGGCGCGAACGCTCCCCGCCCGAGAGGGTTTTTTCGCCTGGCGAGCCAACGCGTCGGTGCGAGAGCCCTTGCAATCCCAAATCGGCCAGTACGATGTCGATGCGGCGCTCGCGATCGGCGGCGGATTGTGCCGGACGACGGATCGATGCCGCGTGCCGCAAATGCTCCCTCACCGTCAGTTGTGGAAACAATGCCTCCTCTTGTGCCATGTGAGCGATGAAACGCACCAGCTCCTCACGGTTTTTGTAGAGTGAAACGCCATTCAGCTTCACACTGCCGCGCGTCGGTTCCAATTGCCCCGACAATGTGGAAAGAAGCGTAGATTTCCCAGATCCGCTGGGGCCGATGATGCAAAGCATTTCTCCGCGTTGCACCGTGAAACTCAGGTTGTCGAGGGCGCGCACGTCATGAGTAAAATCGTGGATCAGATCCTCGACCACCAGCGATTCGATGACGTGACGTTCCTCATCGATCAGATGCTCGGAAAACCGACAACGCAGCGCTTGTCGAGGCGACAGGCGGATCACGCCGCCTTCGTCCAGCTTCGTCACGCCGCGAACCGGCACGTCATTGATGGTCACCGGTCCGTCCGCCGCGATCACCTCCACGTAGCCCGCCGATTCCTCGGGCACGAAGCGCATTTCCAACACCACGCGTGGAGACAAGCCGGCGCTGATCAGCAGGTCGCCCTTGGCGATGGCCGCCGGATCATTGGAAACCCGGAAACGTTTGCGTTTGTTATCAATGCGGAATCGACCGCCCGCCTTGATCGCCTGCTTGCGCAAATCCTCTAGCGATACCGTCGCCCCATCCGGATCGACCAAACGCATGTGATGATCGGCTCGAATGGTCGCCCCAGCTTTCAGCAACGCGTGCTCGCCGATCTGCAGGTCCGTTTCCCGACGGGCCTCGATCTCCACTTGCAGACCGAAGCGTAATACCGCAAGACTTTGTCTGCTACGAGTACGCTCCACGGTGATGCCCTCATCGCTGGCGGCGATGAAAATTCGGGGCAGCAGACCGGTTTTTTTGACGTTCAGGAAGTGCACCAGATCCTCATATTGCAAGGTCCATCCCGGCACCGCCAGGGCTTGTCTTTCCCGCATGCGCAGGAAACTGCCGCTCTCTAAGGAACGACCGCGCACCCACAAAGGCTCTTGGCCCGTGTTGCGCAGCATCACCAGATCGCCCACCCGATAGACGCGGAAGGCATGATCGTGAGCCTGCGGTGGTAACGCCACATCTGCCTGACCCGCGATGCCGAAGATCACGCGCTCGAAACTGCGGGCCGTGACCTGCTCATCGTCATCCGCCATTTCCTGCAAAATCTCACGACCATAATCGGGGCGACCCAATCGGCGCATGAAGACATCGAATGTCGCCCGCAAGGGTGACGAACGACCCGCGGCATCCACCAGAGTCCAAAGCTGGAAGCCGAGGGCCAGCTTGCCGAGGTCGTCGAGGCGTTCATGAAGTTCCGCCGCGATGTGTGGCAACGATTGGGGATTGCGCACCGAGCGTTGCAAGCGCCGCGCCAACCAACCGTGGTCCACCTCGGGAAAGGCAGCGCGCAGCAAATCAAGAATCAGATCGACCTCGTCATCCTCCACCCGCTTGTCGGCGATAGCAAAAGCTGCAAAGGCATCGATGAGAGGCCCCAGCAATGCATCGAAGCCCGGACGCAGGAAGCGCAAGCGTCCCACCCCGGGAATCAGCCGCAAAAACGCGAAGGCCCGCTGTTTCCACAGCGACTCCGTTTCCGTCTTGTATTCTCCCTGCGGCACGCCTTTGAACCTGCCACAGGCAGAGCCTCTTCTGCAAGCCTTGCTTGAGCCATACCCTGGCAGCGATCGCTCTGATGTTGTCGTTCTGCCCCATCGCTACGATGGCGTATAAAAATTCATTTTTCCCTAGCCAATCATTTTCTCATTTGCTACAAGTATATACAAGATATGGACTCATCGAAAGCAACACTCATTACCATCCTGCGCGATCGTGTGGGGAAACTGTGCGAAGAAGGCAACTTTGCCGAAGCCATGCATGCGGCGAACGCGGCGGTGGAAAAGGCGGAACAAGAGCTGAGCAGCGATCTCGACAGCATCGAGCTATTCGCCATGACCCTGGAAGTGCGCGGTGATCTCTATCGCCATACCGGTGAACTGGAAGAGGCACGCGATGACTATCGCCAGGCGATCGATCAACTGAACAACCGCGCGGATCGCAGTTTGCAACTCGGGCGTCTTCATGCCGATCTGGGAGCCGTGCATGATCAACTCGATCATCCGGAACGGGCCATCCATCACTGGGAGGTAGCCATCACCTACTTGGACCAGTGCTCACCACCTGCTTCCCTCGACATCGCCGCACTGTCGAACAACATCGCTTATTTGAAAAAGTCCATGGGGGATTTGGACGCGGCGGAGAATTGCCTGCTCAAGGCTCTGGAAATCCTGCATCGGGAATTGGGATCGGAACATGATGAGACCGCCAGTGTCTGCAACAATTTGGGGGCCCTGTATCATCAATCGGGGCATTACGAACAGGCGCGAGAAATGCACCTCATGGCACTGGAAGCCCGGCGGGAACTGTATGGGGATGTTCACCTCGATACCGCGCAGTCCTATAACAATCTCGCACTTTCGCTCATGCAGACCGGCGATCCGGATTTGGCAAGGAGTCATTTTGAGTGCGCGCTCAGCGCCCTCTCGGAATGCGGGCCGGAAGCGCACGAAGAGATCGTCTCGGTATCTGCGAATTACGCCGAGTTTTTGCGCCATCATGGCGAAGCCCACTCCATTCCGCAGATCGAAAGCCGCGTGAACCAAGTGCTTGCGCAGTGGGCCTAAGCCGATGCTTCTGCGTCCTCATCACTGAAAGTTTTCCTACCGCCGCACGGTAGTCCCTTCCGTGAAACCCGTGTTGTTTTATCTCGGTTGCTTGTCTTTGTCCGCGCAGGTTCCTGCCTACAAGGATCCGCAACCGCAACTCTATCGCTTCCAAGAGCGCGCCAGCGTGATTGATTCCCGTGCGCGTGCCCATCCTGAAATCGACTTCTTTCTGGAAAAAGGAGGCAAGCCCGCCGACCTAGAAAACGCATCGGTCGATACCCGCGTAGCGCCACAAGGCAAACTGGTCATTTGGCTGATGGGCCACAATGGTGCGCTGTTTGAAAGGTTAAACTCGTATGGCTTGCACGCGATCCAAGTTCACTATGCCAATGGCTGGTTCGGTAAACTTTACGGCAACAATCCCCCCGCGGATGATCTGTTTCTCTCCAACATTCGTCTGGAAGCGGCAACAGGCAAGGATTTCAGCAAGGCGGTCGATATCCCCGAACCCGATGGTATGATGGAAAGGGCATTCCAATTCGTCTCGTGGCTGGCGAAAAAAAATCCCCAAGCGAATTGGCATGGTTTCCTCACAGCCGACCGCAAGGGATTGCGTTGGGATCGGATCATCGTATCGGGAGCGTCCCATGGTTCCACCACCGCAGCACGTTTTGCGAAGTATCAGAAGGTGGAACGCGTGGTCATGTTTTCCGGTCCCAGAGATCAATTCGAGGTATGGCAAAAACTTCCCTCTGCCACTCCAGAGAACCGCTACTTCGGCTTTACCCACACGCTGGATGACGGCTGGAAAAACGACCATTATTGTCGCTCATGGGAGTTGTTAGGCATGCACGCCTTCGGGCAGGTCACGGATGTCGACCGCATCGCGCCGCCCTACGGTAACACGCGACGTCTGATCACCTCGGCCGATGTGAAGAACAACGCGGGGCGGGCACACAGTGCTTCCGTTCCCGGCGGAGCCGCCGTCAAGGATGCCAAGGGTGCCTCCATGCATGAACCCGTTTGGCGCTATCTTTTCACGCACCCTGTCGATCAGGTCGGCGAAGCCGTGGAGCACGACAACAGTTGCACCATCGATCAACGCCAGAACCTGCCGGCAGCATCAGGACGCTGATTCGAAATCCCCAGCGTATGCCGCAACATCCTCCAAGAGGAACTTTTCGGGCGCACAGGATATCGCCATGCCGTCAAGATACATCAGGCTCTTGATGATGGGGAAAGCTCCCTCGGGAAACTGCAGTCCCTTTTCCACCGCCATGCGGATCGTTTGCATCATCTGCATGGTGAGGCTCTCTTCACCCACAGGTTTATTGCCAAAACCGGCATACAAGCGGGCAAATGCCTGACGGAACTCCGTGGGATTCCGCAGCGGTGCCACGCCCAAGGCCTCGATGGCCAGGGCCGCATCCGCATAACGTTTTTCACCCAAGGCGACCATGAATCGCAGCAAGCCGCGAGAAAACGCAGGAGGCACGGTTTCGACATTCGCGTTGTCGATGAACCAGAATTTCTCGCCATCATAAAACACGTTGCCGGGATGGAAGTCGCCATGGAACTTCCCTTGGAAAAAGAGATAATATCCATGAATGCGGAACAAAAGCAGCAGATGCTCGTAAGCGAATTGTCCGGATTTCAACAACTTGCGCACGGTGGGCGCGGCGACGAACTCGCTGACCAGAAATCGCGCGTTCGAGTAGTCCCGATAGATCCGAGGAAACGCCAGTTTGCCCAAATGGGGAAGGCTTGCCATGCCTTCATCGCGCAAGCGCATCATTTCCGCAGTGCCATCGTATTCGGCCAAAAGATTCATCTCCGTCACGGTGGTGCGGCGAATGGTTTCGAGAGTGCCGAGCGGATCGGCCAGACGCTGCAACGGTGGGTAAAAAAACAAGGAGGTTTTTGCCAACAACCTGACCGCGGCGACGTCGCGCTGAAATTCCGCGGCGTGGTCTTGGCGCAGGACCTTGACCACGATTTCGCTGCCATCCTTGAGCCGACCGCGGTGAACCTGCCCCAACGAGGCGACTGCCAGCGGCGTTTCCTCCAGATGAGCGAGATCGTCCCAGAAGCAAGCGGGAGCTTCGCGTTTTACGGTAGCGAGAAACTCACCCGCTGCCATCGGACTGGCTTCCTCATAAAAGCCACTGAGCTTGGCGGTTTTTTCGGGGCCTAACAAATCCGCGCGGATGGCATACATCTGGGCGATCTTCACCGCCAGCAGACCCATGCTTTCGATTTTCCGCGGATCCAATTTTCCCACGGGACCGAAGATCATGCGAAAGAGTTGGATGAAACGAAGCGCGCGCATAGGGAAAGATCGACGGGTTTGCCCAAAGTGCAAGCGCAAGTCCTCTCACGGATTGTGGGATCAGACATCCGCTGCGGAAAAATCCTCCAAGCGCGTGCGATAACTTTCCACCGCACGACTCCACTGCACATGCATTTGCTCAAAAGGCCGCGACCATACGCTGCGGTGCATTTGCAACATCGCCTGGGGACTGTACATCACCTCCGCCATCTCCAGCTTGTTCAAGCAATCCGGGCCATCGGCCAACCATTTTTCCATGAGAACTTCGGGGAAATTCTCGGCATCCGCTTCCAATAGGGAGACGTGAACACCATTGACGTAAGGATCGACGACGGCAGCCACCACTCCTTCGCGTGCGGGAGCTTGCGCGGTGAGAGCCACATCCACGGCGGCCACCGCCGCATCCGCCAATACCATCACCTCGGGAGGAGTGAGCTCCTCAGGTGTGGCCAAAATTTTATGGCGCAACAAAGCTCGGCCGTATCGAGTGCGGCTGGTCAACACCGAAACCACCGCAGCAAGGACCAATCCAGCAAGAATCGGGGTCATCCAAAGGAAAAACGACCAGCCGATCCAATACGCAAGGGCCGACCATGCCACGCCTAGCACGATGGCGGGACCGTGATAGCGAATGGCCTCCCACCATGGTGTGCCATCGGTTTCGCGGGTTTGATTGCCCCAGTTCACGGATCTGCCTAACACCATTCCCAACACCATGAGCGTGTGGGATACCATGATCGATGGTGCCAGCAATGCGGACAACAAGGCCTCCATCAACACACCTGCGGTGAGAGAGAAAGCATTGCCAAAATTTTTCCTTCGGCGAGGATGCAAAACGGTTCCCACGTAAGCTAGCACCTTGGGCAGGAACAAAAGGGTAAGCACCATGCCAGCCAAATACCATGCCTGCTCGGAACCGCTGAGTCCTAGGTATTCCGCCACGTAACCGTCATAGGGTAGTTGGCTCAGGTTGCTGCTGCGGAAATCCCATGCCACCCATGTGCTGATGAGCAGAAAAAGGAACCACACCGGACTGCCGAGATAAGCCATAATGCCCATGAAAAGATGCGCCCGGCAGGGAAACGGAAATCCCCTGGCAAAGACCAGCCAAAGATGCTGGAGATTTCCCTGACACCACCGACGATCCCGTTTCAAGTGATCGATCAAAGTAGGCGGTGCTTCTTCATAAGTGCCTTCGAGATCCCACGCGAGCCAGACCTCCCAGCCTGCCTTGACCATCAGGGCGGCCTCAACGAAATCGTGACTGAGGATTTTTCCTCCGAACGGTTCCTTTCCGGGCAAGGCGGGCAACTCACAGAATTCCGAAAACGGTTTGACGCGAATCAGGGCATTATGACCCCAGTAGCTGCCTTGACCCAGTTGCCAGAAATTCAAACCACGAATGAACAGCGGTCCGTAGAGACGCATGGCGAATTGCTGCAAACGGGTGAACACCGAAACACCGCGAATCAACTTCGGCGGTGTTTGCAGGATTCCCAAACGCGGACTCGCATCCATCAAACGTGCCATCGTCACAATGTCGCGACCCTCCATCAAGCTGTCAGCATCCAGCACAAGCATGCCTTCGTAACGCCCGCCCCAAGTCTTAACAAAATCCCCGATGTTGCCCGCCTTGCGGTTTTCGTTGATGCGGCGACGACGGTAAAAGATCCTGCCGAAGGCATTGAGCTTGCGGCACAGATTCGTCCAAGCGACTTCTTCCTCGACCCAGAGCGCCAGTTGTGTGGTGTCACTGAGAATGAAAAAATCAAAGAAAGCCAGATTGCCAGTCGCCGCGATGGAGCTGTAGATCGCCTCGACACGGGCGCAAACTTTGACAATATCCTCATTGTAAACTGGCATTACTACGGCGTAGCGATGTCCCAGCGGTCCCTCTTGTTTTTCCGTCAGGCGGGAGATACGCACCGTGCGCCATGAAAACAGCCAGTCCCACACACCGGCCAGAGCGTGAAAGGAACCTAACACCAGCAGACCATTGAGCAGGGCAAAAATGGCGAGAATCAAGTAATGGGAATTGTGAAATCCCTGACGATAAAAAAGATCCGCCATCCACAACACGGCAAGCAGATTTACCACGATCACCGAGCCGAAGAAGAATAGCCGACGTAAGGTCACGCGAAAACGGCTTACTAGCACAGGGGCGCAGGCAGGTGGAGAAATCGGCGGCGGCAAATCGCCCTCAAGCAGGCGGTTGGTCTTGCTGGTTGACGCGGGGACATCCCCCACGCGCGAGAATGCTTCATCCTCGCCATGGGCATGATCCGTTGATGTATCCTTGTGTTCCATGCCTTATCCTTTCCAAATGAGCCAACCTGCAGCAGCGAGCAGAAGGAAGATGCCGAGACGATACATTTTTTTCAGTAACGGACGTCGCTCCATCATGCCAAACCACTGAGCTGCACCGCTGCCCAAAGCATTCAGTTCCAGTGGCTGCGGCGTCATGGTGAGAGCAGCAAACTGAGGACCTGCGGCAAGGTAGGAGGATCGCATTTTTTGCACAAACGGCTCCGGCCACGGAGCCTGCGCCAGAAACACCGGCTGCCACTTGCCGGGCATATCCGCCAACAACAGGGCCAGCCGGCCGCGCGCGGCGAGACGATTGTCCTGCAATTCCACGTCCAACACATTCGATGTCCAGTCTGCCACAGCCTTGAGTGTCTCCTCCATGGCGAGAATGCGCGGCGCTTTTTCCGGCTCGTGTGCCTGTCGATCGGATGCACGAAACAGAATCGCACGCACCATATCGGCAACGAGCAGACGATTCCTCAACTGCAAAGCCCGCAGATAGCATTCCACGGAAATGTAGGCCTCTTCCCACTCGGCAAGCTCGGTCTCGCTGAGCGGACGCAAGGTGCTTATGGCTGGATGCGGTATACCCATGTTTCAGTCAAAAAATTTTCTCCTTTTTTCAGACAGCAGCGCATCTCCGCCGGTCCCACCTCCGATAATTTTCCACCCTCCTGCGCCGGTGCCAGACGGAAGCTGACGCGCCAACGGCCATCTTCCATTTTCTGCACATCAGAAAATTTGATTTTTAATTTGGCGGCAGCGTCTCCGCAAATCTCCACAACGGGCTGAAGCTCCGACCGATCTTGAACGGCATCGAGCTGTCCACCCTTGAATTCCACAATCATCGTGCGCTGGTCAGGCTCCCATTCGTGTACACCGGTGCGGGTGGCAACCACATGTCCTCCGGCATCGGCCACATCGCCACGGAGCGTCCAGCGCTGCTTGTAACAAAACTCGTATCGTTGACCGGGCTGAGGAGTTTCAGCAGGCACCCAGGTAGCTACGATGTTGTCATCAAGCTCGCGCACGGTAGGGATTTCCATCAGCATGATCTTGCCTTTGCCCCAGTCGTTGGTGGGCTCGATCCATACCGACGGCCGCAGATCATAGGCCGCTTCGCCATCTTCGTAGGCGGCGAACCGGCGATCGCGCTGAGCAAGTCCGAAACCCTTGACCTGATCGGCGGAAAAGAAACTGAAATCGAGGCGTCCGCTGTCATTGGCGATCGGGCGCCAGACTTTCTCGCCGCTAGCCATGTGGATCGCCAATCCGTCCGAATCATGCACCTCCGGGCGAAAATCATCGAAGCGGCGTTTCGAGTTTTCTCCGAACCAATACATGCTCGACAATGGAGCGACGCCAAAACGTTTGACCACCGTGCGCGGAAAGAGAACCGCCCGCACTTCGACGATGGTATCCTCTCCGGGTGTGATAAAAATGCGATAGGCTCCGGCGACGGAAGGGCTATCAAGCAGAGCGAACAACTGGACGCGCGAGTCCTCCGGATGAGGTTTGCCCAACCAGAATTCCGTAAATCTGGGAAACTCCTCCGGTGAGTCTTCGGCGCCCGTATCAATCGCCAGACCGCGTGCGGAAAGCCCATAGCGCGTGTTCTTGCCCAGTGCACGCCAATAACTGGCGCCCTGGAAAACCGCAAGCTCATCAATCACCCCTTTGCCATGAAAGTCGTTGATGATTTTGAAACCCGCGTAACCGGAATCTCCTTTTTCCTCAGCGTGATCGGTCACCAGCGGACCATATTGGAAGTAATCCTGGGAGAAGCGGATTTCCTGATGGTGTGTGTCGGTGAACTCATGCATGATCACCGGTTCGCGGAAAAGATAACCGGGATGAAAAAACTGCGCGTGGAATTTGCTCTGATCCGATGCCCACAACGATCGATCCAAGCGAAAACGAATGTCGCGGTATTGATCATAGCTGAGGGACTTCATCCATCCGGGCAAGGCCTCCTTGTCGGGAGCCACATACGGCTTGCTCGCCAAATCGCGGGCTTTCTCCTCAATCTTCGAAAAACGGATGTCTTCGCGCTCCCAGGCCTGAAGATTGAGTGGCAAAATCCATACGATACCAACGGCGGCAACTAGAGGTTGTAACATGGCGCTGGATGAGAATGACAAAATCCCCTGCCAAGGTCAAGAGAATGCTGATGTGAATGCAGGGCTGCGCGATCAAGCTAGGCAGAATAATTTTCCGATATCATGTTTGCTCATGAATCATAGCATCCATCAGAATCGTGAACGACACAGAATTCAGATGAGATAAATCGACTCCTACGCAGGATCTGAAATTCTAACGAAAATTATCACCATCGCCTTTCGGCATTGCCATCGGCATTCCCGCATAAGGAGTTCACTCGCTGAGTGGATCAGCTCGACCAGCACGTGATGTCACAGTTTCCTCGATGTTCCGTTATGGCATAAAAAAACCATCTGCCTTTCCTCGCACCTAAGAGGAAAGACAGATGGAAAAACAACAATAGACAACAACAGAAAAAAGAGTCGGCCGGAGCGATTAGAGCTTCGGCTTCGCGGCGCGGCGAATCGGCGCACCGAAACGCTTCTGGAACTTATCGATACGACCTTCGGTATCGACAAACTGCTTCTGACCGGTAAAGAACGGATGGGAATCCGAGGTGATGCCGACGGAAATCACGTAATGCTCGACGCCATCGATCACTTCCTTGCGATCGGATGTTTTGGTGGAGCGTGTGACAACACGGGCGCCAGTGGTCATATCAACAAAAACCACGGGATTGTAATTGGGATGAAGATTGCTTTTCATGAATTCATGGTCCACGCGGTTCCAACGCGCGGGAGGAGAATCATAGAAATCGGCTAAAATTTGTCAAGCTCACCTGAAAAAAAACTGAAAAAACTTACCATTTCCCAGGGACGAGGCTTGATATTTCATAAAACTTGATGTTTTTCCATGTGCTTGTGCCGATGAGGCACTATCGCAACAAAAAACTGCCGGATTTCGGCATTGCCTGACTGGGCCGAGGGCAGCAACATGGGCCGGCCTCAGGGTCATGGGTGACGCGGATCGTCCGGACATGAGGGACAATCCTTTGAATCGCAACAAAAAGCATGGGGAAATCGTTGAAAGTGGTGATCGCTTGTGGCGGCACGGGAGGGCATTTGTTTCCGGGGATCGCGGTGGCGGAAGAATTACGCGCCCGCGGACATCAGCCGCTGCTATTGATTTCCCAGAAGTCGGTGGATCGCGAGGCCTCGCGCAAGTATGGGGACCTGGAATTTATCGCCATTCCAGCGATTGCCAAACCAGCAACCACTTCGCCACGGATGCTGCCCTTTTTGTGGAACATGTGGGGCTCCATTCGCCAATGCAAAGCCATATTGCGCCAGCGCGGCGCCGATGCTGTGATCGGCATGGGAGGGTTCACCTCGCTCGCCCCGATTTATGCGGCAAGGAAAATGGGCTTGGCGACATTTGTTCACGATTCGAACGCCCTACCCGGAAAAGCGAACCGGTTGACCGCGCGATGGTGCGATCAGGTGTTTGTGGGCATGAAAGAGGCTACTGCCTATTTTGCGGGTCGGTCCGTGACCGTGACCGGCACGCCGGTTCGCAAGGAAATGAACCAGTTGCCCGATCGCGCAACCGCAGCCGCCAAATTCGGACTGGATCCCACACGCCGAACCATGGTGGTCATGGGCGGCAGCCAGGGAGCTCGGCGTTTGAACGCTCTGGTGGCCGAGACCTGCGGGGATTTCCCAGCGGGCACTCAGGTGCTGCACATTGCCGGAAGTGGCGATGAGGCCCGCGTTCGCGAGATAGCCGGAAAACTTGAGGGCTACCGCGTGGTAGGCTTTTGTGACGACATGGCTTCAGTATACGCACTGGCGGATCTCGTTCTCTGTCGTTCGGGTGCCTCCAGCCTCACCGAGTTGGCCCACACCGGTCTGCCCTCGATCTTGGTGCCGTATCCGTATGCCGCAGATGACCATCAGACGAAAAATGCCGAAGTTTTTGCTCATGCCGGAGCCGCACTTCTGGTGCAGGAAGCAGAATTGACCAAGGAAAAACTTGCCTCGCTGGCACACGACATTTTGTCGAACTCCGAACGCCAACAGGCCATGCATCAGGCGGCACTCGCTCTGGATGTTCCCGATGCCGCCGCGCGCATCAGCAGCGCCATCGAAGCTACCACCCACGCCCCGCACTGAGAGAGCCAATACTCGCTCTGGACAGCGTGTCCGTTTTCCCGCATCCTCAACTTTGTCGCACCACTCCGACCGCCATGGAATTTCTCAAGCATCTCTTGTCCGAACCTTTCATACTCGGTCTCATTGTCGGGCTGCTACCTACCGCCCTGGCGTGGAAGAGCGCACTAGCTACGCGCTTCCTTGCCAAAAAAGAACGACAAAAACATGAAAAAGAATTGAGCGAATTGAAAGCGCACTTGCAGACGCAGTTGAAAATCAACGCCAGCGGTAACGAGTCCATGCAGAGAGAATTGGACCAACTGCGCGCGCAAAATGAAACCCTGCGCATCAATTTAGCGGCCTCGCAGCAGAAACCGGGTCGCGCGGAACTGCGGCACCTGCAGATCACGGAAACCGCCGTGCGCACCATGCGCGAACAAGCCCCGGGCTTCGCCCAAGCCTGGGAGCGAGCACTGCGCGATGCGGAACAACTTGCCGAACAACAGGACAACGGCTTGGTCAAGCTCGTGCGAAGGATGATTCCCACGCTGGGACAAGCAAAAAACAAACAGGACTCATCCACTGGCGAAACTCCCGCGTCACAGGATTAAGATCGGCAAACGTATCAAAAATCCATCATGCCCGCGCCTTGGTCATGTCGCGGATCAAGCACCAGCGCGCCTTCCTCGATCCGGATGCGTGCCATTTCCTCAAAACCCAGACGGATTTCCTCAGGATACAAGCCGGCTAGGCTCGCATAAGATGATTGCACCAGATGAAGGAAACCCTGCGGCACCACCAATCGGCCGAACCGGCCACCTCGATCGATGAACGGCAGAAATTGCATCGGACCTCCATTCGGATCTATGTGGGTCTCCACCCTGCCCTGATCATCTTCGGTCTGTTCGATCGCGACCCACATCGATGTCGTCAAAGTCCGGCCCGCACACTTGCGCACTATGATGATCTCCGCACGTTCGTTTTCCAATCGCACCAGAACTTTTTCCAGTGTCACCACAGCACCCAAGGCGCCACCTTGTCGAGCCGACAAGGTTTTTTCCAGGTAGGCGTTGATTTCCTCCTCCGAGACGCGCAAGGGATACGATCCTTCGATCGCCTTGGAAAACACTTGCGGCAAGTCGCGAGCAGTGACGGGATGCGCAGGATCCTCACCGGTGCCGATGTCGCTCAAGTTCTGAGGTTGATAAATCAACAGCAAAGCATAGCCAAGCGCGGCAATGAACATCACCACCCCAAAGATCAAAACCCGCTCCCAGCGGCTGTATCGCGGCGATGGTGAAGTTTGGGGCTTGGTCTCGCTGTCTGGCACGGTGAAACGCTAGGCAAACTCGGCGACCGGGTCAATCGGGATCGGCGGGAAAAAATCACAGCGAAAGCTTGACCCTGACGCTGTCTCGCGCTTGCTTGGGCGCGTGTTACGCCAAGTTTTGAAATCGAAACTTCACCGCGCTATGATCAGCGCGGCCGATGTGGAGTATGAAGGCAGCATCGAGATCCCCAAAGACCTGATGGAAGCCGTCGACTTGTGGGAGGGAGAAAAGGTCTTAGTGGCCTCGATCAGCACCGGCAACCGTCTCGAAACCTACGTGCAACCAGGACCTGCTGGTACTGGCAATATCATCATCAACGGCGGTGCCGCACATCGCATCAAAAAAGGTGAACGCGTGGCCATCATGGCCTTTGCCCTCTCAGAAACACCCGTGCCCGCTCGCAAGGTGGTGCTCAATGATCAAAACGAAATCATCCGTCCCGGCCGCTGACGCGCTGATGAAACCTGCAATCCTTGCGGCCCGTGGCTGCATCCAACAACTCGGCATCCAACCCGACCGTTGCGAGGTGTTGCAGGACGCCCACACCATCGTTGTGCGCCTCACCGATACGCTGGTCGCCCGCATCGTCACCGATACCGAGGGCCCACGCCAAGGCACGACCTGGTTTTCCCGTGAAACAGCGTTGGCCGCGCATCTTACCCGCCACCAAGCGCCGGTGATCCCCTTGCACCCGGACATCCCGCCCATCGCTCACATGCACGACGGCTTCGCGATGAATTTCTGGCATTTTGTCACCGCCACCGATGCATCACCCAGCCCCCGCGACATTGGGGCTTCGATGCACCACTGCCATCAAGTGTTGCAGACACTGGATGAGCCATTGCCCACTCTAGCCATCCTTCACGAAAGCCTCACGATCCTACAACAACAGACCGTGCAGGACTCGCTCCCGCAGGATAGCATCGATCTTCTTGCGCGACATCTCCATGCATCCATCGAAATGCTGACCTCCTGTCCGCAGCAAGCGCTCCATGGCGATGCCCACATGGGCAATCTCCTCATGACCACACAGGGCCTCTTGTGGACCGATTGGGAGGACGCCTTCGCTGGACCGGTCGAATGGGACCTCGCCTCGGTCATCTGGAACGCAAAATTGTTAGAAAATGACCACGCTACAGTCAATGCCATCGTGCAAGCTTACGAATCCTGCGGCACGGTCATTGATCATCAAACCCTCGACCAGTGTCTCATCGCCCGCGCCGCTGTGATGAGCGCCTGGTATCCCATCCTCTATCCGAACCCCTCTCCCGAGCGCTTGCAAAAGCTGCGGCAGCGTCTGGCGTGGTTGAGGAGCATGCCGTGAGCCGATGGCTGTGGACTGCGGTGAGCATCACTGCTTTGCGAAGGACCTGGCGACATTCCGCCAACAAAGCACACCCATTCCTCAACGTCTCCCCACAACAAAAGCTGCGATCACTCGCAGCACGCCAAAGCGGCTGCGCCGCGACATGGCAAGAGTGGAAATGGAAACATCACAGCAATGGCCCCCGTGCACCTTCCCACCATTACGCGGACGGTTCTTCCTCGCTATCCAATGCCTTCGGAATGCGGTCCACTTCCTGCAGAAGGTTGACCATGTCCACCCCCTTGGAGGCGGAATCATCGTGGCGGAAGGTCATGATGGGAGTGGTCTTGAGCACCACGCGTTTCATCACGCGGCTTTGGATGCGACCGTGGTCACGGTTGAGGCGGTCTAGGACTGGTTGCACATAGCCGCCCAACACGCTCATCCACACTTTCGCCTCGCGGAAATCTTGGGTAATTTCCACCTCGTTTACCGTCACCAATTGCCCCGGCCACTCGTAGTC
This sequence comes from Verrucomicrobiota bacterium, assembly GCA_046052105.1. Lineage (GTDB taxonomy): Bacteria > Verrucomicrobiota > Verrucomicrobiia > Verrucomicrobiales > Akkermansiaceae > UBA956. The sequence goes on along the minus strand of JBJOMZ010000014.1, from coordinate 16,199 downwards.
GCGTGCCAGCACGGCGCTGATTTCGCGACGCAGCAGCTCGTTGACTCGATCCTGACGCTGGGACATGGGTGGTGAAGAAAAATCGGTTAGAGATCTTGAGCGACTTTTTCCAGGGTATAGCACTCGATGAGGTCGCCTTCCAGGTATTCATCAAAGTCACCGAGACGGATGCCGCATTCACTGCCCACCTTGATCTCATCGACCTCGTTCTGATAGTGGCGCAGGGTGGACATCTTGCCATCGAAGATGGGGACTCCGTTGCGCACCACGCGGGCGTGGGCTTTGCGCAGGATCTTGCCTTGTTTGACGTAGGATCCGGCTGCCACTCCTTTGGTGAGTTTGAAGACTTTCTTCACATCGGCGAGGCCGACGATGTTTTCGCGATTGAGCGGTTCGAGCAGTCCTTTCATGGCCTCGCGCACTTGGTCGATGAGTTCGTAGACCACCGAGTAGAGCTTGACCTGGACGTTTTCTGTTTTGATCGATTTCACCGCCTTGCCTTCCACCTTGACGTTGAAGCCAATCACGATGGCGTTGGCGGAGCTGGCCATGAGAATATCCGACTCCGAGATCGGGCCCACACCGGCGACGAGAATCTGGCACTCGACTTTTTTCGACTCGATGGCTTCGAGCGCGTTCTTGATCGCCTCGACCGAGCCTTGCACATCGCACTTGAGGACGAGCTTGAGCTTCTGAGCTCCCGCGCTGTCATTGACCATGGAGAAAATATCCTCCATGCGGGCCTTCAGAGGATTGACGAGGCGGGCGGACCGGCGTTCGGCCTGGCGTTCCTCGGCGAGACGTTTGGCGGAGCGTTCGTTCTCCATTTCCACGAGTTCGTCACCCACATGGGGCATGTCCTCGAAGCCGATGATTTCCACCGGAGTGCCGGGTCCGGCGGACTTGATGGCCTGACCGAGATCGTTGGTGAGGTTGCGCACCTTACCGGCGAAGGGGCCGCAGATGAAGGGTGTTCCGACCTTGAGTGTGCCGCTTTCCACGATGGCGGTCGCGGTGGCACCACGACCGGCAACCACGCGAGCCTCGATGATATTGGCTCGCGCATTACCTTTCGGATTGGCCTTGAGTTCCAGCACTTCGGCTTGGAGAAGGAGTAGTTCCAACAAGTGATCCATGCCCTCACCGGTATAGGCGGAGACTTCGGCGTATTCCGTATCTCCACCGAAGTCCGTGGTTTGCAAACCCAGCTCCGCGAGCTGTGTTTTCGCACGCATGACGTTGGCAGTGGGAAGATCGCATTTGGTGAAGCACACCACAATGGTGCGTTGCGCTTTTTTCGCGTGTTCGATGGCCTCACGGGTCTGGGGCATCACGCCGTCGTTAGCAGCCACCACGATGATCACGATATCGGTGACATCGGCGCCACGGGCACGCATGTTCGAGAATATCGCGTGGCCAGGCGTATCGAGGAATGTGATGGGCTGATCGTTGTGGAAAACCTGATAGGCTCCCACGTGCTGCGTAATGCCACCGGCCTCAGAGGAGGCGACGCGGCTCTTGCGGATGGTATCGAGCAACGTGGTCTTGCCGTGGTCCACGTGTCCCATGATGGTAATGATGGGAGCGCGGGGTTTGAGCAATTCCTCAGGCTCTTCCACGGGCGCTTCCGGCTCGGCAATGATTTCCTCCTGCTTGTGCACACCAGCACCTTTCTCGCGCTTCTCACGCTCAAAAATGAAACCGTGTTTTTCACAAACCTTGGCCGCCACATCGGGCTCGATAGCTTGGTTGGGAGAGACGAAAATTTTCAGCTCAATCAGGTCCTTCATGAGGATGAAGGACTTCAGACCCATGCGGGTGGCGAGATCAGCCACGATGATCGGGGGTTTGATGCTGATCACCTTGCTTTGGGAATCATCCGATTCGGCGGCTGCTGCAGGCTCTGCTGGAGCAGGAACCGCGCCGGGTAGACCTCCTATGGTGGGAAGGATTTTACTGATGTCAGGCAGAGCCGGTAGCGGTGGCAAAGCAAGATCGGAGTCTTCCTTGTCCAGCACCTTCGAAATAGTGGGCACTACGGTTTTTCCGGAGCGCTCGGTTTTGCGAATGCCAGTGCTTTTCTTTTTTTTGCCTTCATCCTCGAAGATATCGAGAGCCGCTTTTTTCGGCGGTGGAGGCGGAGGAGTCGGCGCGACCTGCTTGGCCGCAGCCTCACGTTGCCTTTCACGGCGCGACGGCTTCGGTTGGTCCTCGATCAGGTCCAACACTTTTTTCTTCGGTGGTTTGCTTTCGCTATCGGATGGCATCAGTGGTAGTGGCGACGTTTCGGGGGGAGTAGTTGGCTTACGCGGTGGTCAGTTCTTGCGCTTTATTGAGGATCGACTGGGCTTCCTCTTCGGAAATTTCTAGCGAATCAGCGATGTAATCGGCAGGCATTTCCAGCACCAGATCCAACGTGATACCACCAGCGCGGAACAATTTCGCGGCAAGATCATCATTGAGTCCGAGTTGTTCACCCAGACCGTGCGCAGCGTTGTTGACGCGGTCATCGAACATTTTTTGCTGCGACTCATCGCGGCGCACCTGCACATCCCAATCGATCAGACGCGAGGTAAGGCGGGCATTCTGACCGCGGCGACCAATGGCCTTGCTGAGGTCCTCCTCGGACACGGTGACGTGCACGATTTTTTTGTCGTAATCGAGGGAAATCGAGCGGATAGCGGCTGGTTTGAGAGCCTCTTCCACCAATTGTTTCGGATCATCACTCCAGCGGATGATGTCCACTTTCTCGTTGTTGAGCTCACGCACGATGTTTTTCACCCGCGCTCCGCGCAGTCCGACGCAGGCGCCCACGGGGTCGACTTTATCGTCTTTGCTCCAGACGGCGATTTTGGTGCGGTGCCCAGCTTCGCGGGCGATGGCGCGGATTTCCACCGTGCGGTCGGCAATCTCGCTGACCTCGGCTTCGAACAAGCGGCGCACGAAATGTGGGTGGCTGCGGGAAAGAATCACTTCCGGTCCACGACCTTCGTTTTCCACGGCAACAACATAGGCTCGGATTCGATCGTTGATATTGTATTCCTCAGTGGGCACGCGCTCGCGAGAGGGCATGATGGCCTCGAATTTACCGAGATCGATGTAAACGTCCGAGCGTTCGAAACGATGCACCACGCCCGAGACAATCTCGCCAGCGCGGTCCTTGAACTCCTCAAACAACATTTCCTTTTCCGCCATGCGCAGGCGTTGTTGCATCGTCTGTTTGGCGGTCTGAACGGCGATACGACCGAAGTCCTTGGGCGTGACGTTGAAGTCGACCTTATCGTCGATGACGGCCTCAGGATTCTTCTTCTGCGCGACTTTCAACGGTACTTCGTTGAACTTGTCCTGATAATCGTCATCCGCCACAACAGTGAGCGTAGCGTAAATTTTTGTCTCGCCCTTCTTCACATTGATGTCGGCACGAAGTGTCGCGATGTGTTCCGCACCGGGAACCATTTTTCGGTATGCCGCACAAAAAGCGTATTCCAACGCAGCCACCACTCGACCGCGGTCGATGGCTTTCTCTCGTTCGTAATAATCGATCAAGGCTTCGATATCGTTTGTCATGATGGTTGGTACGATTGGCAGTTCAAAGGAAGACAAAGACGAAACATCCCGAGACACAAAAGAGTGGGTAACAAACCCACTCCTTTCTTACGTCGGAAGCTTCTCCGAGGCGATCGAAACATAGAATTGCTGAAACGGCAAGCACAAAATCGTTTTGCAACGTGCGAAGTCGCTTCCGGTTGCGGAAAATTCCGCGAAAACAGGGGTTTTAGCATCTGTGATCGGCGCGTCACATGCATCACTGGTGTCGCGGGAGTGGTGCAATGAAGCGCGGACATTTCCGCATCATCATGGGCTAAACCGGCATCAGCGAGCTGTCACGCCTACGTCCGTCAACAAATAGACGGCAAATGACGCCAACCAGTGCTCTCCCTCGTAGTGTCCGCTGGACACGTGCTTGAGTCCCTCACGGGTGTGAGCTGCAGCACTGTCTGACAAAATTTTCCGTCTTGCATCCGCTGCGGGCAATGACGAGGCGATGCCCTTCATCGTCCAAGCACGGGTGAGATTGAGACCCGCGAGATGAATGAGATGGCCGTCGCTCGGATCGCTAACATGCGCCGGGGTGAGCAGATTGCCGAGTTTCCCCTGGGCCAATGCGGGGAAATATCCTTGCAGCCATGAAGCGAATTCTTGTTCTGAGAGGACACGACGCATCAGATCCGCCGCATTGAGTCCCGGTGAGAAAAAATCGTTGCCCGAGGGCTCGTATGCCACCGGGTAGTTCACATCCCCGGCATAAAACACACGGGCTTTTGCAGCGATGAGCTGTTGCAGGGCTTTCTCGTGCGTGACCACCGACCAGTCGTAAAATTGTGACAAAGGAAACGCCGTTTCCGGATGGAATCCGCAGCGCACCGGCCACTCGAGCTTGGGAAGATAATCTTTCATCAAGCTCGCGAGCTGATTTTCCAACGGTTGCAGATAGGCGGACCAGCGCCGGGCATCGGCATCATCCCACGTCCGTAGTTCTATCCCCAAACGCATCACCCATGCCCAACCATACATGCGCTCGAAGCTCTTGTTTTCCTTGATCGCAAAATGCGCCGCTTCCGCCGCCAGAGCTTTTTCGGTAAAACGCTTGGTAAGAATACCGCGCACCTCCGTGGCCCAGGACGCTTGCGGATGCAGCCGCAAGAGCCGCACCAGCATCCAGTGACCGTGCACCGAAGAATGCCAATCGAAGTGTCCGTAAAATACCGGATGCTTCGCACGCGGAGCCACGATGTCCTGCGGGCCGCCCAAGACATCACCGGGTTTGTATGGATACTCGCGATCCATCCCCGCCAAAGCCATGCGCACGAAGGTCTCCACTTGATCGGTTTTCATCATCGGAGTGTCCGCCAGCGTCAGCGTGGTGGCAAGCGCGATCCCGAACAACCAGCGCAGAGAGGAAAAAATTCTCATGCCCGAAAATTCTCACCCGGTGTGCTGATGGCAATCCTTTTCTTCCCATCGCCCGCGTTTGCCACCTTCTGGTTTCGATGCATGGCCGATCGATTCGACGAGCTTATTTGCCGCATCCAACTTTTTTTCTTGTGAAACGTGATTCTTTCCCGTAATCATCAGATGTCCCACGGCAGTATTGTCGTGGTCGTCATCCGAGTCTATTGCTGTTGGCTTGGCTGGCGTTTATCAAAACAGCGTTTTTATTACAGTTACGATTATGGATATCTATGTGGGCAATCTGCCCTTCTCCGCTACTGAAGATGAGATCACCGAGCTCTTCAGTCCCTACGGTACGGTGGAACGCGTGAAAATCGTCACCGATCGTGAAACAGGCCGCCCTCGTGGCTTTGCGTTTGTTACGATGGGCGAAGTAGCGGGAGCCAATGCGGCGATTGCTGCATTGAATGACCAAGACTATCAAGGCCGCGCTTTGCGCATCAATGCCGCAGAAGCCCGTGAGCCTCGCTCAGGTGGCGGTGGTGGCGGCGGCTACAAAGGTGGTGGCGGCGGCGGCTACAAAGGTGGCGGCGGCGGCGGCTACAAAGGTGGCGGCGGTGGCGGCTACAAAGGCGGCGGCGGTGGCGGCGGCTACAAAGGCGGTGGAGACCGTCGTGGTGGCGGCGGCGGCTACGGTGGTGATCGTCGCGGTGGCGGCGGCTACGGTGGCGGCGGCGGCGACTGGGGTTGATCCTCACGATTCCCGATTTTTTTTTACACCACACTTCTTCGGAAGTGTGGTTTTTTTGTGCCCGTGCCAAGAGGATGAAGGAAGTGCGGAAAACTTTTCCAAGACAAGTTTGCCAACCCGCGGTTTTTGTAGCAGAAGAGTCTTGTCACCATGATGGAATTATTGATCGACCCCGCTCGCCGCTCCGGTTGCGAGGACTTGGAGAATTTGGAAAAAGTCATCGAGGCTTCTTCGCTGCGCCAGCGTTCTCCCCTGGATGACATTCTCGATGCCAATGTGGTCGATGAGGAAAGATACTTGCGTGAACTGGCCCACGACATCGGCATGGAGTGGCTGGAAAGCATTCCCGCCGTGGAACACCCGCTGCCCCTGCGCGATCTTTGCGGTCCACGCATCGCCTTGCGGCACCGGCTCCTGCCCATCGCCATCATCGAGGAAGGCGACAAAAAACGTCTCAAGCTCGCTACCTTCGATCCCTTCAATCTTGTCGCCCGCCAAGCCGCCTCACAAGCGCTCGACGTCCCCATCGACTGGTGCATGGCTTCGCGCCGCCGTATCCATGAATCCCTCCGCCGTCTCTACGGGGTGGGTGCGGATACTTTCGAACAAATCCTCGAAGGCCGCGATCTCGACTACGAACGCCTGGAAAGTCACGACGAAGCCAACGTGATCGATGACAACGACGACGAGGAAGCCAGCGTGGTGAAATTCGTCAACCAGATCATCCGCGAGTCGCTGGAACAACGCGCGACGGATATCCACGTCGAGCCCTTGAGCACGAACTTGCGCATCCGTTACCGCATCGACGGCAAGCTCGTCGAGGTCACCGTGCCGGAAAACATCAAAGCGCTGCAAAGCTCGGTGATCGCCCGTTTGAAAATCATGTCGCGCCTCGATATCGCCGAGCGCCGCATGCCGCAGGACGGTCGTATCAACCTGCAATTCGAGGGACAGACCATCGACGTCCGCGTTGCCACCGTCCCCACCGTGGAGGGCGAGAGCGTCTCGCTGCGTTTGCTCAACCAGGAAAAATTCTCGCTCGATAAACTCGGCATGGAGCCCTTCGTGCGCAAGCGCATCGAATCCTTGCTGCATCTCTCCAACGGCATCATCCTGATCACCGGACCCACCGGTTCGGGCAAATCCACCAGCCTCTACAGTTTCCTCACCGAGGTGAACCACCCGGACCGCCGCATCGTGACGGTCGAAGACCCCGTGGAAAACAAACTCCCCGGTGTCATGCAGATCGCGGTGAAATCCGAGATCGGCCTCACCTTCGCCACCGCCCTACGTTCGATTCTCCGTGCCGACCCGAACATCGTGATGATCGGGGAGATTCGCGACCTGGAAACGGCGGAAATCGCCATCCGCGCCTCGCTCACCGGTCACTTGGTGTTTTCCACTCTGCACACCAACGATGCCCTCGGCGGTCTCAGCCGTCTGATCGATATGGGCGTGGAGCCTTTCCTCGTCGCCGCCGCCGTGCGCGCCTTCCTCGCCCAACGTCTCGTGCGTCGCCTCTGCCCGCATTGCAAGGTCCCGCGTGAGGTTACGTTCCAGATGCGCGAGGAATTCGGCATCCCGCACGACATCGTCGGCCAAGCCTACAGCCCGCGCGGTTGCGACCGCTGCCGCAATACCGGCTTCTCCGGTCGTCTTGCCATTTATGAAGCCGCGCTGATTTCGCCGCAGATTCAGGAAATGGTCACCCACCAAGCCCCCGCCGCCGAGATCCGCGCCCAGGCCCTCAAAGATGGCTACGTGCCCATGCGCATCTACGGCTGGCACAAGGTCATGCAGGGCCAAACCACCATCGAGGAAATCATTTCCGTCACCGCCACCGACATCGGCGGTGATGAGGCCTAACGTAATTCCGCCATGGCAGTTTTCACCTACAAAGCACTCAACAGCAAGGGCTCCGTCAGCCAGGGCGACATCGATGCCGCCGATCGCACGGAAGCCCTGCGTTTGCTCGATCGCAAAGGCCTGCAACCTGTATCGATCAAGGAAATTTCCGCCACAAGCGGTTCCTCCAAACCGAACAAAGCCGCGGCTAAGCCAACTGCCAAACCGGCTCCCAAGCCAGCCGATGGCGAAAAAGCCAAGCCTGCCGAAAAGTCCGATGGCCTGCTAAAAATGAAACGCGCCGAGGTGGTGATGTTCACCGAGGAGCTGTCCGATATGTTAGGCGGCGGTCTCCAGCTCGAGCCCGCCTTGCTCGCCATGGAAAACCGTCAGGAACTGGGCAACCTGAAAGCAATCGCCCAGCGCCTGCGTCAGGACGTGCGGGATGGCATGAATTTTTCCAACGCCCTGCGCCGCACCAGTGCCGGCTTTGATCAACTCTATTGCAGCCTCGCCGCCGCCGGTGAAGCCTCGGGTGCGCTCGATACGATTCTCCGCCGCCAGGCCCACTATCTGAAGACTTTGCAGGAGCTGCAATCGAAGTTCGTCCTCGCGCTGATTTATCCTTCGTTCCTGGTGCTTTCCTGCATCGGCGTATCGATCCTGCTGGTCACCACACTCATTCCGCAGCTCACCTCGCTGATCCAGAGCACGCCCGGTGCGAAAATACCGCTCGGCGCTGCCATCATGATCGGTGCCTCGGATTTCCTCAAGGAGTGGTGGCACGTCATCACGCTTGTGCTCGTCGCCGCCGCGATCTTTTTCAAAGCCTGGAAGGACAATCCCGATAACAAATACGCCTGGGACGGTTTGAAGTTGAACATGCCACTCTTCGGCAAACTCATCTCCAGCCGCTTCTACGTGCAGTTCCTGGAAACCATGGCCAACCTCGTCGGCAATGGCCTGCCGCTGCTGCGTTCCTTGGAGCTGGCCCGCGATGCCACGGGCAATCTGGTGATGCGCAAGCAGCTCGATCAGGTGATCGCCCAGGTCGGTGATGGCCGCTCGTTCACCAAGGCCATGACCCGCGCCGGAGCTTTTCCGCCACTGCTCATCGACATGGTGGCCGTGGGCGAGCAGACTGGTAAAATCGACATCTCCCTGCGCCGCGCCGCGGAACGTTACGACCGCGAAATGGCCAAGGACATGCAACGCCTCATGGCCCTCGTCACCCCAGTGATCCTCGTCATCATGGCCGGCCTGATTGGCAGTATGATGTATCTGATCTTCACCTCCATCTTCCAGACCATCTCCGGCCTCAGCGGAAGATGATCGCTCTTCCCCGGGAGCGCTGAGCTCCAGCTCGGCAAGAAATCAAATACCGCGCCGCGATCACGGCGAACATACCTGCCCCGCATTTTTCCCACCGGATCACCCCTGCCACCTGTTGCCTCATAAATCGAGCACACCGAAAGGTTCCTGAATGATTGGGATCGTTGCCTTATAATTGAGACACCATAGCGGCTTTGTTTTTTGTGGTTGGTTTGGTTGCCCTTGCGGGCGCTTCGGAGCGTAGCGGAGAAGCGCCCGCAAGGGCAAGCGCTTCCTCTTCCTACAACGCATAGAGCCTCTCTCGTTTGCTCCAGAACTCGTTTTCGAGTCGGCGGATTTCCTTTCTCATGGCAAATGGATTGAGTTCCGCCAGTTGCTTTTCGAGCTTGTGCTGTTCTTCTTTCCGCAGGTCGCCGCTATCGATGAGACGTTGCGCGGGGGTGCGCCCTTTCTTTTCATGACGCCGGATCTGGCGACTCCCTTCCCGCCGCTTGCTCTCTTGTTTCATGGTAACGCAGAAGAGGTTGCGCCATCGGCTCCAGAGTTTGAGCAGGGCGTTGAGTTCGTCGACCAATTCGCGATGTTCGAGTCGTTCGTAACCGAGGAACTGACGGACGTGGGTGTGGTTTTTCTGTTCCACGTAGGCTTGGTCGTTTTTGAAGTAGGGCCGGGAACGGGTCTGATGGATGCCGTGTTTTTTGAGCCAATGATGAAGGTGGAAGTTCAAAAACTCGCCGCCGTTGTCGCTGTCCACTCCAAGCAGGTCGAATGGCTGGCTTTCCCAGATGGACTCCAGGGCTTCGAAACTGGCATGCTGCCCGCGGTTCCACACGGCTCGCAATTCTGTCCAGCCGCTTGCGATTTCCACGCTGGTCATTGTCCAAATGAAATCTCCGCCCATGTCGCCGCCGCAGTGAGCCACGGTGTCGACTTCGGTCCAGCCGGTCTCGGTGGTGTCCCAGCTTTGCGCACGGACTTCGACGAGCGCTTTGACGGCGCGCGCGGGCTTGGGGGGACGGATCTTTTTCCCAGTTTTGGCTTTGAAGTCGCTCAGCAGTCGGTCGATGCTCGCTGCACTGATTTTGCCAAGCTGGCTGCGGATCTCCTCCGGGCTGTCCAGGTGCTTCGTCCAGAGCGAAAGCATGTCCTTCATCCGCTTTCCACAGGGCTGTTCCATGGCTAGCCAGCAGGTTTTGAGAACCCGGGTGAGTTCGACTCCATACTGCCTCGGTGCTCCTCGTTTCCCTCGTCGCCCTTTGCTCCGGCGCTTGCCCAGCAGGACCTTGTTGGCATGCTTGCGCTCCCATCCGGTGATCTCGATGAACTCGTCAAGCAGCTTGCCACGCGCCTTGCGTCCCGTCAGCCGCGCATACCTTGCGCGCATCTTCTTTGTGTATTCGTCGGTGCTTTTTTCACTCATACTCATGGCTTGCGCCATGGTGTCTCCTTTTATGAGGCAACGGCACTCTCCCGTTCGCTCTCAGTAATATTTTCGGTGTCCGCTTCAATGAGGCAACACGGCCACAGAGTTTTTCCTACTTTTTTCTTGATGATGTGACAATTTTAGTCACATTTCATGCGTGCCACAGCGTGATATCATCAGAAACTTGTCCCTCACTAGTTTACAAACAGGGATAGCAAATGATTCCAAACATCGCGTAAAATCAATCAAACCACCTAAAGAGAATAAGCAGACCTTAGCTACCATTCTGAGCATATCACCAAAAACCACCGGCAACAATGACACACTAAGTGCAAAAGACTCAAAAATAGGCAATAGAAGAATCATTAGGAGGTTTTACTGTCGGGCGTGTTTACCCCAGCACTAGGATGAGTGATTGATATTACTTACAAATAACTCAAGCGATAGAAATAAATTATCATTCGATCAAACTTTTATGAATACTTTTTCCATGTGCGACCAGCTAAATCGAAAGATTGCTCAATTTCTGTGTTTGAATAAGGCTGACGAAATGGCTGCATACGGGAATGAAAATGATTTCTGTCGCTCACCGTATAAAGGTATTCAAAATAAAAAAAGTTTTTATAGCAAATATACTGAAATCTGTGCTCAAGTATGCGTTTGTATACTCTTCTTTTTGTCTGGAGTCCAAGCGATTCATGGTAAAGACACCACCACTTCTGAATATAAAAACGTAGAAGCAGAAGGTATGGCCGCGGGTGAAGGGTCAAATGCAAGAGCAGAGGCGCTAACATCTGCTTTACGTGAGGCTGTGAGGATTGGAGTTGGCGTCAATGTTGTTGAGCAAAGTAAAGTAAGTAACTTTCAATTGGACTTTGATCGAGTTTTTGCGCAATCGTTCGGATACGTTAAAAATTACAAAGTTATCTCTACGAAATTGGGGGAAGACGGTATTTATAGGGTTCGTGTAAAAGCTGAGGTAGCTCCTGGACATCCAGAAGATAATGAATTAATGACATTTAAAATGCTCGCGCGAAATCGCAAGTCACCTCGTCTTTCAATCCAGATTGAAGAAAATATCAATGGATCACTAAGTTCTAAGACCGCTTCCGATTACTACAGTAATCTTGCTAAACAACTTGGGGTGCAAGTGGTTTATGAACAGGATGCGTTTAAAAGCATGGCAACCAAGCGTTCTGAAGTTCTCAATAGGAAAACCGAGTCAGCATTGAGAGAAGTAGGAGCCGTATCAAACAGTGACTATGTGCTTGAAGGAAAGGTCATTGCAAATTCTGGGCAACCCGAGTCCATCGCCGGAACGATGCGTAGGATGTGTTCTGTGTCCATAGAACTTAGAATGGTTGATCCTGTGGCGGGCAAGGTAGTGGTAAGTGATGCGATGGAGGTTCGACGTTTCGCACTCGAAGCATCATTGGATCCTTCAGTAGCTTGTAGGGACGCCATACGTAGAGCATTAACAGAACCAGCTGATGCAGATTCTTCTGGCGAACCAGGTATGAAATGCATGAGAATGCTTTTTTGTCACTGGATTGCTGAAATGGACTTGGGCGCTATCTACCGCGTCGAAATTGCGGGCTTTAGTCTTAATGATGCCGATAAAATGCAAAATGCACTTTCCCTCAAGGATAAGATCGGTGCCGTATGGATTAGAAGTGTGGATCCCAGCGGGATTTCAGTCATGGAAGTTGAAAGCAGACTAGAAACTATCGATCTGGCCAAATTAATGTGTTCAGCCGCAGATCACTCGTTCACACTCGACCGTTCAGACAATCGCTATCTTTCTCTAACTCGTTCTTCTCAAGAACAAGCTGTTATTCAAGCTGTTCCGAATATTGAGAATAAAAATAAATTCATTGTTCCTACCGTCTCGGCGGGAAGTGTCATTTTAGTTGCTCTATGCGCTTACCTAGTCAAGCGTCGCAAGATACCAACAATAGAATAAAATTATGAAAAAACATATACCTACACTCGCTATAGCGACCATCAGCATACTATTTCTAGAGACTCCTTACTCCTATGGGCAGGCACGACCTGAGATTACAGCAGAACCTAACAATGGTGTAACACCACTCCCAGAAATTTGGAAAAATGTAAGCCCTCGTGAGCGATTAGAACTCATTCGTGCTGCAGAACTCGACGGTACAAGGTTATTGTTGGAGCGTATCAAGGGCGTCTCTATCGATAGTGAAAGTATGGTAACAGACCTTGCTCAAAGTAACGACACGATCAATGCTTTGGTAAGGGATTCGATCACAGGCGTACAAACCGTTGGCGCTCCCACCTATCATGCTGATGGCCGACTAGACATCGTAAGGAAAGTCAACCTTACTCAACTAATCAGAAAAATTACAGAGATATACACTCGCAAGGAAGGCGGACCGTTAAACTCTAAATCCAGTTCATTGGTTGAAGAAAAGGAAGTAATTTTTGACGTTTTGGGAGTTTCTGCAATACGTGGATCCGACGGACACAAGAGAATTTTAGCGCAACGTGCTGCTCAAGTTGATGCTTACAGAAGACTGGCAGAGCGAACGGGAAATGTGCAAATAACTTCCGAATCGACAATTGCTAATCTCGCCAGCTCAGATGACTCAATTAAAAGCTCTGTCAATAAAGTTATTAACAATGCGGAAACAATAAAAATCAAATATCTTCCTGACAACAGTGCTGAAGTAATTCTCAGAATTAATCTGGACCCTATTGTTCGAGTAATCGCCAAACGAGTGAAAGGAAATGAAATAAAAGTAATCTCAGATAAAACAGAGCGACTTGTTGTTGAAGAAAAAGGTGTTGGCGCTCCTCCGGACAATTTAGATGTAGAAATTGAAGTTCATATCGATAGTATAGTAGAAAAGGCGTTTAAGGATGCAAAAAGCAGATGAATATAAAACATATAATAAAAAAAGAGATTATAGGGCAATTTACCATACTTGCTTTATTGTGCATAAGCTCATCTTCCTGTTCGGTGAAATCAAACAATCCAACTGCACCAAGCAGGAATGGCGCTTCTGTCACTGTGACACAAAATACTAAGCGGAATGGTACAAGCCCTATTTCTACAAAAAAGTCATTATGGGGACTGTTTCGATCAACGAATTCAAATCAATCAGCGATGGCAATATCGAATGACGCGGCAAATACCGCAAAAATTTCTATAAATCACTCAAATTCTACACGAGAAAAAAGAGAAAATATAAGTAAAACGTCTACCCCTACGAATGCTTCTACCAAAGTGGAGGATTCGCAAGTAGTGAACAAAAACGGAACGGCGGTTCAATCCAAAACATTGAATAAAAATGAGAATTTACCAACGGCCTATGAAACCACAAAGACATTGGAAACAACAGAGAGTTTTAAACCTAAAATTTCCGGAAATTAATTACATTCATTGATAACAAAAAATCACACTACGCTATGAAAAAAAATATACTCCATATCTTGGCAGGAATAAGCCTAGTTGTTGCATCGCAATCTTGTGCTCCGACGATTGATTCTCGCTATGCGTTAACTGCTGACGAAATGAAAACCATGAAGCAGGCTCAATTTGCACATACTGCTGATGGAACTATGAAGGGGGCCGCTGTAGGAGCTGCTGCTGGCGCACTTACTGCGGCGCTGACAGGCGGTAGTAGCAACGACATTCAAAAAGCTGCCCTCTCCGGCGGTATAGCAGGTGCTGCTGCTGGTGGGATTATGGGATATCAACAGGGTGATCAAGCAGGTAAAAATAAGGTGCTTCAGAAACGTAGTAGACAGGCAGTAGAAAAAGAGATTTCTTCTAAGACAGAAAATCTCCGCAGACTGACTTCAGTTGCAGAAAAGCAGATTAAACTTCTACGTGTCGCTCAAGAAGAGGGACAAACGCCTGAAGCAATTAAGAGTCAAGCGCGGAAAATTTATAATGATTACTCAAAGATGATCTCTTCAAATTCATATGTTGACGAATACAAAGGAGTGCCTGGTGACCGAGTGCTTGCAAATCAGGTGAAAAAAGCCAAAGACCTTGAGTCAGCATTATCGAAGATCATGCTGGACGGTAACGTTCAAAAAATCTGATGAAACTGATGCTAAAAATTTTCATTGGCAGTTCGTTCTTGCTCCTGCTTCCTGGTTGTGTGGCTTACATGGAGAATCAGGCTATTAAGAATGGCAAAACTGGTGATCCTGGGCAGGGTGGTTATTTCGGCTTCAGTGAGCAGCTTTCTGATCAGAGAATTGCTCATATGGAACGCTCTCAACGCTATGAACAGGGGAGATATAATGCCAAGAAGGGTGAAGAGGCTCAATTGAGAAGACAGCTCGCAGAGGCCGAGATCAGAATGAAACATGCGGCAAATGCTGAGGCTCGCGCGATTGCGCAGAGAGATATTGATAAAATTAGAAATCGAATTTTAGTTATATCTACTAACTAAAAATTTATTTATAGCAATATCATTCTTATCCTTAGATAGCGTAAAACTTATGCCTAAATTACTTGAAGTTAATACATATTGTAGAAATTTGACAATGCGCTATCTATTGTGCTATTTTTTGATTTTTATTTGTTTATTTGAGGTTTCGGCTCAAAGTCTCAATAAAAACGCATTGTCCCCATTGCCCGCTGATAATACTAGGCTAACTAATATTGCAGATGTCGCGAAGTCTATAGCAAAACTAGTTGGCGCTGAAAAGATGACACTCAGATTTTCAGAGCTAAGTGGCAGAGGTCCTAATTCTACCAAGTGGCAAGGAAATCTTGCTGCTATTAAGTCTGAATTAAAAAATCAACTCAGCAAATTTCCCCATCTAGAGATTTCTGATTTGGAGAATTTGAAGTCGATTGAAGAAAATGCAGCTATTGATGGAAGGAATGTTCGTCTCAAGGCTGCCGACTACAATGTCAAGATTACTGTAAGGCAGATGGAGTTGAAGCTTATTGTTGAAGTATCAGTCATACACGTCTCAAATGGAATCGATACAACTCTGTTATTCGACGCTAATCCACGTGATTTTGGAATTAATCTAGAAGCCGATATACCACCAGTAGATGCTGCAGTTAAAATCTCAGATAAGGTTATGATGGATGTTGCAGAAAAATTGGCGCGAAATATCCATCTGAAATCACTGCCCGAGATGCAAACTCAGGAGACTGATGCAGATCAGTCATTCGCAAAAGCCATCAACAAAAACATTCAATCTAATGACGAGCAGATACAGAGGTTTTCTCAGCAAGTTGTAGAAGAAGTTTCCCAATTAATGGGTTTAGACAAAAATGTGGTTCGCCAAAGCTTTGAGGATCGTCAAGATTTTCTTTTGATAGAGGGCAAGTTGCAAAACATCGATACAAGTCGTCAGAGGCTGCTACTTGGAGAAGTTTTAAAAATCTGGGAAAAGTCTATCGAAACGGGTATTAAACCAAGCACTGACACTGTTATTAACGCGTGCCTGACAATTGTTAAAACGGGGAATTGAGAATACCAACCTTTGCTCAGGGTCAACAAAGCAATGAAATGTAGATTTGGCCATATCCGCTCATCGAATCATCTTCCCCCCCTACCTCTCATGTTTCCCGTGGGGGCTGCGGGAGCAGGAGCCTACGGAGGTGGAGCCGCAGTAGACGCATTTGTCTTTGCCGTGGCCGTGCTGGTGACGTCCGTGGGGGCTTCGGCTGCAACTGCCGTATGAGGAGGAGCCGCAAAATTTGCACTCTTTCTCGTCTCCTTGGTGTTCATGCTTGTTATGCGGACTCCGGGAACAGGAGCCGTAGGGATAACGTCCCGAAAGTTTCGCAAATTGGTGAGAGGAGTCTCTAAAAAAAGAGTGTCCTTGGCGGTCGAGAAGGTCAAGATGGCTTGGTCAAAAGAAACAAATGAACAACCAGACCAACCAAGAACA